>NZ_JBIASW010000007.1:148189-309334 GCF_042891215.1 Streptomyces sp. NPDC001914
CGGGGACGGCACGTTCATGGTGACGGTCCAGGCGCTGGAGCCGGTGACCGTGACGTTGAGGTTGTACCGGTCGCTCCACTGCTGGCCCGCGGACAGGGCCGCCGAGCATCCGCCGGTTCCGCCGCCCCCGGATCCGCCGCCCGAACCCGCGTCTCCCACCGTGATGTTGGAGTTCCCGCTGCTCTGGTAGCCCTCGGTGGCGAGGATCATGTAGTAGGTGAAGCCGCCCAGGTTCAGTCCGGCGCGGGCCCAGGCGTCGAAGTGGTTGCCGGTGGTGATCGTCCCGCCCGTCCGCTTCGACTGCCGGACGCTCCAGTACTGGTCGAAGGTGCGGGTCCCTTCGACGGAGGGCGCGTTGGTCCGCGTCGTTTTGTAGATGTCGTACGTGCCGCCGTCGGTGGTGACGGTGCCCTTGAACGTTCCCGTGGGCCGGTAGGTGCCCCAGTTGTCGACGATGTAGTACTCGACGAGCGGGTTGGACGTCCATCCGTAGAGGGCCAGGTAGGCGTTGCCGGACGGGTTGAAGGTGCCCGAGTAGGTCACGCTCCTGCGTCCGCCGTTGCTCCAGCCCTTGCCGGCGACGAAGTTCCCGGTGTTGCTCCACGAGGTGCTGTAGTTGCCGCCGGAGCCCAGGTTCATGGACACCGTCCCGCTGCTGTCGGTCCAGAACGAGTAGTAGTACCCGTTGTCGGTGCCGGTCTGGTTCGACGTGACGACCGTGTCGGCCTGCGCGGTCCCGGGCAGGGTCATCGCGGCCACGGCGACCAGCAGCAGGGTGCAGACGCAGCTGATGAGCAGCCTGAGGTGACGGAACGCCCCTGGGCGACCGTTGCGGCGGCCCGGCGGGTGTGCGGATGCGTCGGTCATGTGCGTGTTTCCTCCTCGTTGTCGTGAGGTGACGCGCTGCGAATCGCCCACAGTGTTGAACTGGCCCTGTCAAGTGTCAACGGTTTCGGCATGACGAACGAAACATTCGCCTTCGTCGACGAGGGGATGGGAGTGTGTTATGCCTGCTCGGACGGGTTGATCAGTTCACGGGAGGGCGTCTCGGTTTTCTCGACGGACACATCAAGATCCGTATGGCTCATTGAGTGTTCGAAAGTTTCGAAGATCTGCCGAATCGTTCGGCGAGAGTGCGGCCCGGGAACGCGAAAGACCCCACCGGAGTGGGGTCTCTGCTGGTGTCCGAGGGGGGACTTGAACCCCCACGCCCGATAAAGGGCACTAGCACCTCAAGCTAGCGCGTCTGCCATTCCGCCACCCGGACAAGGTGTCTGTCGCGCGGGGTTTCCCTCGCGGCGACAGGTGAAACATTACCAGGCTTTCGAGGGTCCCCGATCACCCCCCGTCGCGGCGTGAACGGCGTGTGACGGGCCGGGGCCCACCTTGGGCACAGGGGTGGGTCGGAGAGAGGATGAAGGAGACCACCAGCGGCGACAGTGGGAGGAACCAGCGTGAGCGAGAGCGGCACGACCAGGAACGTCACGGGCGAGGACGAGGTCGTGGACCTCTGTCGTGAGCTGATCCGGATCGACACCAGCAACTACGGGGACCACTCGGGCCCGGGCGAGCGCAAGGCCGCCGAGTACGTCGCCGAGAAGCTCGCGGAGGTCGGCCTCGAACCGCAGATCTTCGAGTCGCACAAGGGCCGCGCCTCCACCGTGGCCCGCATCGAGGGCGAGGACCCCTCGCGGCCCGCGCTCCTCATCCACGGCCACACCGATGTCGTGCCGGCCAACGCGGCGGACTGGACCCACCACCCCTTCTCCGGCGAGATCGCCGACGGGATGGTCTGGGGCCGTGGCGCGGTCGACATGAAGGACATGGACGCCATGACGCTGGCCGTCGTGCGGGAGCGGATGCGCACGGGCCGCAAGCCTCCGCGCGACATCGTCCTCGCCTTCCTCGCGGACGAGGAGGCCGGCGGGACGTTCGGCGCCCGGCACCTGGTGGACAAGCACCCGGATCTCTTCGACGGCGTCACCGAGGCGATCGGCGAGGTCGGCGGGTTCTCCTTCACGGTCAACGAGAAGCTGCGGCTGTACCTCGTCGAGACCGCCCAGAAGGGCATGCACTGGATGAAGCTGACCGTGGACGGCACCGCCGGGCACGGTTCGATGATCCACAAGGACAACGCGATCACGGAGCTGTCCGAGGCCGTCGGGCGACTCGGCCGGCACAAGTTCCCGGTACGGGTGACGAAGACCCTGCGCCACTTCCTCGACGAACTCGGCGACGCCCTGGGCACCGAACTCGACCCCGAGAACATGGACGAGACGCTGGCCAAGCTCGGCGGCATCGCCAAACTCATCGGCGCCTCGCTGCAGAACACCGCCAACCCGACCCAGCTGGGCGCCGGTTACAAGGTCAACGTGATTCCGGGCCAGGCCACCGCGCACGTCGACGGCCGCTATCTGCCGGGCTACGAGGAGGAGTTCCTCGCCGACCTCGACCGGATCCTCGGCCCCCGGGTCAAGCGCGAGGACGTGCACGCGGACAAGGCGCTGGAGACCGGCTTCGACGGTGCCCTCGTCGACGCCATGCAGACCGCGCTCTCGGCCGAGGACCCCATCGCGCGTGCCGTGCCCTACATGCTCTCGGCCGGCACCGACGCCAAGTCCTTCGCCGATCTCGGTGTCCGCTGCTTCGGCTTCGCCCCGCTGAAGCTGCCCCCGGAGCTGGACTTCGCGGGCATGTTCCACGGAGTCGACGAGCGGGTGCCGGTGGACGCTCTCCAGTTCGGCGTGCGGGTACTGGACCGATTCATCGACGCGTCGTGACGTGACGCCGGCGGCACACCCCGCCCCCGTATCGGCGGGCCGACCCGCCGAACCGCCGGGAGGGTGCGGGGTGTTGACGCCGGCATTCGCCCGCGCGTGCGGAGATCGCCCGGGACGAGTGAATGCGACCATAAGCCCATAGCTCTACTACTCCCTCCTCGTTACAGGTGTTGCGATCCGCTGCTTTGGACCGCATTTGCCTACCAGGAGGAATAATGATCAAGAAGATCGTCGCCGCCGCTGCCGCCACGGGTGGTCTGGTTCTCGCGGGCGCGGGTCTGGCCGTCGCCGACTCGGGTGCCCAGGGTGCCGCCGTGGGGTCCCCGGGCGTCGCCTCCGGCAACGTCATTCAGGTGCCCGTCCACGTTCCGGTGAACGTCTGCGGCAACACGGTCTCCGTGATCGGGCTGCTGAACCCCGCCTTCGGCAACACCTGCTACAACCACTGACGTCGCGCCGCATCCCATGAGGGGGATCCCACGGGTCACCTCATGAGGGTCACTTCGTGAAGGTCTGAGCTCGTCGGCCCCGGAGTGCGCGCCATGCGCTCCGGGGCCGACCGGCTTTCCGCGCACGCCCGGTGGTGTGCGCGTGCTCTCGATGGTCCACGTCCCAAGGACTGTTGGTCCACGTCCCAGGACTGAAGGCAGGGAATTCAGCTATGCGACAGGTCACCCGCAAGGGCCTGATGACCGTGGCGGCGGCCGGCGGTGTACTCGCGGTCACCGGCGTCTCCGCGCACGCCGACTCGGGCGCGATCGGCTCCGCCTCGAACTCTCCCGGCGTGCTGTCGGGCAACACGGTCCAGGCGCCGGTGAACGCGCCGGTCAACGTCTGCGGAAACACCGTGAACGTGGTCGGGCTGCTCAACCCGGCCATGGGCAACACCTGCGTCAACCACGGCGGCGGATCGTCCGCGGGCCGGAGCGGTCACGGCGGTCACGGCAAGCAGGGCGGTCAGGCCGGCCGGGGGACCCACTCCGGCGGCGCGCAGGCCCGCGGCGGTGCCGCCCACTCGCCGGGGGTCGCCTCCGGCAACCACGTACAGGCGCCGGTCGACGCCCCGGTGAACGTCTGCGGCAACAGCGTGAACGTCGTGGGGATCGGCAACGCGGCGGCGGGCAACAGCTGCGCGAACGGCTCGACCACGGGCGGCCACCAGCCCGGACACCCGAACCACCCCGGCCAGCCGAACCAGCCCGGCCACCCCGGCCAGCCGGGTCACCCCGGACACCCGGGTCACCCCGGTCACGACGGTGACTGCGAGCACCCTGGTCACCCTGGTCACCCCGGTACACCCGGTCACCCGGGCCACCCCGGACACCCGAACCACCCCGGAACCCCCGGTCAGCCGGGACACCCCGGCACCCCGGGCAACCCCGGTACACCCGGTCACCCGGCCAACCCCGGAACCCCGGATCACCCGGGCACGTCCACCGCGGGCGGCGGAAAGCACCGGGCCGGTGCCGTGCAGGTCGGTCAGACCGGTCCGCGGGCCGCGGTGGGGGCGCCGGCCACGGACGGTGCGGCCGAGCTGGCCCACACGGGCAGTGAGCTTCCGGTCGGAGCCGCCGTACCCGCGGCGGCCGCCGCTCTGCTGGCCGGCGCCGTGCTCTACCGCCGGGCACGCAACGCCGCGTGACGCGACGGCGTCGCCCGGAGCGGTGACGTTGTGATGATCACATCAGGGAGTGGGGCGCGGAGACGACCCCGTGCGCGCAGGACTCATCGCTGCGCGGCACGGCTGCGACCGGGGCGCCACGGCCTTTCCCGCGACGTGGGCGACGGTGCGGGCCTCGCGGTGACGGGGCCCGCACCGGTTCAGCGGTCTCGCGTCACCACGTGGCGCGTACCTGGCGAATGATCCGTCGGCGCAGCCGCACTCTGCGGCTGCCGTCACGGAGCAGGCTCAGGCGGTCCAACTCCCAGTGTCCGTACTCGGCATGGTCCGTCAGCAGACGTGTCGTCTCCTTGCGGGAGACCCCGCGAGGTACGTACACGTCGACAAATTCGTATTCCGGCATCGCATCTATTGTGCGGGCAGAGGCCCTGTACGGATAGCGTCTGCACTATGTCTGATGCTGTGCAGCCCACCGCTGCCGAGGTACGCGCCGCCGCCGAGGCTGTCAAGACCGCACTCGACCGGCACCTGGCCGCGGTCGAGCGCAGGACGGGCGATGACGACCCGGACGTCTACGAGGCGTTCAACGAGCTCGCCGCGGCGGCCGAGGAGTACGACGAGCTCCTCTACGACCGCTACGACGAGGTCACGCCCTTCGAGATCCCCGGCGGTGACGACACGCTGCCTCCTTACACCGGACCCGAGGAGCCGAACGCGCTGAGCGTGGTGATCCGCCGGGACTACGCGGTGGTGGAGCCCCAGCGGCTGCTGGCCCAGGCCCAGCGGGTGGAGGCGGTGGAGGAGGACGGCGCCACCGCCGACGAGGGCTTCGACGCGGCGTCCGGCACCGTTCACGGCGCGCTCGGGGTCCTCTTCGGAGAGTTCGAGCCGGACGAGATCGCCAGCCGGCACAAGGAGTTCGGACTGGAGGAGGGCGACTCCACGCTGTGGGTGACCGCCGCGGACGAGCCGGCCGAGCCCGGTGAATGGCTGGAGACCCCCTTCGAGTCGATCGACCCGCAGCGCGTCGTCTGCCGCTTCGACGTCAGCGCGGTCTTCGACGAGGAGTCGGACGACGACGACCTGGACGACGGGCTCGGCTCCGGCGCGGAGATCGACCCGCTGGACGCGGATCGCTGAGACGCCCCGGCACGCAGGCGTGCCATGCGGTGGCGGTCACCGGACTCCGGTGACCGCCACCCGCATGTCCGGGCCGGGCGGCTGCGAGCGCCTGGTGCCGCCGGTCGTCAGCCCGCCGCCGGTGTCTGCGCCTTCAGCAGGGCCTGCAGGCGGGTCGTACGCGCCTTCTGCGGGACCTCGGCCACCGCGCGCGGCAGGGCCTGATCCACCCCGTGCACGACGGAGAGGTGCCGCTCGGCCCGCCCGAAGGCCGTGTAGACCCAGGGCCGGGTCAGGGCCGCCGCGGCGTCGCCCGGGAGCACCACCACGGCGGCGGGCCAGCGCAGCCCCACCGCCTGGTGAGCCGTGAGTGCCCAGCCGTGCCGCACGGTCTGCTCCACCCGCTCCTTCGGTACGACCACGGGGGTGCCCGAGCAGTCCAGGTGCAGCCCCTCGGCGTCGGCCCGCACCACACGGCCCGGCAGCGAACGGCCCGGCGCGGGGGAGTGGACGATCCGGTCGCCCGGGTCGAAGCCCCCGAAGCGGCCGGGACCGGGGTTCAGCCGCTCCTTGAGCGCGGTGTTCAGCGCGCGCGTGCCGGCCGCGCCCCCGTGCCCCGGGGTGATGACCTGCGTCTGCTCGGCCGGGACGCCGATCGCGCGCGGCACCGAGTCCGCGACGAGCTGAACCGTCCGGTGGACCGCCTCGCCCGCGTCGCGCACCGGGACGATCACCACGTCCTTGCCGGGCGCCTCGACCTGGTTGAGCTCGCCGATGCCGATCCCCGACACCAGCTCGCCGATGGGCCCGGGGTCGGGGGTCCGCGAGGCCACCTGCGGGCAGGCGCGGGCGGCGAGCAGGTCCGCGAAGACCCGGCCGGGACCCGCCGACCACAGCACGCCGGGATCCCCGCTCAGCACGAGCCGCGCCCCGTCGGGCAGCGACTCCGCGAGCATGGCCGCCGTCTCGACGTCGAGCTGCGGCGCGTCCAGGACGACCAGGACGTCCAGGTCCAGGGCGCCGTCCGCGTCCCGGCCGGGACCTTCGGCGCCGGAGAGGAGCCCGGCGACCGTGACGGCTCCCGCCGCCCCGCCGCCCGTGGGCCGGTCCCCGGCGCCGTCCGCCGGTGCGTGCCCGGTCAGCCGGGCGGCGAAGCCGTCGCGCCCGACGGAGGTGTGCGCGGCGGCCCAGCCGCGCAGGCCGAGCGCCCGGGCCGCGTCCAGCAGCGCCGCCGCCTCGGACCGCGAGGCCTCGCCACCGGTGTGCAGCACCAGTCCGTGAGCGGCGACCGCGCGGATCAGCTCCCCGGCCGAGCGGGGTGCCGAGGCCGCTTCCCGCTCCCAGTCGGCGGCCGAACCGTCCTCCTTCGGCACGGAGTTCATCAGCCGGGCGAGTCCGTCGGCGAGGCTCTCCTCGGCCAGCGCGTACCGCTCCAGGCCGATCAGGATCCGCACCGGGCGCTCCTGGGCCTCCTCCGCGTCGTCGTCCGGTGCCGCCGCGGCCGGGGCGGGGGTGTCGAGCGCGTCCTGGAAGACCAGCGCCTCGCCCTCCGCGAGGGCGCTCTGCACGGCCGTGTCCGGGTCGGGGACGGAGCGCTGGGCGAGCGCCGCTGCCAGGGCCGGGGCGTCCAGCGCGGTGTGCCCGGCGACGGCGGCCTGCTCCAGCAGCCACACGGTCAGCGCCGTGCCCCGGCGTTCGTCGTCGGGGCCGCACTCCGCGCCGAGCAGCGCCCGGGCGAACCCGTCGGCCTGCTCGGGCCGCACTCCGGGAACCCGCAGCAACTGCCAGGGATCCTGGCGCAGCAGGTCCTCGGCGCCCTCGCCCAGCACGGTGACGGCCTGTGCCGCGAGCGCTTCGGGGGCACCGGCCCCGGCCAGCACGGCACGGACGGCGGCGACGGCCTCCGGGGCCGCGCCCGGTGCGGGCACCGCGGGCGCCACGACCGGCTGCGGTCGCCGCACTGGCTCCGGAGCGGCCCTGCGCGGCGCGGGGTCGGGCTCGCGGAAGGCGGTGGCCACGGGCTTCTCGCCGCTCTCCACGGCCCGCACCGCCGCGAGCAGGTCCGCGGCGGTGCCGCTGAGTTTGCCGCCGGCCTCGATCGGCGCCCGCTTCTCCGCCTTGCGGCGCTCGATCCGCTCCCGCTCCACACGCTGGGCCGCCAGCTCGGCGGCCGCCTCGGAGACCTCAGCGGCCCCTTCGGCGGAGGTGTCCGAGGCGGCCGTGCCCTCGCCCGCACCCTCGCCTTCGTCCCCGGAGCCGCCCTCGTCCCCGGAGCCGTCGCCGGAGCGCGCGTCCGCCGGGTTCACGTCCTCGCCCTTCGGCTCGGGCGCGCCGTCGGCCGTGTTCGCGCCCGGCGTCCCCGGCTCCGCGTCCTGGGTGGTCTCGGGCTCCGTGCTCACAGCGTGCTCCAGTCGTGATCGGGATAGTGGTGCACCGGGGCCGACACGTCGTCGAGCGCCCGGCAGATCTCGTCAGGAAGACTAAGCGCCTCCACTGACAACGCGGCCGTGAGCTGCTGGGCGTTGCGCGCGCCGACTATGGGCGCGACGACCCCGGGCCGGTCGCGGACCCAGGCGAGCGCGACCTGGAGCGGGGTCACGGCGAGACCGTCGGCCGCGATCGACACGGCCTCCACGATGCTGCTCGCCGTCTCGTCGAGATAGGGCGCGACGAACGGCGCGAGGTGTTCCGAACCGCCCCGGGAGTCGGCCGGTGTCCCGCCCCGGTACTTGCCGGTGAGCACACCGCGCCCGAGCGGCGAGGAGGGCAGCAGGCCGACGCCCAGGTCGAGGGCGGCGGGCAGCACCTCCCGCTCGACGCCGCGCTGCAGCAGGGAGTACTCCATCTGCGTACTGGCCAGCCGGGTGCGTATACCGGGTGCCGAGAGCTGCCAGGTGGCGGCCTTGGCGAGCTGCCAGCCGCAGAAGTTGGACACACCGGCATAGCGGGCGCGGCCGCTGGCGACGGCCAGGTCGAGGGCCTGGAGGGTCTCGTCGAGCGGCGTGTCGGGGTCGTAGGCGTGCACGTGCCACACGTCCACGTAGTCGGTGCCCAGGCGGGCCAGGGAGGCGTCCAGGGCCGACAGCAGATGACTGCGCGAGCCGTCGAACCGGCGGTCCGGCTCGCGCACGCTCCCCGCTTTCGTCGAGATGACCAGGTCCCGGCGCGGAACGAGCCCTTCCATGAGCTGCCCGAGGAGATACTCGGCCTCCCCGTCGCCGTACACGTCGGCCGTGTCGACGAGGTTCCCGCCCGCTTCCCAGAACGTCTTCAAGAGGTCCGCGGCGTCATGCTCGTCGGTGTCCCGCCCCCAGGTGAGGGTGCCGAGTCCGATCCGGGAAACACGCAGGCCGGTACGGCCGAGATGCCTCTGCTCCATGGACGCCGAGATTACTGTCCGGCGCCGGCGGTGTGGGGGCCTGTGGACAACGGAAATCCGGTGGAAGGCCGCTCCCCGCCGGGGGCGCCCGCACGCTAGGGTCTCGGACACAAGGGACGTTACTGATCGGTAAGGGGATCGGCCATGCAGCTCGGCATCAATCTCGGCTACTGGGGCGCCGGAATGGACGCGGACAACCTCGCCGTCGCCCGGGAGGCCGACCGGCTCGGATACGCCGTCTGCTGGGCCGCCGAGGCCTACGGCTCCGACGCGGCCACCGTGCTGAGCTGGGTCGCCGCCCAGACCGAGCGCATCGACGTCGGTTCGGCCATCTTCCAGATCCCGGCCCGCCAGCCCGCGATGACCGCGATGACCGCCGCGACGCTGGACTCGCTGTCCGGCGGCCGCTTCCGCCTCGGTCTCGGCGTCTCGGGACCGCAGGTCTCCGAGGGCTGGTACGGCGTCAAGTTCGACAAGCCGCTGGCCCGCACCCGCGAGTACGTGGAGATCGTGCGCAAGGCCATGACGCGCGAGCGGCTGTCGTACGAGGGCGAGCACTGGACGCTGCCGCTCCCCGGCGGTCCCGGCAAGCCGCTCAAGCTGACCGTGCACCCGGAGCGCGAGCACATCCCGCTGTACATCGCGGCGATCGGCCCGAAGAACCTGGAGCAGACCGGCGAGATCGCGGACGGCGCGCTGCTGATCTTCCCCTCGGCCGAGCACATCGAGGACACCGCCCTCACGCACCTGCGGGCGGGCCGCGAGAAGGCCGGGAAGACGATGGAAGGGTTCGACGTCTGCCCGACCCTGCCGCTGGCCGTGGGCGACGACAAGGACGTCCCCGTGCTCGCCGACATGTTCCGCCCGTACACCGCGCTGTACGTCGGCGGCATGGGCAGCCGCAAGCAGAACTTCTACAACCAGCTCGCGCGGCGCATGGGCTACGAGAAGGAAGCCACCGAGATCCAGGACAAGTACCTGTCCGGCGACAAGGAGGGCGCCGCCGCGGCCGTCCCGCACGACCTGATCGACCGGACGACGCTGCTCGGCTCGGTCGACCGCATCGCCGACCGTATGAGGGCCTACGCCGCCGTCGGCGTCACCACGCTCACGCTGGCCCCCGCCGGCTTCACGCTGGACGACCGGCTCGCCTCGCTGCGGGCCGGCTTCGAGGCCCTGGAGCGGGCCGGACTCGCGTAACCCCGGCGCGGTCGGCGCCGGAAAAGTTCTGCGGCCGTGGTGGGGGCTCGGGGGTCTTCCCCGCCACGGCCGTCACGGAGAACAACGCGCCGACGGCCCCTTGGTTACGCGCTCGGACCCGCAAGCCCGTCCGTCATTCGGCGGATTTGTCGGACACATCGGTTGCCGGGTCCGAGACAACCCATTTGACTCGTTTTCTGCACAACTCTGCAGAGAGGGTGTCAATGATGCTGTCCGCCAAGAGCCTGTTCCAGGAAATCCTCGACAACGACGAGTCGTACCGCCTCTTCTGTTCCATCGCCGCCAGCGGGGAGTCGCAGGGCGGCTGGGAGAACGCCCGGATCGCCGCACTGGTCCCGGCGGACGAACGCGCCCTCGCCCCCAAGATCACCCGGCACGGCGCCGACGAGGACAAGCACGGCCGCATCTTCGGCGCCCTCATGAAGAAGCGCGGCCTCGAACCCGTCGAGGTGCCGCCCGACACCGACTACACGATGCTCCTGGAGCGGCACGGCATCGGCCTCGCGCACGACAAGCTCAAGAGCGACCAGCCCCTCACCGTGCAGGACATCGTCATCTATCTGGCCCACAGCCGGGTCACCGAGCAGCGCGCCTCCGAGCAGATGGACCTGCTGCGCAAGCACTTCTCCGACCACCCCGACATCGGCCGCGCGGTGCGGATGATCTCGGCCGACGAGGACAACCACCTCGCCTACTGCCACGAGGAACTGCTGCGTTTCGCCTACGCCGGCCACGGCCGCGCCATCCAGCGGGCCCTGCGCGAGTGCGCGCTCGCCGAGATCCGCGTCTACCGGGACGTCAGCCTCGCCGTGATGGCCCACATGGGCCGCCTCCTCGGCTGGTCCCGGGCCAAGGCGGCCGTCCTCGCCGCGGGCATCCACGCCGTGTACGCCTACGAGCGTGCCGTGGGCTGGCGCCGGATGGTCACCCTGAAGATGCCCGAGCGGCGCGGCGCGCTGAACGGCCCCGCCACCGCCGCACCGGAATTCGCCTGACCCGCGCGCGGACCTACAGCCAGCCCCGCCGCTTGAAGAGCCGGAACAGCATGATCTCCAGCACCGCCATGCCCCCGATCACCGCCGGATACGACCACAGCCAGTGCAGCTCGGGCATGTGATCGAAGTTCATGCCGTAGATCCCCGCGATCATCGTGGGGACCGCGGCCATGGCCGCCCACGCCGAGATCTTCCGCATGTCGTCGTTCTGCCGCACGCTCATCTGCGCCAGATGCGCCGACAGGATGTCGGACACGAGCCGGTCCAGACTCTCCACGGACTCGTTGACCCGCAGCAGGTGGTCGTTGACGTCGCGGAAGAAGGGCTGCGCGTGGTCGTCGACGAACGGCACCTCCGCCGTCTTCAGGCCCGAGCCCGAGAGCCGCGCGAGCGGCACCGCCAGCGGCACCGTCGCCCTGCGGAACTCCTGGACCTGCCGCTTGAAGGCGTAGATCCGCGAAGCGGTGTGCCGCGAGCCGCCGAGCTGCGGCGAGAAGACCTCCGCCTCCAGCTCCTCCAGGTCGGTGCCCAGCTCCGTCGCGACCTCCAGGTAGTGGTCCACCGTGGCGTCCGCGATCGAGTACAGCACCGCCGTCGGCCCGTGCCGCAGTGTCTCCGGATCCGACTCCAGACGCCGCCGGACCGCCTTGAGCGGCGACTCCTCGCCGTGGCGCACGGTCACCACGAACGAGTCGCCCACGAAGACCATGACCTCGCCCGAGGTGACGGTGTCGCTCTGCGGCTCGTACGACACCGGCTTGAGGACCACGAAGAGCGAGTCCTCGTACACCTCCAGCTTGGGGCGCTGATGGGCCTTGAGTGCGTCCTCGACCGCCAGCGGATGGAGCCCGAACTCCTCCGTGACCAGGTCGAACTCCTTCTCCGTCGGCTCGTGCAGGCCGATCCACACGAACGCGTGGCCCCCGGCACGGCACTGTGCCAGGGCGTCGGAGAGGTCGTCGGCGCCCTCGGTCCGGCGGCCGTCACGATAGATGGCGCAGTCGACGATCACGGTGCGCATTCTCCCGCCGTCATGGCCCCGCCGCACACCGGGGGCCGCTTTCCACAGGGCCCGCCGCCCTCCCGGGCCGTCCGTCTACGCTGGGCCGCATGCCCACCCTGATCCTCGTCCGGCACGGACGCTCCACCGCCAACACCGCGGGACTCCTCGCCGGCTGGACGCCCGGCGTCGCGCTCGACGAACGCGGTACGCAGCAGGCCGCGGCCCTGCCCGGCCGGCTGGCCGGACTCCCGCTCGCCGAGGTCGTCACGAGCCCCCTCCAGCGCTGCCGGGAGACCGTCCAGCCGCTGCTGGAGGCCCGGCCCGAGGTCCCCGTGCACACCGAGGAACGCATCGGGGAGGCCCACTACGGCGACTGGTCGGGCCGCAAGCTCGCCGAGCTCAAGGACGAGCCGCTGATGGACGTCGTCCAGGCACATCCGTCCGCCGCCGCGTTCCCCGGCGGCGAGTCGATGCGGGCCATGCAGACCCGCGCCGCCGAAGCGGTACGCGAGTGGAACGCGCGCGTGGAGCGCGACCACGGAGCCGACGCCGTCTACCTCATGTGTTCGCACGGCGACATCATCAAGTCGCTCGTGGCCGACGCACTCGGACTTCATCTCGACCTCTTTCAGCGGATCTCTGTGGAACCGTGTTCCATCACCGCGATCCGTTACACCCGTCTCAGGCCCTTTCTCGTGCGGCTCGGGGACACCGGTGATCTCGCCTCCCTGGCCCCGCGCGAGGAAACCCCGGACGGCGACGCACCGGTCGGGGGCGGTGCGGGCGCACCGTGATCGTCGGCCGCAGTAGGGTGAAGCGGTCGAACCAGCACAGCAGTTGTCAACCGTTCTCAGCCGACGCGGGCCGACGAGGCCGGCCGGCCCCCTGCCGATTCAATGGAGACAGGACGTGTCCCGTCAGGTGTTCCTCTACGACCCCCCGGACCGCTTCGTGGCCGGTACGGTCGGGTTGCCCGGGCGCCGCACCTTCTTCCTGCAGGCATCCTCCGGCCCCCGGGTGACGAGTGTGGCCCTGGAGAAGACCCAGGTCGCCGCACTCGCCGAGCGCATGGACGAACTCCTCGACGAGGTCGTCCGACGCACCGGAGGCAGCGCCCCCGTCCCGGCCATGGCCTCCACCGACGTGTCCGACACCGCCCCCCTCGACACCCCCGTCGAGGAGGAGTTCCGCGTCGGCACGATGGCGCTGGCCTGGGACGGCGAGGAACAGCGCATGATCGTCGAGGCCCAGGCCCTCGTGGAGGTCGAGGCGGAGACCGACGAGGACCTCGCCGAGGCCGAGGAGCGCCTGCTCCAGGACGAGGAGAACGGCCCGCCCATGCTCCGGGTCCGGCTCACCGGAGCCCAGGCCCGCGCCTTCGCCAAACGGGCCCTCGACGTCGTCAACGCCGGCCGGCCCCCCTGCCCGCTGTGCAGCCTCCCGCTCGACCCGGAAGGACACGTATGTCCGCGCCAGAACGGATACCGCCGCGGAGCGTGACGACCGCCGAGCTGCTCGCCCGGGGCGAGCTGAAGGTACACGGACGGATCCGCGAGGCCTCGAACGCGGTGCTCTACTGCTCCGTGTCCTACGAGGGCCGTGAGGCCTTCTGCGTCTACAAGCCCGTCGCCGGGGAACGGCCGCTGTGGGACTTCCCCGACGGCACGCTCGCCCAGCGCGAGGTCGCGGCCTACGAGGTCTCCGAGGCGACCGGCTGGGGGCTCGTGCCCACCACCGTGCTGCGCGACGGGCCGTACGGCGAGGGCATGTGCCAGATGTGGATCGAGCCCTCCGCCACCGAGGACGGAGAGGGGCTGCTCGCGCTCGTACCGGGCGAGGAGCCCGCCGAGGGCTGGAAGGCCGTCGGATTCGCCGAGGTCGGCGAGGGCGAGACCGCCCTGCTCGTGCACGCCGACGACGCCCGGCTGCGACGCCTCGCCGTCCTCGACGCCGTGATCAACAACGCCGACCGCAAGGGCGGCCATCTGCTGCCCGCGCAGGAGGGCCGCCTCTACGGCATCGACCACGGGGTCACCTTCAACGCCGAGAACAAGCTGCGCACCCTGCTGTGGGGATGGGCGGGCGAGCCGCTCACGGATGAGGCCCTTCAGGTCCTGGCCTCCCTGCGCGACGCCCTGGCTCCGGGCGCGCCCCTGGCCACCCGCCTGGCCGAACTCGTCACCCCCGCCGAGATCGAGGCCACACGGGAGCGGGTCGAGGGGATGCTCGCCTCCGGAAAGCACCCGGAGCCGAGCGGGGACTGGCCCGCGATCCCCTGGCCTCCGGTATAGCCCGCCGCCGCGTCCCCACCCCGCGACACGGTCTCGACACCGTCGGTTCACGCCCAGTTCGTATACGGAAGTCCCGTCCGGTTAGGCTCATGACATGTATGCCTGGCCGTCTTCTGAGGTCCCCGCCCTGCCTGGTGAGGGCCGCGACCTCCGGATCCACGACACCGCGACCGGTGGGCTCGTCAGCCTCACCCCCGGTCCCGTCGCCCGTATCTACGTCTGCGGCATCACGCCGTACGACGCCACCCACATGGGTCACGCGGCGACCTACAACGCGTTCGACCTGGTGCAGCGCGTGTGGCTCGACACCAAGCGGCAGGTTCACTACGTCCAGAACGTGACGGACGTCGACGACCCGCTGCTGGAGCGGGCCGAGCGCGACGGCGTCGACTGGGTGGGACTCGCCGAGAAGGAGACCGCCCTCTTCCGTGAGGACATGACGGCCCTGCGGATGCTGCCGCCCCGCCACTACATAGGCGCCGTCGAGGCGATACCCGGCATCGTGCCGCTCGTCGAGCGGCTGCGGGACGCCGGAGCCGCCTACGAACTCGAAGGCGACGTCTACTTCTCCGTCGAGGCCGACCCCGACTTCGGCAAGGTGTCCGGCCTGGACGCCGCCACGATGCGCCTGCTCTCCGCCGAACGCGGCGGCGACCCCGACCGGCCCGGCAAGAAGAACCCCCTCGACCCGATGCTGTGGATGGCCGCCCGCGACGGCGAGCCGAGCTGGGACGGCGGCTCACTGGGCCGCGGCCGCCCCGGCTGGCACATCGAGTGCGTGGCCATCGCCCTGGACCACCTCGGCATGGGCTTCGACGTCCAGGGCGGCGGCTCCGACCTCGCCTTCCCGCACCACGAGATGGGCGCCTCGCACGCCCAGGTGCTGACCGGCGAGTTCCCGATGGCCAAGGCGTACGTCCACGCCGGCATGGTCGCGCTGGACGGCGAGAAGATGTCGAAGTCCAAGGGCAACCTCGTCTTCGTGTCCGCCCTGCGCCGTGACGGGGTCGACCCCGCCGCCATCCGGCTGGCGCTGCTCGCCCACCACTACCGGTCCGACTGGGAATGGACCGACACCGTCCTCGACGAGGCCGTCGCGCGCCTGGAGGACTGGCGGGCCGCGGTGTCCCGTCCCGACGGGCCGTCCGCCGACGCGCTCGTCGAGGAGATCCGCGCCGCGCTCGCCGAGGACCTCGACGCACCGGCCGCGCTCGCCGCGGTCGACCGCTGGGCCGCCCTCCAGCACGAGAGCGGCGGCTCGGACGAGGGTGCCCCCGGCATCGTCTCGCGGGCCGTCGACGCCCTCCTCGGCGTCGCCCTGTAGTACCTCGTCCCGCCGCGGTCCACGAGCGCCGCGGGACACCCGAGTGCCGGGCGGAGATCCTCCGCCCGGCACTCCTCGCTCTCCTGGGCTTCCCCTCCCTACCGGGTCACGATGACCGACTGGAGGGCACCGGTGCCGGTGTCGTAGATCCCGTGGACCTGCTGCCCGAAGGCGAAGGCCCGCTGGACCACGTCGTGGGTCACCGGGTCGGGGTGCACGAGCCTGCGCCAGCCGTTGTCGATGAACAGGTAGAGCGCCCGCGGCTGGCCCGGGAGCGGCGTCACGACGTCCTGGAAGTGCTGGGCCGTGCCGATGGCCAGAGCCCGGGTCTCGACGGCGCTCGGCAGGATCAGCGGCTCACCCTGCTGGATCTGCTGGTGCTGCTGCTGCCCGCCGAGCTGCTGGAGCAGTTGCTGGAAGGGCTGCTGCTGACCGAGCTGCTGGAGCTGCTGCTGCAGGTACTGCGGAACCTGCTGCCCGGTCTCGTGCCGGCCGAAGGGCTGCTGGATCTGCTGCCCGATCGGAAGCTGCCCGGACATCTGCTGACCGAGGGGCATCTGCTGCCCGACGGGCGCCTGCTGACCGATGAGCGTCTGCTGCCCGATCGGCATCTGCTGACCGAACGGCTGCTGCGGGGCGGTGCCCTGCTGCTGGTACGGCGACGTGCTCGGGTACTGCTGCTGTCCCTGCTGACTCATCTGCGGGATAGCGCTCATGCGGGGTGCCACCTTCCATCCATGGTTGGTTGCGTTGTGTCCCGGTCCGGTGGGACGACGTCCTCAGCCCGTCACGACCAGGCCGACGATCTCGTCGTCCGAGAACCAGACCCGTACATCGGGCCGTCCCGTCGCGAAGGCGGCGTGCACCGCCTGCCGGACATCGGGGGACGGGTGGTCGAGGTTTCGCCAGGCACCGGACACGTACAGCCGGAGCCTTTGCGGTAGTTCGTGCGGATACGGCAGCAGCTCGTCCCAGTACCGTTCCGCCCGGCCCGAGCCGACCGCCTCCGGCAGCAGCCGGGTGACCGCCGCCCGGATGTCCGGCCGGTTGCCGATCCGCTGGGAGGCGGGCCGGCCCGGCGCGTCCTGCTGCGGGGAACCCGTGGTCCGCAGCAGGACGCGCGCACGTTCCGGGGACATCGGGGGCCGGCCCGCGGCCTTGAGCATGCCCTGCAGCGCCGCCAGGGCGCCGACCACCACCGGGGAGGCGGAGGAGGTCCCGGAGAACGTGTCCGTGTACCAGGCGATCTCCTCGGCCCCGCCCTGCAGATCGCCGGGCCGGTCCCAGAAGCCACCGGTGGTCGTCACCTCGCGTCCCCAGCCCTGAGCGTCCACGCGGGCGCCGTGGTTGGAGAACGCGAGCCGTGAACGGTCCGGACCGTGGTCGCGGCCGTGGGTGCCGGGCGGCGGCGCGCCCGCGCCGACCAGGATCGCGCCGGAGGACGGGTTGGAGGGGTTGAAGGGATTGCGCCACCACTCGGGGAACTCCGCGGGCCGGCGCTCGTAGAGCGCGTCGTCCAGCGACTCGCCGCCGTTGCCGGCGGCCGCCACCACGAGGATGCCCCGGGAGGTCGCGTCCTGGACGGCCGCGAAGTCGTCGGGCCACCACTCCAGTGCGATGTAGCCCTCCTGGCTGTCGCGCTCCTCGAAGTCGAACCGGGGCCCCGGAGCGTGCAGTTCGACCAGGATGACGTCGCCCGGGCCCAGCCGCTCCGCCGCCGCGTGGATCGCCGCGGCCGTCCCGATGCCCCGGAACGACGCCGCCGCCGTCACGGCCTCCGGCACGATGCCGGTGATCCCGCGCTCGTTGCGGTCGCCGCCGATCACACCGATGACGGCGGTGCCGTGGTTGCGCCAGGCGAGATCCGTGTGCGGCGTGCCGACGACGACCCCGGCGAGCTTGGACGCCAGGTCCTCGTGACCGAGCTGCCAGGCGCCCTCCACGTCGATCACCGTGACACCCCGGCCCGCACCGCCCGGCCGCTGCCACGCCCAGTAAGCGTCGACGCCCTCGGGCGCCGGGCGCAGGTAGCCCTGCCTGCTGGTGAAGTCGGGGGTGACCGGCGCCCCCTCCTTCAGCCGCCCGCCGTCGTCGGCGCTCCGGCCGGTCCACGCCGCCGTCTCCGAGGCGGGAACGGCACCGGGCTTCACGTACGCCGCGTCGATCCCCGGCAGCGCGGCGATCCGTGCCCGCAGCTCCTGGGCGCGGCTGCGCGCACCGCGCAGCCGGTAGAAGAGCGCGAGGTCGGGTCCGCCGCCCGTGCCCGCCTCCGTGGACTGCCTGAGCCGGTCCTCGCCGCCGAACAGCGGCTCCAGGACGAGCTGTTCGTCGCTGAGGAACATGTCGAGGGCGGAGACGTCGGCGCCCGCCGCCGACCGGACGCCGTCGGCCCGTGCCCGCAGCCTGGCCTCCGGCCGGGCGACGACGATCAGCTCCTGCTCGGCCCCTCGGTAGGTGAATCCGGCTCCGTCGGGCCCCGGCCCGGTCGTTCCCGGGCCGCGCGCCGGCTGTACCTGGTCGGTCATCGCGTACCGCTCCCTTCGATCCCTGGGGTGCCGGTCCCTGCGTGTGCCGTACGCCGCACAACCTGGCACGCCCCCGGCATCCCGTCCACCCCGAATTCGCCAACTTGGTTTGAGAACAAGTTGAATTGGGCAACGTGTGCAATCCGTCCTGAAACAGATGTCACGCCGAATTCAGGCCAAAGGCTGTGGAGACGGATGTCATGTGGTGGGACGGCAGCGGTGGTTGACGGGTGGACACATGGAAGGACGGACACACGGAAGAGCGGACACACGGGCGGGCGGACACACGGAAGGGGCGGTACGCGTGACGCGTACCGCCCCTTCCGGGCCGGTCCGTACGGGCCCGGCCGCCGGCCTCGATCTCCGCGGCTCCGCCGGGAGTTCAGTCCTCGGAGGAGTCCGTCCCGTTCGAGGTGTCGGGAGCGTCCTCGGCCCCGGACTCGGCTCCGGACTCGGCCCCGGACCCCGGCGCGCCGGGCGTGTCCGAAAGACCCGAGGAGCCCTCGGCACCCGACGCACGGTCTTGGGCGTCCGTGCCGGCGGCGCCGTCCGACGGGTCCGCCGCCTTCCGCTGCTCCCCGGACTCGGCGTCCTGTCCGGCGTCGGACTCCGGGCGCTGGGTCATCGGCGGCCGGGTGCGGCCGCCGGGGGTGTCACGCAGGTACGAGGCCGGCTCGCCGCTCTCCGTCGCGAGGCCCGGGGACCCCGCCGTCGGACCGCCGCCGTCCCTGCGGCGCAGGTACCGCTCGAACTCGCGGGCGATCGCCTCACCGGACGCCTCCGGCAGCTCGGCGGTGTCCCGGGCCTCCTCCAGCGTCTGCACGTACTCGGCGACCTCACTGTCCTCGGCGGCGAGCTGGTCGACGCCGAGCTGCCAGGCCCGCGCGTCCTCGGGCAGCTCGCCCAGCGGGATGCGCAGGTCGATGAGGTCTTCCAGGCGGTTGAGCAGCGCCAGCGTCGCCTTCGGGTTGGGCGGCTGGGACACGTAGTGCGGTACGGCCGCCCACAGGGACACGGCGGGTACGCCCGCGTGCGTGCACGCCTCCTGGAGGATGCCGACGATGCCCGTGGGGCCCTCGTACTTGGTCTCCTCCAGATCCATCGTGCGGGCCAGATCGGAGTCCGAGGTGACACCGCTGACCGGCACCGGACGGGTGTGCGGGGTGTCGCCGAGCAGCGCGCCCAGGATCACCACCAGCTCCACGCCCAGTTCGTGCGCGAAACCGAGCAGTTCGTTGCAGAACGAGCGCCAGCGCATCGACGGCTCGATGCCCCGGACCAGCACCAGGTCGCGCGGCTTCTCGCCACCGATCCGGACCACCGACAGACGCGTGGTCGGCCAGGTGATCTTGCGTACCCCACCGTCCAGGAACACGGTGGGGCGGTTCACCTGGAAGTCGTAGTAGTCCTCGGCGTCCAGCGCCGCGAACACCTCGCCCTTCCATTCCCTGTCCAGGTGCGCGACCGCGGCGGAGGCGGCGTCGCCGGCGTCGTTCCAGCCCTCGAACGCGGCCACCATGACTGGGTCGATCAGCTCGGGAACCCCCTCCAGCTCGATCACCCAGCGCCTCCTTCCGATCTGCCCTCGCGTACGCCTCAACCTTACGGCGTGCCGAGGGGACCTCCGCAGCCCCCTTGCACGGGGGAGTGAACGGATCACTGCCCCGTCGGGAGCCCGGAAACACGCGAGCCCGCCACCCCGCCGAGCGTGTCCGTCCCGGCCGCCGTCCGCCAACTGGGCCGGGAACCGTGAGCGTTGCGGCGCGGGCGGCGGCCCCGGAGCCCGCGCCGCAACGCGCGCGGGACTGCGGCGGCACCACCCCCGTGGGAGCCGCTCGCGCACGGGAAAGAGGGGCGGCACCCCCTGTGGGAGCCGCCCCTCACCCGTCCGTGGAGGTCTACTTGCCGTCGAGCAGGTCCTGGACCTTGCCGCGGACCTCGTCCGTGGCGAGACCCCGGATCGTCAGCGTCGTACGGCGGCGCAGCACGTCGTCCGCCGTCTCGGCCCACTCGTTGTCCCGGGCGTAGACGACCTGCGCCAGGATCTCCGGGGCGTCCGGGTGGACCCGCTCGGCGAGCGCCGGGTTCTCGTTCGCCAGCCGGGCGATGTCGAAGGCCAGCGAGCCGTAGTGGGTGGCCAGATGCCGGGCCGTGTCGGCGGCCATGCGCGGACCGGGCGCCGGACCGTCCACCAGCAGCCGGTGGGCGACCGCGCGCGGGTTGGCCACGCCGGGAAGCGGCATCCGCTTCGGCAGCGCGGAGACCGGCTCGAAGTCCTCGCCGAGCGGGTGACCCGGCAGCGCCTCCAGCTTCTTCATGACGGTTCGGCCGATGTGCCGGAAGGTCGTCCACTTGCCGCCCGCGACGGACAGCATCCCGCCGCGGCCCTCCGTGACGACCGTCTCGCGCTTGGCCTTGGAGGTGTCACCGGGGCCGCCCGGCAGCACCCGCAGACCGGCGAACGCGTAGGTGATCAGGTCGCGCGAGAGCTGCTGGTCGCGGATGGAGAACGCGGCCTCGTCGAGTATCTGGGCCGTGTCCTTCTCGGTGACCGAGACGTCCGCCGGGTCGCCCTCGTACTCCTCGTCCGTGGTGCCGAGCAGCAGCATGTCCTCCCAGGGGAGGGCGAAGGTGATGCGGTACTTGTCGATCGGGGTGGCCAGCGCCGCCTTCCACGGGGAGGTCCGCTTCAGGACCAGGTGCGCGCCCTTGGACAGCCGGATCGACGGAGCCGCGTTCGGGTCCTCCATCTTGCGCAGGTGGTCGACCCACGGGCCGGTCGCGTTCAGCACGAGCCGGGCGTTCACGCCGAACTCGTCGCCGGACAGCCGGTCCCGCAGCTCCGCGCCCGTCACCCGGCCCCGGGTGAAGCGCAGGCCCGTCACCTCGGCGTGGTTCAGGACCGCGGCCCCGGACTCGACGGCCGCGCGGACCGTCATCAGGGCCATGCGGGAGTCGTTCATCTGGTCGTCGCCGTACACGGCCACGGCCTTGAGGTTGTCGGTGCGCAGCTCGGGCACGTCCTGCGCGGCCTTGGAGGGGCTGAGCAGATGTCCCACGCCGTCACCGAAGGCCGACAGGGCGGAGTAGGCGAAGACGCCCGCTCCGAGCTTCGCCGCGCCGTGCGGCCCGCCCTTGTACACAGGGAGGTAGAACGTGAGCGGATTCGCCAGATGGGGTGCCACCTGGCGGGAGACCGCACGGCGCTCGAAGTGGTTCTCCGCGACCAGCTTCACCGCGCCGGTCTGCAGGTAGCGCAGACCGCCGTGGAGGAGCTTGGAGGACGCGGAGGAGGTGGCGCCGGCGAAGTCGCCGGCGTCGACCAGAGCCACCCGCAGCCCGGACTGCGCGGCGTGCCAGGCGGTGGAGATGCCCAGGATGCCGCCGCCGATGACGAGGAGGTCGTACGTCGCCTTGGAGAGCTGCTCCCGGGTCTCGGCGCGGCTCGGGTTGGAGCCGGAGGCCGGGTGCGTACCGAGGGCAGGCACGGACTGCAGGGTGGACTGGCTGGTCATTGCGGGTTCTTACTCCTCGTCAGTTCTCGTCTTCGATCCAGCCCATGGTCCGCTCGACGGCCTTGAGCCAGCTCTTGTACTCACGGTCGCGGACGTCCGCGGCCATGTTGGGGGTCCATTCCGCGGCACGGCGCCAGTTGGCGCGCAGGTCCTCGGTGTTGGTCCAGAAGCCGACGGCCAGACCGGCGGCGTAGGCGGCGCCGAGGCAGGTGGTCTCGGCGACCATCGGGCGCACCACGGGGGCGTCCAGGACGTCGGCCAGGGTCTGCATCAGCAGGTTGTTGGAGGTCATGCCGCCGTCGACCTTGAGCGCCGTGAGCTCGACGCCGGAGTCCTTGGTCATGGCGTCGCTGATCTCACGGGTCTGCCAGGCGGTGGCCTCCAGGACGGCGCGCGCGATGTGCGCCTTGGTGACGTACCGGGTCAGGCCGGCGATCACACCGCGGGCGTCGGGACGCCAGTACGGGGCGAACAGGCCGGAGAAGGCCGGCACGAAGTAGGCGCCGCCGTTGTCCTCGACCGAGGACGCGAGCGTCTCGATCTCGGCGGCGGACTGGATCAGGCCCATCTGGTCGCGCATCCACTGCACCAGCGAACCGGTGACGGCGATGGAGCCCTCCAGGGCGTAGACCGGCTCCTGGTCGCCGATCCGGTAGCCGACCGTGGTCAGCAGGCCCGAGTACGAGTTGATGATCTTGTCACCGGTGTTCATCAGCATGAAGGTGCCGGTGCCGTACGTGGACTTGGCTTCGCCCTCGGAGAAACAGGTCTGGCCGAACAGGGCCGCCTGCTGGTCGCCGAGTGCGGAGGCGACCGGGATGCCGCCGAGCAGCTCGCCGAGCGGGCCGCCGGTGACCTCCCCGTACACCTCGGCCGAGGAGCGGATCTCGGGCAGCATCGCCAGCGGGACGCCGATCGACTCGGCGATCTTCTCGTCCCAGGCCAGGGTGTGCAGGTTCATGAGCATGGTGCGCGAGGCGTTGGTGACGTCGGTGACGTGCTTGCCGCCGTCGGGACCGCCGGTCAGGTTCCAGATGACCCAGGTGTCCATCGTGCCGAAGAGGATGTCCCCGGCCTCGGCGCGCTCGCGCAGGCCCTCGACGTTGTCGAGCAGCCAGCGGGCCTTGGGGCCCGCGAAGTACGACGCGAGGGGCAGGCCGGTCTCGCGGCGGAAGCGGTCCTGGCCGACGTTGCGGCCGAGTTCCTTGCACAGCGCGTCGGTGCGGGTGTCCTGCCAGACGAGCGCGTTGTGGACGGGCTCACCGGTGTTCTTGTCCCACAGCAGCGTGGTCTCACGCTGGTTGGTGATGCCGATGGCCTTGATGTCGTCCCGGGTGATGCCGGCCTTCGAGATGGCTCCGGCGACGACCTCCTGGACGTTGGTCCAGATCTCGGCGGCGTCGTGCTCGACCCAGCCCGGCTTCGGGAAGATCTGCTCGTGCTCCTTCTGGTCGACGGAGACGATGCGTCCGTCGCGGTCGAAGACGATGCAGCGCGACGAGGTGGTGCCCTGGTCGATGGCGGCGATGAAGGGGCCGGCGGTGTGTGCGTCGGTCACGGTGTGCTCCTGGAGTCCGTGGGAGAGGGGCTGTTTACGGCGCGGTGCTTCAAAGCGGTGCTGTGCGGCTCATGGTGCATGGGGCGCGGCTTCCAAGCGTGCTGGAGCGGGGGCTCCTAGGCGAAGGCGACGTTGTATATGCCTGCCGCGATCGCGCCGCCGATGAGCGGGCCGACGACCGGGATCCAGGCGTAGCTCCAGTCGGAACCACCCTTGTTGGGCAGGGGGAGCAGGGCGTGCACGATGCGCGGACCGAGGTCACGGGCCGGGTTGATCGCGTAGCCGGTGGGGCCACCGAGCGAGAGACCGATGCCGACCACCACGAAGGAGGTGATCAGGGCGCCCAGGACGCCGAGGCCGTCGCCGTTGTTGTTCAGTCCCTGCGTGAGGATCGCGAGGATCAGCACCACGGTGCCGATGATCTCCGTGGCGAGGTTCTGCACGGCGTTGCGGATCTCGGGGCCGGTGGAGAAGATGCCGAGCACCGGCCCGGCGGCCGCCTCCTCGGCCTCGACCGCCTTCACGGCCTCCTTGCCGGCTCCGCCGACGATCTCGCTGTCGGTGAGGTGCGCGAGGAACTGGCCGTAGTAGGCGACCCAGACCAGTGCCGCGCCGATCATGGCGCCGAGCAGCTGTCCGCCCCAGTAGGTGGCGAGGTTGCTGTAGTCGTCGTCCTTGATCGCCAGTGCGAGCGACACGGCCGGGTTGAGGTGAGCGCCCGACAGCGGCGCCGAGATGTAGACCGCGGTCATGACCGCGAAGCCCCACCCGAAGGCGATGGCCAGCCATCCGGCGGCTCGCGCCTTGGAGGCCTTCAGCGTGACGGCGGCGCACACGCCACCGCCGAGCAGGATGAGAACGGCGGTACCGATGGTCTCGCCGATGAAGATGTCGGAGCTGGACACCCGCGACTCCTTTGTCCTTCGTCCAGGGGAAGCCGAACCCCGGGTCCCTCCGGTGGTTCGTGCTCTCGGGGAGTGAGAGCGATGTCGGCCCCGGCATTGGCACACCTTAGCGTCTATTGCCGGTAGGTGTTCGACAATGCCGACCGATGGACGCGAGTCTTGCTCTCGCTTCGCCGACTCGTCAAGGGTTCGGTTATCGAAAACGCGATCGTTATTGATTGCTGTGTGCTATCGGTGCGTCGCCGCACGTCCGAGGGCATACGAAGGAGGCCGGGAAGCATTCCGCTTCCCGGCCTCGATCCCTGCGGACCCCGGACCTCACCCCGGACGGAACCGGGAGGGAGGTGTGTGAAAAACCCCGTCGAACGCTGTACGCGTCAGGGCCGCCGGCTACGGGGGCGCACAGCGGAACGGCCCGGCGGACGGCGTACGCGTCAGGGCCGCCACCCATGGGCGCGCACGGCGGAACGGCCCGGCGGACGGCGTACGCGTCAGGGCCGCCACCCATGGGCGCGCACGGCGGAACGGCCCGGCGGACGGTGTACGCGCCGGAGCCGCCACCCATGGGCGCGCACGGCCGGACCGCCCGGCGGACGGTGTACGCGCCGGTACGGCCCCACGAACACCGTTCGCGTCAGAACCGCCCCGCGCCCAGGTCGCGCGACACCGCGCGGGCGCAGTCGCGTACCGCGGCGATCAGCTCCGGACGCAGTTCCCCGTCCTTGCAGACCCGCTCCACGGCCCCCGTGATGCCCACCGCGCCGACCGGCATGCGCCGCCGGTTGTGGATCGGCGCGGCGACCGAGGCGACCCCCGTCCACGTCTCCTCGACGTCGTCCGCGAACCCCCGCGCGCGGGTCAGGTCGAGAACACCCTCGAAGTCGTCCAGCTCGCTGACCGTCCGCGGGGTGAACGCCTTGCGCTCGACCTCCAGGACCTCGCTGTGCGCCACCGGGTCGTACGCGGACAGCACCTTGCCCAGGGCCGTGGAGTGCAGCGGCTGCATCGCCCCCACCTCCAGGACCTGCCGGCTGTCGTCGGGCCGGAAGACGTGGTGCACGATCAGGACGCCCTGCTGGTGCAGCACGCCCAGGTAGACGCTCTCGCCGCTGGAGCGGGCCAGGTCGTCGGTCCACACCAGGGCGCGCGCCCGCAGTTCGTGCACGTCGAGATAGGTGGTGCCCAGCCGCAGCAGTTCGGCACCGAGCTGATAGCGCCCGGAGACCGAGTCCTGCTCCACGAACCCCTCCTGCTGGAGGGTGCGCAGGATGCCGTGGGCCGTACCCTTGGCCAGGCCCAGCGAGGAGGCGATGTCGGACAGGCCGAGCTGCCGCTCGCCGCCCGCGAGCAGCCGCAGCATCGCCGCTGCCCGTTCGAGCGACTGGATGTTCCGTGCCATCGCCGTGCTGCCTCCGTCCCCTTCGACCGTCGGCGCGACCACCCGCTGCCGTTCGGCAATGTCGAACACTACCGGTCGTCGCCGAGCTCCCGCCAACGGGTGGTCGCCCCGCGTTCCGTCCGTCTCCACACCGTCTTCACCCACGCCACGTCCGTCCGCCTCGTGGACGCCCATGCCTGATCGACGGTGCTCCGGGCTACCCTGACGGCGTGCGCCTTCCATGGGAAGCGCAAAGCCGACAGCCGTCGCACTCCAGGGAGCTCCTTCATGGCCTCGTTGCCGAACCCGTCCCTTTCGTCCGGTCTCTCCGAGGGCCGGAAGCGAACCGACGCACTCCGAGAAGCGCTCGCCACCCGTGTCGTGGTGGCCGACGGCGCGATGGGCACGATGCTTCAGGCGCAGGACCCGACGCTCGAGGACTTCGAGAACCTCGAAGGCTGCAACGAGATCCTCAACATCACCCGCCCCGACATCGTGCGCTCCGTCCACGAGGCGTACTTCGAGGTCGGCGTCGACTGCGTCGAGACGAACACCTTCGGTGCGAACCACTCCGCGATGGCCGAGTACGACATCGCGGATCGCGTGTACGAACTCTCCGAGGCCGGTGCCCGCATCGCCCGCGAGGTCGCCGACTCCTTCGGCGCCCGCGACGGCCGCCAGCGCTGGGTGCTGGGCTCGATCGGCCCCGGCACCAAGCTGCCCACCCTCGGCCACGTCTCCTACGGCACCCTGCGCGACGGCTTCCAGGCCAACGCCGAGGGCCTGCTCGCCGGCGGCGCCGACGCGCTGATCGTCGAGACCACCCAGGACCTGCTCCAGACGAAGTCCTCCGTCCTCGGCGCGCACCGCGCCATGGAGGCGACCGGCGTCCGGGTGCCGCTGCTCGTCTCGATGGCCTTCGAGACCACCGGCACCATGCTGCTCGGTTCCGAGATCGGCGCCGCGCTGACCGCGCTGGAACCGCTCGGCATCGACATGATCGGCCTGAACTGCTCGACCGGCCCCGCCGAGATGAGCGAGCACCTGCGCTACCTCACCCGGCACTCCCGCATCCCCCTGCTGTGCATGCCCAACGCCGGCCTGCCCGTCCTGACGAAGAACGGCGCCCACTTCCCGCTCGACGCCGAGGGACTCGCCGACGCCCAGGAGAACTTCGTACGGGACTACGGCCTGTCCCTCGTCGGCGGCTGCTGCGGCACGACCCCGGAGCACCTGCGCCAGGTCGTGGAGCGCGTGAACGGCCTCACGCCCGTCGAGCGCAGTCCGCGCCCCGAGCCCGGCGCCGCCTCCCTATACCAGACCGTCTCCTTCCGCCAGGACACCGCCTACATGGCGATCGGCGAGCGCACCAACGCCAACGGCTCCAAGAAGTTCCGCGAGGCCATGCTGGAGGCCCGCTGGGACGACTGCGTCGAGATGGCCCGCGACCAGATCCGCGAGGGCGCGCACATGCTCGACCTGTGCGTCGACTACGTCGGCCGCGACGGCGTCGCCGACATGGACGAACTGGCCGGCCGCTTCGCCACCGCCTCCACCCTGCCCATCGTGCTCGACTCCACCGAGGTCGAGGTCATCCGCGCCGGACTGGAGCGCCTGGGCGGCCGCGCGGTCATCAACTCCGTCAACTACGAGGACGGCGACGGCCCCGAGTCGCGGTTCGCGAAGGTCACCCGGCTCGCGCAGGAGCACGGCGCCGCGCTCATCGCGCTGACCATCGACGAGGAGGGCCAGGCCCGCACCGTCGAGACCAAGGTCGCCATCGCCGAACGGCTCATCGAGGACCTCACGACGAACTGGGGCATCCACGAGTCCGACATCCTCATCGACTGCCTGACCTTCACGATCTGTACGGGCCAGGAGGAGTCCCGGGGGGACGGCATCGCGACGATCGAGGCGATCCGCGAGCTCAAGCGCCGCCGCCCCGACGTCCAGACCACCCTCGGCCTGTCCAACATCTCCTTCGGCCTCAACCCCGCCGCCCGCATCCTGCTCAACTCGGTCTTCCTCGACGAATGCGTCAAGGCCGGCCTGGACTCGGCGATCGTGCACGCCTCCAAGATCCTGCCGATCGCCCGCTTCAGCGAGGAGGAGGTCACCACCGCCCTCGACCTCATCCACGACCGCAGGGCCGAGGGCTACGACCCGCTCCAGAAGCTCATGGCCCTGTTCGAGGGCGCCACCACCAAGTCCCTGAAGGCCGGCAAGGCCGAGGAACTGGCCGCCCTCCCGCTGGAGGAGCGCCTCAAGCGGCGGATCATCGACGGCGAGAAGAACGGCCTCGAAGCCGACCTCGCCGACGCCCTCCAGGACCGCCCCGCCCTCGACATCGTCAACGAGACCCTGCTCGACGGCATGAAGGTCGTCGGCGAACTCTTCGGCTCCGGCCAGATGCAGCTCCCCTTCGTCCTGCAGTCCGCCGAGGTCATGAAGTCGGCCGTCGCCTACCTCGAACCCCACATGGAGAAGTCGGACGCCGAGGGCAAGGGCACCATCGTCCTGGCCACCGTCCGCGGCGACGTCCACGACATCGGCAAGAACCTCGTCGACATCATCCTGTCCAACAACGGCTACAACGTCGTCAACCTCGGCATCAAGCAGCCCGTCTCCGCGATCCTGGACGCCGCCGAGGAACACAAGGCCGACGTCATCGGCATGTCGGGACTCCTGGTCAAGTCCACGGTGATCATGAAGGAGAACCTGGAGGAGCTGAACCAGCGGGGCCTGGCCGCCGACTACCCCGTCATCCTCGGTGGCGCGGCCCTGACCAGGGCCTACGTCGAACAGGACCTTCACGAGATCTACCAGGGCGAGGTCCGCTACGCCCGCGACGCCTTCGAGGGCCTGCGCCTCATGGACGCCCTCATCGGCGTCAAGCGCGGCGTGCCCGGCGCCGTCCTGCCCGAACTCAAGCAGCGCCGGGTGCGCGCCACCGCGACCGCCGAGGTCGAGGAGCGCCCGCAGGAGGGACACGTCCGCTCCGACGTCTCCACGGACAACCCCGTGCCCGAGGCCCCCTTCACCGGCACCCGCGTGATCAAGGGCATCCAGCTCAAGGAGTACGCCTCCTGGCTGGACGAAGGCGCCCTGTTCAAGGGCCAGTGGGGTCTCAAGCAGGCCCGCGCCGGCGACGGCCCCACCTACGACGAACTCGTCGAGACCGAGGGCCGGCCGCGACTGCGCGGACTGCTCGACCGGCTCCAGCGCGACAACCTGCTCGAAGCCGCCGTCGTCTACGGCTACTTCCCGTGCGTCTCCAAGGACGACGACCTGATCATCCTCGACGACCAGGGCAACGAGCGGACCCGCTTCACCTTCCCCCGCCAGAGCCGCGGCCGCCGGCTCTGCCTCGCCGACTTCTTCCGCCCCGAGGAATCGGGAGAGACCGACGTCGTCGGACTCCAGGTCGTCACCGTCGGCTCCCGTATCGGCGAGGAGACCGCCAAGCTCTTCGAGGCCAACGCCTACCGCGACTACCTCGAACTGCACGGCCTGTCCGTCCAGCTCGCCGAAGCCCTCGCCGAGTACTGGCACGCGCGCGTGCGCTCCGAGCTGGGCTTCGCGGGCGAGGACCCCTCCGAGATCGGCGACATGTTCGCCCTCAAGTACCGCGGCGCCCGCTTCTCCCTCGGCTACGGCGCCTGCCCGAACCTCGAGGACCGCGCCAAGATCGCGCAGCTCCTGGAGCCCGAGCGCATCGGCGTCCATCTCTCCGAGGAGTTCCAGCTCCACCCCGAACAGTCGACCGACGCGATCGTCATCCACCACCCGGAGGCCAAGTACTTCAACGCACGGTGACCACTCCGACGCGCCGCGGGACGCACCGCGACGCACACTGATCGGATAAGTCGTACACTGGTCGGTCCATCGCAGGCCGGTTGTCCCCTGGCGTACAGGGAGCGACCGGCCTGATCGTCCCTCAAGGAGGTGCGCCAGGATGACCAGTACGGTCCCCGCGCTCGGAACCCGTACGGCCGAAGGCTCAGCCCTGCAGGCCGTGCTCCTCGACATGGACGGAACCCTGGTGGACACCGAGGGGTTCTGGTGGGACGTGGAGGTCGCGGTCTTCGCGGCCCTCGGGCACGCGCTGGACGAGTCCTGGCGCCATGTGGTGGTCGGCGGCCCCATGACCCGCAGCGCGGGATTCCTCATCGAGGCCACCGGCGCCGACATCACCCTCCCCGAACTGTCCGTGCTGCTCAACGACGGTTTCGAGGAGCGCATCGGCCACTCGCTGCCGCTGATGCCGGGCGCCGCCAGACTGCTCGCCGAACTCGCCGCGCACGAGATCCCCACCGCCCTCGTCTCCGCCTCGCACCGCCGGATCATCGACCGCGTCCTCGGCGCGATCGGTTCCCACTTCTTCGCCCTGACCGTCGCGGGCGACGAGGTGGAACGGACCAAGCCGTTCCCCGACCCCTACCTCCTCGCCGCCTCCCGGCTCGGCGCCGAACCGGCACGCTGCGCCGTCATCGAGGACACCTCGACCGGTGTCGCCTCCGCCGAGGCTGCGGGCTGCCAGGTGGTCGCCGTGCCCTCCGTCGCGCCCATCGCTCCGGCCGCCCGCCGCACCGTCGTGAATTCCCTCGAAGAGGTCGACCTGCCCTTTTTGCATCGTCTGATGACAAACGGGAACTGACTGATCACCGTCCGTGGATCACGGCGTCACTCAGGGTGCGGGCCCGAATGCCCTGGAAAGCCGGGACCGATTCGTGTGGTAAGCGCGGGCGAGGGGCCGACGGAATGCATAACGGGGCGGATCGACGAATTCCGGTACGCCTCAATCAATTTTGCAGTGTGACGTTCGCCACGTGACGGAGGGTCGACAGCGGGACCGACCTGTGCCCGCATCGCCCATTCGTGAAGCTCCGGTGTGCCCTTGTGTCCCGATTGATGAAACCCTGCACTAATCCTTCCCGTGTCGGGTTATCGGTGCGTCCACGCCCGGTTTCGCAGCGTGAGCGGAAGACCGCTCCCATCCAGACCGGCCGACCTTGTGGTGCGGACTAATGTCATCGCGAGAACATCGCCGTATCCCCGTGACCGAGCCGCGCCACCCCTGCATGCCGGTTCGCGGAACCTACAGCTCTGGAGAAACACGAGCATGAACCGCAAGACTTTGGTGCTGCCGGCCGTGGTCGGCCTGCTCGCCCCAGTGCTCGCCGCGTGCGGCGGGTCCGCCAGCGGGGGCGACAGCGGCGATGCCATCGTTGTCGGTACCACGGACCAGTTCACCGCGTCGAAGGAGGCCCCGGCGCCCTTCGACCCGGCGTACGCCTACGACGTCGGCACCTGGAACGTGCTCCGTCAGACCGTGCAGACGCTGATGGTGCAGCCGCGTGGTGACGGTGAACCGCAGCCCGAGGCCGCCGAGAAGTGCGGATTCACCGACAGCGGCAACGAGCGCTACGCCTGCACGCTGCGCGAGGGCCTGGAGTTCTCCAACGGTGACCCGATCACCGCGAAGGACGTCAAGTTCTCCATAGACCGCGCGAGGGCCATCAAGGCCGACTCCGGCGTCTTCGCCCTGCTCTCCACCATCGACACCGTGGAGACCCGCGGCGACCGCGAGGTGATCTTCCACCTCAACAGCGCCGACGCGACCTTCCCCTTCAAGCTGTCGACCCCGGTCGCCGGCATCGTGAACCCGAACGACTACGAGAAGAACAAGCTGCGCGACGGCTTCTCGGTCGACGGTTCCGGGCCGTACACCGTGGAGACCGAGGTCAAGGACGACACCGTCGTCAAGGCCGTCTTCACGAAGAACTCCCACTACAAGGGACAGCTGAAGGTCAAGAACTCCAAGGTCGAGATGCGTTCCTTCACGGACGCCGACACCATGGGCGCGGCCCTCGAGAGCGGCGACATCGACCTGATGACGCGCTCCATGTCGCCGGACCAGATCAACAAGCTGGACAACGCGTCGGGCGGCAACATCAACCTGAACGAGATGCCCGGCCTGGAAATCCGCTACCTGGCCTTCAACACGAACGCCGCCTCGGTGAAGTCGACGGCCGTCCGCCAGGCCATGGCGCAGATCATCAACCGCGGTGAACTCGTCTCCAAGGTCTACGGTTCGCAGGCCGAGCCGCTCTACTCGATGGTCCCCGCGACCATCTCCGGCCACGCCAACGCGTTCATCAACAAGTACGGCGACCCGAGCGCGACCAAGGCCCAGGCCATCCTCACCAAGGCCGGCATCACCACCCCGGTCAAGCTCACCCTTCACTACACGACCGACCACTACGGCGCGGTCACCGCGAAGGAGTTCGGGGTCCTGAAGGACCAGCTCAACAAGAGCGGCCTCTTCAACGTCAGCGTCCAGGGCACCACCTGGGACAAGTTCGTCCCCGCCGAGCGCGCCGGCAAGTACGACGTCTGGGGCATGGGCTGGTTCCCCGACTTCCCCGACGCCGACAACTACCTGGCGCCGTTCCTCGACAAGGACAACTTCCTCAAGTCGCCCTACTCGAACCCCGAGATCATCAAGAACCTGATCCCCGCCTCCCGGCGTGAGGCCGACCGCACCTCCTCCAAGGCGCTCACGACCATGCAGGACATCGTCGCCGACGACGTCCCGCTGATCCCGCTCTGGCAGGGCAAGCAGTACATCGCCGCGCGTGACGACATCACCGGCTCGGAGTGGGCGCTCAACTCCTCCTCCACGCTCCAGCTCTGGGAGCTGAGCCGCGGCGTCAGCGAGTAACGACGCCGACCGACCCGGGACCACCAGGCCCCGGATCCGACCCGGGACCCCACGGTCCCGGGTCTTTCGGTTTCCCCGGCAGGACGCCCACCCCAGGAACACCAGGGGACGGAACAGCACGGGACGGTACGCCTCGGCACGGAACGCCCCGGGACGGAACGCCTCGGGACGGAACACCATGGGACGGAACGCCTCGGGACGCAACAGCACCCGGCCGAACGCCGGCCACGGCCGTCGCACACGAAAGGGCGCCCGTTCCCCTCAGGAACGGGCGCCCTCTCAGGCCGCCCGGACGGACCGGCACCGCCACTACTGCGCCCCGGGACGCACCAACCCGCTCTCGTACGCGTACACCGCGGCCTGCACCCGGTCGCGCAGCCCCAGCTTCGTCAGCACATGCCCCACATGCGTCTTGACCGTGGTCTCACTGACGAACAGATCCGCCGCGATCTCCGCGTTCGACAGACCACGCGCCACCAGCTTCAGCACCTCGACCTCACGGTCGGTCAACGTGTGCAACGTGTCCGGAACCGGCTCGTCCCCCGACGGCAGATGACCCGCGTACTTGTCCAGCAGCCGACGCGTGATGCTCGGCGCGAGCATCGCCTCGCCCGCCGCGACCACCCGGATCGCCTGCACCAGCTCGTTCGCCGGAGCGTCCTTGAGCAGGAAACCGCTCGCACCCGCCCGCAGCGCCTCCACCACGTACTCGTCGAGGTCGAACGTCGTCAGCACCAGAACCTTCGCCGGACCGTCCCGGCCAGGACCCGTGATCTGCCGCGTCGCCTCCACACCGTCCATCCGCGGCATACGGATGTCCATCAGAACCACATCGGGCTGCAGAGCACGCACCTGATCGAGTGCCTGGAGACCGTCACCGGCCTCGCCGACGACCGCGAGATCCGGCTCCGCCTCCAGAATCATCCGGAAGCCGGTGCGCAGCAGCGGCTGGTCGTCGACCAGTAGGACGCGGATGGCCACGTAAGTCTCCTTCGCTAGTCCGGCCCCATTCTGCCCTGCTCCCCGGCGCCCGACCCGGGCGCCCTGACCGGGAGCGGATATGCCGGGGGAGTACCACCGAATTCCGGACACACCGCCTGGTGATCGCACCAGCCGCACAGCTTCGTGGGACGCGGCCGCCACACGCCCGTCTCCGTCGCCTCCCGGATCGCGTCCCACAGCGCCAGCAGCTTGCGCTCGACCCGCTCCAGATCCCCGATCTCCGGGTCGTACGTCAGCACGTCACCACTGCCCAGATACACGAGCTGGAGACGGCGCGGAACCACCCGCTTCAACCGCCACACCACCAGCGCGTAGAACTTCATCTGGAACAGCGCGCCCTCCGCGTACTCCGGCCGCGGCGCCTTCCCCGTCTTGTAGTCCACGATCCGGACCTCGCCCGACGGAGCCACATCCACCCGGTCGATGATCCCGCGCAGCGTCAGCCCGGAATCCAGCCGCGCCTCCACGAACAGCTCGCGCTCCGCCGGCTCCAGCCGCGTCGGATCCTCCAGCGTGAACCAGCGCTCCACCAGCCGCTCGGCCTCCGACAACCAGCGCGCCAGCCGCTCGCCCTCCGGATCGTCCGCGAACAGCTCCACGACCTCCGGCTTCGTCTCCCGCAGCCGGTCCCACTGCGCCGGGATCAACGACTTGGCACGCGGCGCCGTCCGGTCCACGGCCGGAGCGTCGAACAGCCGCTCCAGAACCGCGTGGACCAAGGTCCCCCGCGTCGCCGCCTCACTCGGCTTCTCCGGCAGCTTGTCGATCACCCGGAACCGGTACAGCAACGGACACTGCATGAAGTCACTGGCACGCGAGGGCGACAGCGAGGCGGGAGCACGCGCCACCACCGGAGCCGGAGCCGGAACGCCGGCGACGGCTCCGCCGGCCGCGGCCGCTTCTTCGGGCACGGCGCCCTCGGTGCTTGTTTCCATGACACAGACCATAAGGCCCGCCACCGACAGCGAACCGGTCCCGGCGGGCACCACGGCACGAAAACAGAAGGGGTGCCGGGGCGGAACGCACCGCGACCGCCGCATACCATCGACCCCAGACCCTCCCGCCCCGCATGAACCGGGGGGCGGGGGACGCTTCGAACGAGGGGACATCGTGGACGAGAGCGGCGGGAGCGGGCAGCCGCGGTCCGGCACCGGCGAGGCGACCGAGCACCACGCGAGGCCGTCGGCCTCCACCGGTCCCGCCCCGGACGCGCGCCCCGGACCGGCAGGCCCCGAGACCACCGGGCCGCAGCCCACGGCCCCCGAACACGCCTCCACCCGGCACACCGACGAAACCGCGCCCCACGGCGAGCCCGCCGACACCGCCGAGCCGATCCCGGACCCCTCCGGACCCGCCGCATCCCCCGGCCTCTCCGAGCCGTCCGAGCCTGCCGCACCCTCCGGCCCCTCCGAGCCGTCCGAGCCGTCCGAGCCTGCCGCACCCTCCAGCCCTTCCGAGCCGTCCGGACCCGCCGCACCCTCCGGCCCCTCCGAGCCGTCCGGGCTCGCGGCATCCCGCGGCCCTTCTGAGCCGTCCGGGCCCGCCGCGTCCTCCGGTCCCTCCGAGCCGTCCGGGGTCTCCGAGCCTTCCAAGCCCTCCGGCCCCCCCGAGCCTCCCACGGCCGCCGGGAGCACCGGGTCCTCGGACCCCGCCGGCCCCCACCAACGCTCCGAGACCACAGAGACCACGGAGACCACCGGGCCCTCCGACCCCTTCGAGCCCTCCCGCCCGTCCGGCGGCCCGGGCCAGGGCCGGCGCACCCCCGCCCGCACCGGCACCGCCAAGGGACGCCCCCCGCGCCGCCCCAGGGAACCCGGCGGCGGACTCCTCATGGGCCGCCCCTTCGGCGTACCCGTGTACGTCGCCCCCAGCTGGTTCCTCGTCGCCGCCCTGATCACCTGGGTCTTCGGCGGCCAGCTCGACCGCGTCCTGCCCGACCTCGGCGCCGCCCGCTACCTCGTCTCCCTCTTCTTCGCCGTCGCCTTCTACGCCTCCGTCCTCGTCCACGAACTCGCCCACACCGTCGCCGCCCTCCGCTTCAAACTCCCCGTCCGCCGCATCCAGCTCCAGTTCTTCGGCGGCGTCTCCGAGATCGAGAAGGAAGCCGAGACACCCGGCCGCGAATTCGTCCTCGCCTTCGTCGGCCCCCTCCTCTCCCTCGTCCTCTCCGGCGTCTTCTACCTCGCCATGCTCCCCGTCGAGCCCGGCACCGTCCCCGGCGTCCTCCTGGCCGGCCTCATGGTCTCCAACCTCATCGTGGCCGCCTTCAACCTGCTCCCCGGCCTCCCCCTCGACGGCGGCCGCATGCTCCGCGCCGTCGTCTGGAAGATCACCGGCAGGGCCATGAGCGGCACCGTCGCCGCCGCCTGGGTCGGCCGCGCCCTCGCCGTCTCCGTCCTCATCGGGCTGCCCCTCCTCACCCAGTCCGAGGCACTCGGCAACGCCCCCGAGAACGCCGGCAGCATGGACACCATCACCGACGCCCTCCTCGCCGCCATCCTCGCGGCGATCATCTGGACCGGCGCCGGAAACAGCCTCCGCATGGCCCGCCTGCGCGAACACCTCCCCGAACTGCGCGCCCGCTCCCTCACCCGCCGCGCCGTCCCCGTCGAGAGCACCACCCCCCTCTCCGAAGCACTCCGCCGCGCCAACGACGTCGGCGCCCGCGCCCTCGTCGTCGTCGACGCCGACGGCGAACCCCTCTCCCTCGTCCGCGAAGCCGCCATCGTCGGAGTACCCGAACACCGCCGCCCCTGGGTCGCCGTCAGCGGCCTCGCCCAGGACCTCACCGACGGCATGCGCGTCTCCGCCGAACTCGCCGGCGAAGACCTCCTCGACGCCCTGCGCGCCAGCCCCGCCACCGAGTACCTCGTCGTCGAGGACTCCGGCGAGATCTACGGCGTCCTCTCCGCCGCCGACGTGGAACGCGCCTTCGTCAAAGCCATGGCCCGCCCCTCCTGACCGTGGTCGGCGGCCCCGCCAACGACCGGTAGGCTGTTCACATGTCCGAACCGACCGGTGCCGCCCGCAGGCGCGGGCCCTTCAAGGTCGGGGACCAGGTTCAGCTGACCGACCCCAAGGGCCGCCACTACACGTTCACGCTCGAGGCCGGGAAGAACTTCCACACCCACAAGGGTTCCTTCCCCCACGACGAGCTGATCGGCGCTCCCGAGGGCAGCGTTGTCCGCACCACGGGAAACGTCGCCTACCTCGCGCTGCGCCCCCTGCTCCCCGACTACGTCCTGTCCATGCCCCGCGGCGCCGCCGTGGTCTACCCCAAGGACGCGGGGCAGATCCTGGCCTTCGCCGACATCTTCCCCGGCGCCCGCGTCGTGGAAGCGGGAGTCGGCTCCGGCTCGCTGAGCAGCTTCCTGCTCCGTGCCATCGGCGACCAGGGCATGCTGCACTCCTACGAGCGCCGCGAGGACTTCGCCGAGATCGCCCAGCAGAACGTGGAGCGCTACTTCGGCGGCCCCCACCCCGCCTGGCAGCTCACCGTCGGCGACCTCCAGGACAACCTGAGCGACACCGACGTCGACCGGGTCATCCTCGACATGCTCGCCCCCTGGGAGTGCCTGGAGGCCGTCTCCAAGGCGCTCGTCCCCGGCGGCATCCTCTGCTGCTACGTGGCGACGACCACCCAGCTCGCGCGGACCGTCGAGTCGATCCGCGAGATCGGCTGCTTCAACGAGCCGACCGCCTGGGAATCGATGATCCGCAACTGGCACATCGAGGGCCTGGCCGTCCGCCCGGACCACCGCATGATCGGCCACACCGGGTTCCTGCTCACCGCCCGCCGCCTCGCGGACGGCGTCGAGCCGCCCATGCGCCGCCGCCGCCCCGCCAAGGGCGCGTACGGCGAGGACTACGCCGGCCCGAACGCCGACGGCGGCACCGGCCGCTGACGCACCCAACGCACCGCACCTGTGGCCGAGTTCCCGGAACCCTCCGGGAACTCGGCCACAGCGCTTTTCCGTTGACGCGCCACCAGAACCCCTCGCCCCGGCGGCGAACGCCACCAGGGCACCCGCCGGACGGCTCGCCGCAGTCCGCGATGAGGTCCGCCCCAGAGGGGGCCGGGCCCACGACGCCTCGGCCAGAGCCCGTGGGGCCGGGTCCGCCCGAGTGGGCTCGCGACAGTCCTTCGGTACGGGGCCGCGGGCCGGGCCGAGCCGTCGTGGGCCCGGCCCGGTCCTTGCGGGCAGGTGGCCGCGCAGGCCGGTCCGGACCTCCGGGCAGGTGCGCGCAGGTCGGTCCGGTGGCGCGGGGGAGAGGCCGCCACGGCCTGAGACGGGGACGCGTCCGCAGGTGTTCCGGAATTCCGGCCGGGGCCGGGCCGCGGGTGTTCCGGCGCCCCGGCCGGGGGCTGGGCCCTGGGTCCTTCGACGGCCCGACCGTGGCCGTGCCAGGGCTGTGCCGGGGCCGGGCGAGAACCCGGACCGGAACCGCGCCGGAACTCTTCACAAGTCCGGACCCCGCCGTTCCACCAGGCTGTGACGTGTGGCACCATGCGGGACACCCACCCCACCGGCACAGCCCTCGCGGGAGACACCCCCAGTGCAGCAATCCGTTGTCCCGGAACTGGCACATACACAGACCAGTCCCCTCCAGTGGGTCGCCACGGCCACCGCCATCGCCGGAGTCGTGGCCCTGTCCTCCCTCGTCCAGCCGGATCCGGCGAGGGCGGCCCAGCACGGCACCGACCCCAAACCGGCGGCGGCCCCCGCGACCGCCCCCGACCCCACCGGCGTGGACTTCCCGATCGTCTGCGGCCCCGCCAAGGTCCTCGTCGAGAAGAAGGCCTCCGGCGACCTGGACGGTGACGGCCGCCCCGAGACCGTGGCCGTCGTACGCTGCGACGCCGGCTCGGGCACCCCGCCCAGCGGCGTCTACGTCCTGACCCAGGCCGAGGGCGCCAAGGAACCCAGGGTCGTCGCGACCCTGATCGATCCCAAGGACCGCCTCAGCGTCACGGACTTCGCGCTGCGCGACGGAGCCGTCACCGCCACGCTCCTCGGCTATTCCTCGGCCGACGTACCGAGTTGCTGCCCGGACCTGAGGGAGAACGCCAAGTGGCAGTGGAAGAACGGCGCGTTCATCCGCTCCACGCCGTCCGAAGCGCGCGGCGCCTGAGCGCGCCCCCGGCGCAACACCCGAACAAAAGACGACACCCTCCGCGCCGCGGAGGGTGTGAGGAACCGGTCACATCGTGACGCCCGGTGCCCGGACGGTCACTCCGCGTCGGGACCGAAGACTTCGACCTTGTCCGAAACGCGACGCACATGGATGCAGTCGCCCGGACACTCCTTCGCCGAGTCCACCACATCGCTCAGAAGCGGCAGGGGCACGGGCGTTGTGGCCCCCACGGCCTGCAGGAGCTCGTCCTCCGGGCTCTTCACGTACGCCAGACCGTCAATGTCCAGCTCAAAGACCTCGGGCGCGTACTGGACACAGATCCCGTCGCCCGTACAGAGATCCTGGTCGATCCAGACCTCAAGCGCCTCGCCGCCGACTCCGGCCTCCTGCTGCACGGTCATTTCTCCTGCCGTTTTCTGCGTCGAGCGAACCGAAGACTGGGGAATCGGGCCAGCTCTGACGGGTGTTGAACACTTCGACCCTACCTCCGCCCGCTTCCCAATCATGTTCGGTGGGTATTCCCCTGGCGTGAGGGAGAGCGCAAGGGTGAAGATCGGACACACCCCGACAGTCTTTGTGATCTAGGGGTTTCAATCGACACCCACCCAGGTAGGGTCTGGAAGCGTCCAGCTCCCCTTGGAGGAGGTGAGGACCGTGGCAGCCCACGACGACGACATGAACCGCGGCATCCGCCCGGGACGAGGGTCCGATGACCCCGCCGGGCAGATTGCCTACCTTGAGCAGGAGATCGCCGTCCTGCGACGCAAGCTCGCCGACTCTCCGCGACACACGAGGATTCTCGAAGAGCGGATCGTCGAGTTGCAGACCAACCTGGCAGGCGTGTCCGCACAGAACGAACGACTGGCGAACACACTCCGTGAGGCCCGCGACCAGATCGTGGCCCTCAAGGAGGAAGTCGACCGGCTCGCGCAGCCGCCGGCCGGCTTCGGTGTCTTCCTCACGGCGAACGAGGACGGCACGGCCGACATCTTCACCGGGGGCCGCAAGCTCCGGGTGAACGTCAGCCCCAGCGTCGAGCTCGACGAGCTCCGGCGCGGCCAGGAAGTGATGCTCAACGAAGCCCTCAACGTGGTCGAGGCCATGGAGTACGAGAGCGTCGGCGACATCGTCACCCTCAAGGAGATCCTGGAGGACGGCGAGCGCGCCCTCGTCCAGGGACACACCGACGAGGAACGGGTGGTACGGCTCGCCGAACCACTCCTGGACGTCAATATCCGTCCCGGAGACGCCCTGCTCCTCGAACCCCGTTCCGGCTATGTCTACGAGATCGTTCCCAAGAGCGAGGTCGAGGAACTCGTCCTCGAAGAGGTCCCGGACATCGGCTACGAGCAGATCGGCGGTCTGGGCGGCCAGATCGAGATGATCCGCGACGCGGTCGAGCTCCCGTACCTCTACCCCGACCTCTTCAAGGAACACGAACTGCGGCCCCCCAAGGGAGTCCTGCTCTACGGGCCCCCCGGATGCGGCAAGACGCTCATCGCCAAGGCCGTGGCCAACTCACTGGCCAAGAAGGTCGCCGAAGTGACCGGCCAGGCCACCGGCAAGAGCTTCTTCCTCAACATCAAGGGCCCCGAGCTCCTGAACAAGTACGTCGGCGAGACCGAGCGGCAGATCCGCCTCGTCTTCCAGCGTGCCCGGGAGAAGGCCAGCGAGGGCACCCCCGTCATCGTCTTCTTCGACGAGATGGAATCCCTCTTCCGCACCCGCGGATCCGGCGTCAGCTCGGACGTGGAGAACACCATCGTCCCCCAGCTCCTCGCCGAGATCGACGGCGTGGAAGGCCTGCAGAACGTGGTCGTCATCGGCGCCTCCAACCGCGAGGACATGATCGACCCCGCCATCCTGCGGCCCGGCCGGCTCGACGTGAAGATCAAGATCGAACGCCCGGACGCCGAAGCGGCCAAGGACATCTTCCAGAAGTACCTCACCGAACGCCTCCCCCTGCACTCCGAAGACGTCGGAGAGCACGGCGGCGACAAGGCGGCAACGGTCCACGGCATGATCCAGACAGCCGTGGAGCAGATGTACGCCGAATCGGAGGAGAACCGCTTCCTGGAGGTCACCTACGCCAACGGCGACAAGGAAGTCCTTTACTTCAAGGACTTCAATTCCGGCGCCATGATCGAGAACATCGTGGGCCGCGCCAAGAAGATGGCCATCAAGGACTTCCTGGAACACAGCCAGAAGGGCCTCCGCGTCTCCCACCTCCTCCAGGCCTGCGTGGACGAGTTCAAGGAGAACGAGGACCTGCCGAACACCACCAACCCCGACGACTGGGCCCGCATCTCCGGAAAGAAGGGCGAACGGATCGTCTATATCCGTACGCTCATCACCGGAAAGCAGGGCGCGGACACCGGACGCTCCATCGACACGGTGGCCAACACCGGTCAGTACCTGTAAAAGACAGGGCGGCTGCGGGTGCCCTTCACAGGGCATCCGCAGCCGCCTGCTTTTCCGGTCACGGCCGGAACACAGCAATGACGCAAATGATCTCCCCACCAGCGCAGAGGCGTTCTAGGCTCTTTCGTACCGCCGAGTCGCGCAGTGCGGGGACGGGCACCGCACACGCACCGGAGCGCCAGCGGTACTTGAGCAGCGCCCCCGACCGAGGGCGCCGCCGGGCAAGGAGGGCCGCATGACCGTACGGCGAGTAATGGGCATCGAGACGGAGTACGGGATCTCCGTCCCCGGTCACCCCAACGCCAATGCCATGCTCACCTCGTCCCAGATCGTCAACGCCTACGCGGCGGCGATGCACCGGGCGCGCCGCGCCCGCTGGGACTTCGAGGAGGAGAACCCGCTGCGGGACGCGCGAGGCTTCGACCTCGCCCGGGAGGCCGCCGACTCCAGCCAGCTCACCGACGAGGACATCGGCCTGGCCAATGTCATCCTCACCAACGGTGCACGGCTGTACGTCGACCACGCACACCCGGAATACAGCTCCCCCGAAGTCACCAACCCGCGGGACGCGGTCCTGTGGGACAAGGCCGGCGAGCGCATCATGGCCGAGGCCGCGGAGCGCGCCGCCCAGCTCCCCGGCGCCCAGCCGATCCACCTCTACAAGAACAACACCGACAACAAGGGCGCCTCCTACGGCACGCACGAGAACTACCTGATGAAGCGGGAGACCCCCTTCTCGGACATCGTGCGCCACCTCACGCCGTTCTTCGTCTCACGCCAGGTCGTCACCGGAGCGGGCCGCGTCGGCATCGGCCAGGACGGGCACGAGCACGGCTTCCAGCTCAGCCAGCGCGCCGACTACTTCGAGGTCGAGGTCGGCCTCGAGACCACCCTCAAGCGCCCCATCATCAACACCCGCGACGAACCGCACGCCGACGCCGAGAAGTACCGCCGGCTGCACGTGATCATCGGAGACGCCAACCTCTCCGAGATCTCGACCTACCTCAAGCTCGGCACGACGGCCCTCGTCCTCTCCATGATCGAGGACGGCTTCATCGCCGTCGACCTGGCCGTCGACCAGCCCGTACGCACCCTCCACCAGGTCTCCCACGACCCCACCCTCAAGCGCCTGGTCACGCTCCGCAGCGGCCGCACACTCACCGCGGTCCAACTGCAGATGGAGTACTTCGAGCTCTCCCGCAAGTACGTGGAGGAGCGCTTCGGGGCCGACGCCGACGAGCAGACCAAGGACGTCCTGCTGCGCTGGGAGGACACTCTGAACCGCCTGGAGAACGACCCGATGAGCCTCTCCGGGGAGCTCGACTGGGTCGCCAAGCGGGAGCTCATGGAGGGCTACCGGCGTCGTGACGGCCTCGACTGGGACGCCGCCCGGCTGCACCTGGTCGACCTCCAGTACGCCGACGTGCGGGCCGACAAGGGCCTGTACAACCGTCTGGCGGCCCGGGGCAAGATGAAGCGCCTGCTGGACGAGAACGAGGTCGAGCGGGCCCGTACGACCCCGCCGGAGGACACCCGCGCCTATTTCCGCGGGCGCTGCCTGGAGCAGTACGCGGACGACGTGGCGGCGGCCTCCTGGGACTCGGTGATCTTCGATCTGCCCGGCAGGGACTCGCTCCAGCGCGTCCCAACCCTGGAGCCGCTTCGCGGAACGCGTAATCACGTCAAGGCGCTCCTGGACCGCTGCCGGACGGCGGAGGACCTGGTCAGGGTCCTGTCGGGCAACTGAGCTTCCTCCCGGACGGCACGGGCCGGACAGGGTGGAATACCCGGCGTTACGGGAATCATCGAGGTGGTCCCCGTACGTTGTGGCAACTGCGGGGCCGATGTCGGACCCTGCTTGTAGGGTCTGATCAAGAACGTCGAACCGAGCGGGGTGAGGGTTATGGCGACCAAGGACACCGGCGGCGGACAGCAGAAGGCGACGCGTTCCACCGAGGAGGTCGAGGAACAGTCGCAGGACGCGCAGGCAACCGACGACCTCAAGGAACGCCAGGAAAAGCTGAGCGACGACGTCGACTCGGTTCTTGACGAAATTGACGATGTCCTCGAGGAGAACGCCGAGGACTTCGTTCGATCCTTCGTTCAGAAGGGTGGAGAGTGATTTCACCTTCGATTCGAAGGTGGAGTTGGGGACTCCCTGAGTGAACGAAGAGCTGGAGTTGCGGCGCTGCTCGCGGTGCAAGCAAGGCTTGCCGAGAGATGCGTTCGCAAGCAACAAGTCCATGCCTGATGGTCTCCAGGCGTACTGCCGGGAGTGCTCAGCCGAGTACTACCGGCAGCGCCAGGAGGCCAAGGGTAAAAAGGTGCGCGAGAAGGTCTCTGTCCCGCTGGGGCACAAGCGGTGCCCGCAGTGCAGCGAAGTGAAGCCTCATTCCGACTGGGAGCGGAACAACTCCACGTCGGACGGTTGGGCGAGTTACTGCCGCCCATGCCGTGCGCAGCGCAACAGGGCCAGCCACTTCAAGCGGAAGTACGGCCTTACCGAGGCCGAACGTGACGAGTTGATCGCCTCCCAAGGTGGCGTCTGTTGCATCTGCCTATCGGCACCAGCCACACAGGTGGATCACTGCCACAAGACGGGTAGTGTCCGAGGCGTACTGTGCTTCAACTGCAATTCAGGCCTCGGTCTGTTGAGGGACGACCCCGAAGCTGCATACCGAGCTGCTGACTACCTGGAAGGAAACGCGTGGAAGCCAACACTCGTAGCACCGGGCGTCTACCGGCTGCCTTCCTGACGCCCGGGTCGTCGTCCTTCATGGACTTCCTCTCCGAGCACCAGCCGGAGATGCTCCCGGGCAAGCGGCAACTGCCGCCCGTCCAGGGCGTGATCGAGGCCCCGCACGGGACGACGATCGTCGCCGTGACGTTCCCGGGCGGAGTCGTCCTGGCCGGTGACCGGCGGGCCACGATGGGCAACGTCATCGCCCAGCGCGACATCGAGAAGGTGTTCCCGGCCGACGAGTACTCGGCGGTGGGCATCGCCGGCACGGCGGGCCTGGCCGTGGAGATGGTGAAGCTGTTCCAGCTGGAGCTGGAGCACTTCGAGAAGGTGGAGGGCGCGCAGCTCTCCCTGGAGGGCAAGGCGAACCGCCTGTCCACGATGATCCGTTCCAACCTCGGCATGGCCATGCAGGGTCTCGCCGTGGTGCCGCTCTTCGCGGGCTACGACGTGGACCGCGGCAGGGGCCGCATCTTCTCGTACGACGTGACGGGTGGCCGTTCCGAGGAGCACGGCTACGCGGCCACGGGCTCCGGCTCGCTCTTCGCGCGCGGCGCCATGAAGAAGCTGTACTCCAAGGATCTGACGGAGGACCAGGCCACCACGCTGGTGATCCAGGCCCTCTACGACGCTGCCGACGACGACTCGGCGACCGGTGGTCCCGATGTCGCGCGCCGGATCTACCCGATCGTCACCGTGATCACCGAGAGCGGTTTCCGCCGGCTCACGGACGAGGAGTCCTCCGAGATCGCGCGCGTGATCCTGGAGGCGCGGCTCCAGCAGCCCGACGGCCCGCGTGCCGCGCTGTACTGAACGCCCGTCTCTCTTCCAGGTGATCCAGTGACTTCGACAGAAAGGGACGGATAGCCGGTGTCGACGCCGTTCTATGTCTCACCCCAGCAGGCGATGGCCGACCGGGCGGAGTACGCCCGCAAGGGCATCGCGCGTGGCCGCAGCCTGGTCGTGCTGCAGTATGCCGACGGCATCGTGTTCGTCGGCGAGAACCCGTCCCGTGCGCTGCACAAGTTCAGCGAGATCTACGACCGGATCGGCTTCGCGGCCGCCGGTAAGTACAACGAGTACGAGAACCTGCGGATCGGCGGTGTGCGCTACGCGGACCTGCGTGGCTACACGTACGACCGTGACGACGTGACGGCCCGTGGTCTGGCCAACGTGTACGCCCAGACGCTGGGCACGATCTTCTCTTCGGCGGCGGAGAAGCCGTACGAGGTGGAGCTGGTGGTCGCGGAGGTCGGCGAGACTCCGGACGGTGACCAGATCTACCGGTTGCCGCATGACGGTTCGATCGTGGACGAGCACGGTTCGGTGGCCGTCGGTGGCAACGCGGAGCAGATCAGCAGTTATCTGGACGCGCGGCACCAGGACGGCATGTCGCTGGCCGAGGCGCTGAAGCTGGCCGTCCAGTCGTTGTCCCGGGAGCCGAACGGCGGTGAGCGGGAGATTCCGGCGGAGCGTCTTGAGGTGGCGGTGCTGGACCGGACGCGGCCGCAGCAGCGGAAGTTCAAGCGGATCGTGGGCCGTCAGCTGTCCCGGTTGCTGGAGGCCGGGGGCGCGGAGACCGCGACGGAGGCCGAGGACGCCGACGACGAGTGAGTTTCGGCTTGGACCGGGCGCCCGTGTGCCGGGTGTTCGTACGGAAGGGGCCGCTCCGGTGCAGACCGGTGCGGCCCCTTCCGTGTGTCCGGGTCCTGACGGCGGGTGGCAGGTGGTGGGTGTCAGGCGCCTGGAGGGGCTGTGGAGCCGCGTACGACGAGGTGGACGGGGATGTCCTCCTGCGGGGGTGTGCGGCCGTCCAGGACGGCGAGGAGGGCTTTCATGCCCTGTTCGCCGAATCGTTCGGCGTCGAGGCGGACGGTGGTGAGTTCGGGGTCGAGGGCGCGGGCGAGGGCGAGGTCGTCGAGTCCGGTGATGGAGATGTCTTCGGGGATGCGCAGGCCGAGGCGGCGTGCGGCCTTGTAGGCGCCGGCGGCGAGTTTGTCGTCGTCACAGATGACGGCGGTGGGGCGGGGGCCGGGTGCGGTGAGGGCGCCGTGGGTGGCGGCGAGGGCGTCCTCGAAGGAGATGGGGGCGCGGGCGACGCGGAGGCTGGTTCCGGGGACTTCGACGAGGCAGGAGGCGAGTTCGCGGGCGCGGACCTCGAAGGTCCAGGAGGGGATGTCGGCGGCGAGGTGCAGGAAGCGGCGGTGGCCGAGGCCCAGGAGGTGGTCGGTGACCTGGCGGACGCCGTCGGGGATGTCGAGGTTGACGGTGGCGGCGCCCTGGCTGCCGGCGGGGTCGCTGTCGAGCATGACGAGGGGGAGCTGGTCGCCGCGGATGGCGGTGAGGGCGTCGGCGGCCATGGAGGAGGCGATGACGCCGTCGAGGGCGGCCTGGGCGGAGCCGAAGGGGTCGCGGGCGGGGCCGATGCCCTCGGGGGAGGGGTAGAGGACGACTCCGAAGCCGTGCTGTGCGGCTACGCGGGCGGCTCCGGTGTAGACGCCGGCGAAGAATTCGGTGGTGAGGGCGGGGACGACGAGGAGGACGGTGCGGGTGCGGCCGAGGCGGAGGTTGCGGGCGGCCAGGTTGGGGCGGTAGCCGAGTTCCTGGGCGGCGTCGCGGACGCGTTCGGCGGTGGCGGGGGAGACGCGGCCGCGCCATTTGTCGCCGAGGACGAGGGAGACGGCTGCCTGGGAGACCCCGGCGGCCTCGGCGACGTCCCGGCTGGTGGGGCGCGTGCTACCTCTTGCCACCGTGGGCCTGCTCCTTCGTCTGGACTCGCGGTCAGCGCACATGGTACGTATTGAGGAGGACGTTATACGTAACACTTGGGCGTCGCGCACTAGCTGGAAGGGCAGGCCATGGCCGCCGGATACCTGGAGATCCTCAGGGCGAGGCACGCCACCAGACTGCTGGTGGGGACGCTGGTGGGGCGGCTGCCGAACGCGACCGCGGCCATCGCCGTCGTGCTGTTCGTGCGGGCCGAGGGCGGCACGTACAGCCTGGCGGGCGTGCTCGCGGCCGTGTACGGGGTGGCCAACGCGGTGGGGCAGCCGCTGCTCGGCCGGCTCGTGGACCTGCACGGCCAGCCGCGGGTGCAGTTCCCGGCGGCGGTGGTCTCGGCCCTGGGCATGGCCGTCTTCGCCCTGGCCGGGACGGAGCCGGTGGCGCTCGCGTGTGCCGCGATGATCGTGGCCGGGCTCTTCACGCCTCCTCTGGAGGGCGGGCTGCGGGCCCTGTGGCCCTCGGTGCTGGGCGAGGAGGAGCAGGTGCACACGGCGTACGCGATGGACGCGGTGGCGCAGGAAGTGATGTTCACCGTCGGCCCGTTGCTGGTGACGCTGTGCGTCGCGCTGTGGTCCGCGCAGGCCGCCCTGCTGATCCTCGCCGTCGTCGGTGTCCTCGGGGCGCTCTCGGTGGTCCTGTCGCCGCCTTCGCGCGCGTGGCGTTCGGCTCCGCGTGAGGCGCACTGGCTGGGTGCCCTGCGCTCGCCGGGGCTGCTCGCTCTGCTCGGGGCGTTCCTGTTCATCGGGATGGCGCTGGGTTCGATCACGGTCGCGGCGGTGTCGTACGCGGACGCGCACGGCGGCGACGCGGTGTACGGGTGGCTGATGGCGGGCATCGGTCTGGGCGCGCTGTTCGGTGGTGTGGTCTACGGTTCGCGCCGGTGGGGCGGGGCGCCGGAGCGGCGACTGCGGGTGCTGGTGGCGCTTCTGGCGGTGTGTTACGTCCCGCTGGTGCTGGTCCCGGGTCCGGTCGCGATGACGGCGCTGGCGACGCTGGCGGGGGTGTTCCTGGCGCCGAGCATCGCGTGTGCCTTCGTGCTGGTGGACCGGCACGCGCCGGCCGGTACGGTCACCGAGGCCTTCTCGTGGCTCGTGACGACGTTCACGGTGGGTGCGTCGGTGGGTACGGGGCTCGCGGGGCCGGTCGTGGAGTGGGGCGGGGCGGCCCGGGGTTTCGCGGTTCCGGGGGTCGCGGGTGCCGCCGCGCTGGTGGTTCTGCTGGCCACGGGCCGGGTCCTCGCGGCGGCCGGGAGGGGCGGGGTTGTTGCGGCTTCATCGGAAAATGATCCAAACCGAGCCGTCGAACCCCGTTTCAGCTCAGGGGATCGGGCGTAATGTTCAGTCATGGACCGCCGCATTTTCGGGCTGGAGAACGAGTACGGCGTCACGTGTACGTTCAGGGGACAGCGCCGGCTGTCTCCCGACGAGGTGGCGCGGTACCTCTTCCGCCGTGTCGTGTCATGGGGCCGCAGCAGCAATGTCTTTCTGCGGAACGGTGCCCGCCTTTATCTCGACGTGGGATCACATCCGGAATACGCGACACCCGAATGTGACAACGTGACGGAGCTCGTCACCCACGACAAGGCCGGCGAGCGCATTCTCGAAGGTCTCCTGGTGGATGCCGAACGACGCCTGCACGAGGAAGGGATCGCGGGCGACGTCTATCTGTTCAAGAACAACACCGACTCGGCGGGCAACTCCTACGGATGCCACGAGAACTATCTGGTGGCCCGGCACGGGGAGTTCTCGCGGCTTGCGGACATCCTGATCCCGTTCCTCGTCACGAGGCAGCTGCTGTGCGGCGCGGGCAAGGTGCTGCAGACGCCGCGGGGTGCCGTGTACTGCGTCAGCCAGCGGGCCGAGCACATCTGGGAGGGCGTCAGTTCCGCGACGACGCGGTCCCGGCCCATCATCAACACGCGTGACGAGCCGCACGCGGACGCCGAGCGCTACCGCCGGCTGCACGTGATCGTCGGCGACTCGAACATGTCCGAGACGACGATGCTCCTCAAGGTCGGTGCCACGGATCTCGTGCTGCGCATGATCGAGGCGGGCACGGTCATGCGGGACCTGACGCTGGAGAACCCCATTCGGGCGATCCGGGAGGTCAGTCACGACATCACGGGCCGCCGCAAGGTGCGTCTGGCGAGCGGCCGTGAGGCCTCCGCGCTGGAGGTGCAGCGCGAGTACTACGAGAAGGCCGTGGACTTCGTCGAGCGCCGGGGTATCCGTACCGGAACCGTCGACCAGGTGCTCGAGCTGTGGGGCCGTGTGCTCGACTCGATCGAGGCCGAGGACCTGGACCGGATCGGCACCGAGATCGACTGGGTCATGAAGTACCAGCTCATCGAGCGGTACCGGGCGAAGCACAACATGACGATGTCGCATCCGCGGGTCGCGCAGATAGACCTCGCCTACCACGACATCCACCGCCGTCGTGGCCTCTACTACCTGCTGGAGAGGAAGGGGCAAGCCGCGCGGATCTGCAACGACTTGAAGATCTTCGAAGGCAAGTCGGTGCCTCCGCAGACCACTCGGGCGCGGCTGCGCGGAGACTTCATCCGGCGGGCGCAGGAGCAGCGGCGGGACTTCACCGTCGACTGGGTGCATCTGAAGCTCAACGATCAGGCGCAGCGCACGGTGTTGTGCAAGGACCCGTTCCGTTCGGTGGACGACAGGGTGGAGAAGCTGATCGCGGGAATGTGATGCGGGAGTTCCGTGGGTGACGCGGAACGCAACGCGGGGCGCCGTACGTTTTCCGTACGGCGCCCTTCTCACGTCGTAGAGTTGCGCGCACGCCATCCACCAAGATCGACCGATACGAGGCTCCTACCGTGCGCCGACGCTCACTCCTTCTCTCCGTACCCGCTGGACTGGTCACGCTCGCCGGATGCGGTGACGACGGCAAGTCAGACACGGCGAAGTCCAGCGAGACTCCGTCGCCCTCGGCCTCGGCGGACGCGTCGGCCGCGCCTCCGCCGAAGATCGTGGACGGTCCGGTGCCGGCGATCACGGCCGGTACGAAGTTCGGTGAGAAGCCGACGGTGGCCAAGGGCACGGGGGAGCCGTCGAAGGATCTCGCGGTCCGGACGGTGATCGCGGGCAACGGCAAGACGGTCGCGGAGAACGACTACATCCAGGCCAACTACCTGGGTCAGATCTGGGCCACGGCGAAGGTGTTCGACAACTCCTACGACCGGGGGACGCCGCTGGTCATCCAGCTGGCGCAGGGCGGCATCATCGACGGCTGGCGTTACGGCCTGGTCGGCAAGAAGACCGGCAGCCGTGTCGAGATGGCGGTGCCGCCGACCTGGGGTTACGGCTCGGAGGGCAACGCGCAGGCGGGTATCAAGGGCACGGACACGCTGGTGTTCGTGGTGGACATCGAGGACACGTTCAACTCGAAGAGCTCCGCCAAGGGCAAGAACGTGGCGCAGAAGGACGCCTCGCTGCCGACGGTCGGCACGAACACGGACGGCTCCGCCCCGAAGATCACGGTGCCGAAGAAGGACGCTCCGACGAAGCTCGTGGCGAACTACGTGATCGAGGGCGACGGCGACGAGGTCAAGGCCGACAGCACGGTCCTGGTGCAGTACGAGGGTGTGCTGTGGGACAGCGGCAAGGAGTTCGACTCGACGTACAAGCGCGGTCAGCTGACGTCGTTCTCGCTGCAGCAGGTCGTCAAGGGCTGGGCGCAGGGCCTGACGGGCAAGAAGGTGGGCAGCCGCGTCCTGATCGTGATTCCGCCGGCTCTGGGCTACGGCGACAACCCGCCGGCCGGCAGCGGTATCAAGAAGGACTCCACGCTCGTCTTCTCGGTCGACATCCTGGCGAAGATGTAACCCCTCCGGGGATGCAAGACTGTCCGTGTTGTCCTTACGTACACAAAGCAGGAGCAAAGACGTGAGCATCGAGAAGCCCGAGATCGATTTCCCCGAGGGCGAGCCGCCGGCGGACCTTGAGATCAAGGACATCTGGGAGGGCGACGGCCCGGAGGCCAAGTCGGGCCAGAACGTCACGGTGCACTACGTGGGTGTGGCGTTCAGCACGGGTGAGGAGTTCGACGCGAGCTGGAACCGGGGCAACCCGTTCCGCTTCCCGCTCGGCGGCGGCCGTGTCATCAAGGGCTGGGACCGGGGCGTGCAGGGCATGAAGGTCGGCGGCCGTCGCCAGCTGACCATCCCCGCCCACCTCGCCTACGGCAACCAGAGCCCGACCCCGGCGATCAAGCCCGGTGAGACGCTGATCTTCGTGGTCGACCTGATCGCGGTCTGATCACAGAGGACCGGATCCGATCCGGATCGGGTCATCTGGGGCCCATGCCTGTCCGGGCATGGGCCCTCGGCTTTTGCCGCGACACTCCGGAGCGGTACGGTCATCGGTCGGAAGCACCATAGGAAGGGCGTCGATGGCCATTGCCAAGGCCGAGCGGCTGATGAACCTCGCACTGTGTCTGCTCGGGACGCGGCGGCCGCTCAGCAAGCGGGAACTCCGCGGGTCCATCGAGGCCTATCTGGAAGCCGGCTCGGACGACAGCTTCAACCGGATGTTCGAGCGGGACAAGGACGATCTGCGCGAACTCGGCCTGGTCATCGAGACGGTGGAGAACCTCGACGGCGAGGTCGGTTACCTCGCCCGGCGCGACAGCAACCGCCTGCCGCCGATCACCCTCGACGCCGAGGAGGCCGCCGCCCTCGGTCTGGCCGCCAAGGTCTGGCAGCAGGCGCGCCTCGCGGGGGCCGCGAGCGGAGCGCTCCAGAAGCTGCGCGCCGCGGGTCTGCCCGAGGACGTGGACCCCTACGGTTCCCACGGCGCCCTCGAACCGCACATCCCCGTCCACGAGGCCGCCTTCGAGCCGCTGATGCTCGCCTGCCGCGACCGCCGCCCGGTCGTCTTCGACTACCGCAAGGCCAACGCCGCGCAGCCCGGGACCCGGCATGTGGAGCCCTGGGCCCTGGAGTGCTGGCGCGGCCACTGGTATCTCGCCGGCTGGGACCGGGACCGCGGCGCCGAACGCGTCTTCAGGCTCTCCCGGATCACCGGCAAGGTCCGCGCGCGTGCGGGCAAGTACACCGCGGAGGTCCCCGACGTGGTGACCGTGCGCGAGACGGTGGCCGGCTGGGCGGGGGAGATCACCGACCGCTCCGCGCTGATCCGGCTGCGTTCCGGCGCGGGCTACCCGCTGCGCGCCAAGGCCGTCTCGGTGCGGGAGCTGGGCGACGGCTGGGACGAGCTGGAGATTCCGTACGGGCACGGTCTGGACGCCTGGCTCGTGGAGTTCGGTCCGGACGTCGTGGTCGTGGAGCCCGCCGAACTGCGGGCCGATGTGGTCGACCGGCTGCGCGCCGTGGCCAAGGGCTGAGGGGGAAGGTAAGAAAGTGGCAGGAAAACCGGCCAGGCCCACGAACGCGATCGACCAGACCCGGCGGATGCTGTCCCTGGTGACGTATCTGCGCGAGCGCCCCGGCGCCCGCGTCGGCGATGTGGCCCGTGCCTTCGGGATCACCGAGGACGAGCTGATCTCCGACCTCGACGTGCTGCCGCTGTGCGGGACCAGTTTCCGCGGCGGGGATCTGCTCGACATCGACACCGACGGCGACCGGATCTGGTGGCACAACCCGGACGACGTCGCCGAGCCGCTGCGGATCGCCGCCGACGAGGCGACCGCGCTGCTGGTGGCCGCCCGCGCGGTGTCCACCCTGCCCGGCCTGCGCGAGGGGGACCGGCAGGCGCTGCTGCGGGCCACCGCCAAGGTGGAGGCCGCTTCGGGGGAGGCGGCGGGCGCCAGCGCCCGGCTGTCGGTGACCTTCGAGTCCGAGGGCGGTGTCTTCGCCGACGTGGACCGGGCGATCTCCGAGCGGCGCCGGCTGTGGATCCGCTACTACTCGCCCGCGCGGGACGAGCTGAGCGAGCGCGAGATCGACCCGATCCGCCTGGTCAGCGTCGGTCACACCTATGTGGAGGCCTGGTGCCGCCGCTCCGAGGCGCGCCGCACCTTCCGGCTCGACCGGGTCGCCGAGATCCGCATCCTGGACGAGCCGTCCGCGCCGCCCGAGATCGAGCTGCGGGACCTGTCCGAGGGGCTCGTCCAGCCCGCGGCCGAGGATCCGGAGGTCGTCGTCGAGGTGGGTCCCGGCGGGCGCTGGGTCGCCGAGTACTACCCGCACGACAGCGCGGATGAGCTGCCGGACGGCGGGCTGCGTATCACCCTGCGGACTCCCGACCCCGCCTCGCTGCGGCGGCTGGCCCTGCGTCTCGGCGGTGACGGCCGGATCGTCTCGCCGCAGGCGCTGGCGGACAGCGCCCGTGGCGCGGCCCGCGAGGCGCTCGCCGCCTACGACGGGCCGGACGGGCCCGGGGTCCAGGACGGTCCGTACGAGGGGCGGGAGCAGGGGCTTTGAGGACGCCGATGTCTGGTGCGCAGGGAAGGCCGGGTGGCCCGGAGAAGCCGGGTTCCGTACGGCGGGCGGGCGTGACGGGCCGTGCCGGGTCCGCCGCGGGCGGTCCGGGACGGTCCGCCTCGGCCCCGGGCGCGCAGGACATGTCGGTGGGGACGGCCTTCGCGGGGATGCGCCGGGTCGTCGAGGTCATGTTCAAGGCGGCCTGCCCCGACTGCCGGGCCGGCTTCGAGCTCACGCCCGGTGCCCTGCGCCTGGCCATCGGCGCCAGCAGCCGGACGACGTTCTACTCGTTCACCTGCCCCGCGTGCGGGTCGGCGGTCCGCAAGCCCGCGGGTGAACGCATCGTCGAACTGCTCACCGGGGGCGGGGTCCGCACACTGCGGCTGCACTCCACCCTCTAGGGTCGACGTCATGTTCTGGCCGATGTTTGCGATCGCCGCGGGTTTCCTGGGAATCACGGTTCTCGGGGTGCTCGCCGTCCGTGTCTTCCTCGAAGCGGAGCGTCTGGGCCGTCAGGTGGCCGATTCCGCCCGCCGTATCGGCGCCGCCTCCGAGGACCTGGAAAAGGCCGCGGTCGGGGCTGCGCGTTCCATGGATACGGTATGAGTCGTTCCATGGATGCGTAATGCGTCACGCTGGCCTGTCGACTTCGTGCGGGGGCCAGGTACGCTCATGGGCGCGGCCCGGAGAATGAGGCGCGGGCCGCGAACTGGGAGTACGCACAGGGATTGTCCCGCGTTCACCCCTGAGCGTTACGATCGCTGACATCACGACGACCGGACACATGTCCGATCGATCGGCCAGCACCCCGACCATGCAGCCTCGGTGAGAAGGTAAAGACTTATGTTCGGAAGGCTCGGAGCTCCCGAGATCATTCTCATCCTCGTCGTCATCATCCTGCTGTTCGGCGCGAAGAAGCTTCCGGACATGGCGCGCTCCCTCGGCAAGTCCGCCCGGATCCTCAAGAGCGAGGCGAAGGCGATGAAGGAAGAGGGCGGCAGCCAGGCCCCGGCCGGTCCGCCGGCCGGCGACGAGCAGACCCCCGCGCAGCGCACCATCCAGGCGGCTCCCGGCGACGTGACCAGCTCGCGTCCGGTCAACGAGCCGACGGACACGACCCAGCGCTGACGCAGGGCCGGTGACATCCGGCCCACCGCATGAGATGAGGATGTGGGTTGCTCAAGTCTGCCCGCAACACGGAGAAGGATCCCGAGGGGCGCATGCCCCTCGCGGACCATCTTCGCGAGCTCCGCAACCGGCTCGCGAAGGCGATGCTGGCGATCGTCCTCGTCACGATCGTCGCAGCCTTCTACTACAACGACATCATCAACTTCTTCACCAAGCCGGTCCTGGATTCCGTCGGGTGCCCGGAGACGTTCGCCGAACTGGCGAAGCAGTCCAAGAACCAGTGCGCGCAGATCACCATCAACGGTCTGCTCGCCCCGTTCACCCTGGCCCTGAAGGTCTCCCTGATGGCGGGCGTCGTGCTCGCCTCGCCGGTCTGGCTCTACCAGCTCTGGGCGTTCGTCGCCCCGGGTCTGCACAAGAGCGAGAAGAAGTACGCGTACGCGTTCGTCGGCACCGGCGTCCCGCTGTTCTTCGGTGGCGCGTTCTTCGCCTACAAGGTGCTTCCCACCACGGCGAAGGTCCTGATGGAGTTCACGCCGGACGGCGTGAACAACCTCCTGCCGCTGGACGACCTGCTCGACCTGGTCACGCGCATGGTGGTCGTGTTCGGCCTCTCGTTCGAGCTGCCCCTGCTGCTGGTGATGCTCAACCTCACGGGCATCATCACCGGCAAGCGCATGCTCGGCTGGTGGCGCGGCATGATCATCGGCATCACGGTCTTCGCCGCGATCGCCACTCCCAGCACCGACCCGCTGACGATGCTCGCGCTCGCCGGGCCGATCTGGATCCTGTACTTCGGCGCGGTCGTGTTCTCGCTGCTCAACGACCGGCGCAGGCGCCGGCGCGACGAGTCCGGGCCCGCCGACGACGAGGCGTCCGAGCTCGACCTCACTCCTGAGGACATCGGTGACGTCGAGAGCGTGTCGACCCGCCGCAGCCTTCCGGAGCAGGCCACCACGGACCGGGTCAACGGTTATGACGACGTGACCTGACGGAGTCCGCGACCTCGTAGGGTCAGCCTGTGACCAGCGAGATCACCCTCTTCGTCAACCCCACCGCGGGCCGCGGCCGGGGCGCCCGAGCGGCGCTGCCGGCCGCTTCCGCTTTGCGTGCCGCCGGATTCTCCGTCGAGACCGTCCAGGGCGAGGACCCGGCGGACGCCCTCGCGCGGGCCCGCGAGGCGGTCGCCGGCGGCACCGGCGCCCTCGTCGCGGTCGGCGGGGACGGCATGGCGAACATGGCCCTGCAGGCCGTCGCCGGAACCCGTACCCCCTTCGGGCTGGTCGCCGCGGGCACCGGCAACGACTTCGCGCGGGCCCTCGGCCTGCCCGTCGGCGACCCGGCGGCCGCGGGACGCATGATCGCCGAGGCGCTGAAGGGCGAGCGGCTGCGCGAGGTCGACCTGGGCCGGGTGAACGGCGCCTGGTTCGGCACCGTCCTCGCCTCCGGGTTCGACTCGCGGGTCAACGACCGCGGGAACCGGATGCGCCTGCCCGTCGGCCGCTTCAAGTACGACGTCGCCATGGTCGCCGAACTGGCCGCCTTCCGGCCCGTCCCGTACCGCATCACGCTGGACGGCGGCGAGACACTGGAGACCGAGGCGACGCTGGTCGCGGTCGGCAACGGGTCGTCGTACGGCGGCGGAATGAGGATCTGTCCCGGGGCGAGCCTCGGCGACGGGCTGTTCGACATCACGGTGGTCGGGGACTGCTCCCGCTCCACCCTGCTCAAGATCTTCCCCCGCGTCTACAAGGGCACCCACGTCGGCCATCCCGTGGTGAGCGTGCTGCGGGCGGCCCGGGTCGAACTCCTCGCCGAGGACGTCACCGGCTACGCGGACGGAGAGCCGCTGGGCCCGCTGCCGCTGACCGCGGAGTGCATACGGGGCGCGGTGCGCGTCGCACTTCCCTGAGCTGCGGGGATCCGGGGTTTCACAGCCCCTGATCCGGATAATGATCGTCCTTGTGTCAGTGCCTCCCGGTAGTCTCGAAAGCACGATGACAGAGGACCTCTCACCGGCCGAGCGGTACGCGGCAGCACGCAGGCGCGCCGCCGAGCAGGCCACCGCGCTCGCCTCCTTCCGCGAGATGTACGACTTCGGCCTCGACCCCTTCCAGATCGAGGCCTGCCAGGCACTCGAAGCGGGCAAGGGTGTGCTGGTGGCCGCGCCCACCGGCTCCGGCAAGACGATCGTCGGCGAGTTCGCCGTCCACCTCGCCCTCCAGCAGGGCAAGAAGTGCTTCTACACCACGCCGATCAAGGCGCTCTCCAACCAGAAGTACGCCGACCTGTGCCGCCGCTACGGCGCGGACAAGGTCGGCCTGCTCACCGGCGACAACAGCGTCAACTCCGAGGCACCGGTGGTCGTCATGACCACCGAGGTCCTGCGGAACATGCTGTACGCGGGCTCGAACACCCTCCTCGGCCTCGGGTACGTCGTGATGGACGAGGTGCACTACCTCTCCGACCGCTTCCGCGGCGCCGTCTGGGAGGAAGTGATCATCCACCTGCCCGAGTCGGTGACGCTGGTGTCGCTCTCGGCGACCGTGTCGAACGCCGAGGAGTTCGGCGACTGGCTGGACACCGTGCGCGGCGACACCCAGGTGATCGTCTCCGAGCACCGGCCCGTGCCGCTGTTCCAGCACGTGCTGGCCGGACGGCGGATGTACGACCTCTTCGAGGAGGGCGAGGGCCAGCGCAAGGCCGTCAACCCCGACCTCACGCGCATGGCGCGCATGGAGGCGAGCCGTCCGTCGTACCAGGACCGCAGACGCGGCCGCGCGATGCGCGAGGCCGACCGGGAGCGTGAGCGCCGGCAGCGCTCACGGATCTGGACGCCGGGCCGGCCCGAGGTCATCGAGCGGCTGGACGCCGAAGGGCTGCTGCCCGCCATCACGTTCATCTTCAGCCGCGCGGCCTGCGAGGCCGCCGTGCAGCAGTGCCTGTACGCGGGGCTGCGGCTGAACGACGACGCCGCCCGCGCCCGGGTGCGTGAGATCGTCGAGGAGCGCACCGCCTCCATCCCGGACGAGGACCTGCACGTCCTCGGCTACTTCGAATGGCTGGAAGGCCTGGAGCGCGGCATCGCGGCCCACCACGCGGGCATGCTGCCGACCTTCAAGGAGGTCGTCGAGGAGCTGTTCGTCCGCGGCCTCGTCAAGGCGGTCTTCGCGACGGAGACCCTGGCGCTCGGCATCAACATGCCGGCCCGCTCGGTGGTGCTGGAGAAGCTCGTCAAGTGGAACGGCGAGCAGCACGCCGACATCACCCCCGGCGAGTACACCCAGCTCACCGGCCGTGCCGGGCGGCGCGGCATCGACGTGGAGGGCCACGCGGTCGTGCTGTGGCAGCGCGGCTTCAGTCCCGAGCATCTCGCGGGACTCGCGGGCACCCGCACCTATCCGCTGCGCTCCAGCTTCAGGCCGTCGTACAACATGGCCGTGAACCTGGTCGAGCAGTTCGGCCGGCACCGCTCGCGCGAGCTGCTGGAGACGTCGTTCGCGCAGTTCCAGGCCGACAAGTCGGTCGTCGGGATCTCCCGGCAGGTGCAGCGCAACGAGGAGGGCCTCGAAGGCTACAAGGAGTCGATGACCTGCCATCTCGGGGACTTCGACGCCTACATGGGGCTGCGCCGCGAACTGAAGGACCGTGAGACCGAGCTGGCCCGGCAGGGAATGTCGCAGCGCCGGGCCGAGGCGGCCGTCGCCCTGGAGAAACTGAAGCCGGGTGACGTCATCCATGTGCCGACCGGCAAGTACGCGGGGCTGGCGCTGGTCCTGGACCCCGGGCTGCCCGCGGGCCGGTCGAACGGCCACCGGGGCTTCGAGCAGCACGACGGGCCGCGTCCGCTGGTGCTGACCGCCGAGCGCCAGGTGAAGCGGCTGGCCTCGATGGACTTCCCGGTGCCGGTCGAGGCGCTCGACCGGATGAGGATCCCCAAGACCTTCAACCCCCGCTCGCCGCAGTCCCGTCGGGACCTCGCCTCCGCGCTGCGCACCAAGGCCGGGCACATCGTCCCGGACCGGCACCGCAAGAGGCGCTCCGAGGCCGCCGACGACCGTGAGATCGCCCGGCTGCGCACGGCGATCCGCGCGCACCCCTGCCACGGCTGCGGCGACCGCGAGGACCACGCCCGCTGGGCCGAGCGGTACCACCGGCTCAAGCGCGACACCTCGCAGCTGGAGCGCCGGATCGAGGGCCGGACGAACACCATCGCCCGTACCTTCGACCGGATCGTCGCCCTGCTCACCGAGCTGGACTACCTGCGCGGCGACGAGGTCACCGAGCACGGCAAGCGGCTCGCCCGGCTGTACGGCGAACTCGACCTGCTGGCCAGCGAATGCCTGCGCGCCGGAGTCTGGGACGGGCTGTCCCCGGCCGAACTGGCCGCCTGCGTCTCGGCGTTGGTGTACGAGTCCCGGGTCGCGGACGACGCGATGGCGCCGAAGGTGCCCTCCGGAAAGGCCAAGGCCGCGCTCGGCGAGATGGTGCGCATCTGGGGCCGTCTGGACGCCCTGGAGGAGGACTTCCGGATCAACCAGACGGAGGGCGTGGGCCAGCGCGAGCCGGACCTCGGTTTCGCCTGGGCCGCCCACGAATGGGCGTCCGGCAAGGGCCTGGACGAGGTGCTGCGCGAGGCCGAGATGCCCGCCGGTGACTTCGTGCGCTGGTGCAAGCAGGTCATCGACGTCCTCGGCCAGATCTCGGCCGCCGCGCCCGTCTCGGGCGGCGAGAGGTCGACGGTCGCGAAGAACGCCCGCAAGGCGGTCGACGCGCTGCTGCGCGGGGTCGTGGCCTACTCATCGGTCGGCTGACCCACCACGCCGGACCGTCCCCGGACCGGCCTCCACGGGTCCGGGGCGGTGTCCGCCGGGCCAGCTCGTGCCGAGCTGAACCGGCCGGGTTGCGCCTGGCCGGGACGTGCGGGGCCGGAATGAACAGGGCCGCGCCGGAATGGGCTGCGTCGAGCCGGTTCGGGACGTCCGTGTCTGGCTGGGCTGGGCCCCAGGGGGACAGCCTCCCCTGGCGGCCGGCGGGCCACGTCGGACCCGCGGTGTCTCGTGTCGGCAGCGGCCCCACTCCGTAGCACCGGCGGTGTCCGGCCCGGCCGTCTTCGGCGGGGCCGGACACCGTCGGTCGATGTCCGACTCTGGGTGGTGCGGTCAGCCGGACTGTCGGGCCTGCATGTACGCGCGCCAGCCGCCGTGGTGTGTGATGTCCGGTGCGCCCTCCAGCGCGCCGGGTTCGCAGAGGAAGCCGGGGACGTGGGTGCCGTCGGCGAGTTCGACGCTGCCCAGGGTCATCGGGCGGGGGAGCGCCGCCAGCAGGTGCCCGAGGCCGTCGGCAGGCAGGCGCCACACCTCGGCCTCGACGGCGCCGCCGCCCGCACCGACGTGGACCAGACCCGGCTTCGGCGGACTGGTCGTCAGGGCGTGCAGCCGGTAGACGGCCGCGGTGGTCGTCGTACGTTCGAGGCGGGCGCCCAGGGAGAGCAGCTGCGGGTTGAGCGGCTGGCCGGACAGATGCGCCCCCACCACGGCGAGGCGGGTCTCCGGCTCCAGGAGGCGGGCGATCCGCGCGAGCCGTTCGTCGGTGAACGCCGGGCCGATCAGCATCACCCCGAAGGGGCGTCCCGCGGGTGTCCGTCCGGCCGGGACGGCGACCGCCGCCAGGTCGAACAGGTTCGTGGAGTTGGTGAAGCGGCCCAGGCGGGCGTTGGCGCCCAGCGGGTCGGCGGCGACCTCGGCGAGCGTGGGATGGCCGGGCGCGGTGGGCAGCAGCAGCGCGTCGGCGTCGCCCAGTTCCGCCAGGGCCCGGATGCGCAGGGACGCCAGCCGCTCCTGGTCCGCGTAGAGCCGGTGGGCCGGTACGTCCCGCGCGCGGGTGATGATCCCGGCGACGGTCGGGTCGAGCCCGGTACCCCCCTCGGAGATCAGCTTGTCGACAAAGCTCCCCACCGCCGTGTAGCGCTCGGCGACGAAGGCGCCCTCGTAGAGCATCGCGGCGGCCTCGGTGAACGGGGCGAGGTCGAGCGTGCGCACCTCCGCCCCCGCCGTGACGAGCCGGCGCACCGCCGCCTCGTACGCCTCCGCCCAGCCCTCGTCCAGTTCGCCGAGCTGTGCCGTCGGCGGGACGGCGACGCGCCACGGGCCGGGCGCGCGCTGTGCCAGGGGCGGCAGGTCCCGCCCGGAGGGGGACGCGAGGTGGGCGAGGGCCTGTTCGGCCTCCGGGAGGGTGCGGGCGAACACGGTCACGCAGTCCAGGGAGGCGCAGGCCGGGACGACGCCGGTGGTGGGCACCAGACCGCGGGTCGGCTTGAGGCCGACGATGCCGTTGAACGCGGCGGGCACGCGGCCCGAGCCCGCGGTGTCGGTGCCGAGCGCGAGGTCGGCGATGCCGAGGGCCACGGCCACGGCCGATCCCGAGCTGGAGCCGCCGCTGATCCGTTCCGGGTCGAGGGCGCCCCGGACGGCTCCGTACGGAGAGCGGGTGCCGACCAGGCCGGTGGCGAACTGGTCCATGTTGGTGGTGCCGAGCACGACGGCCCCGGCGGCGCGGAGGCGGGCGACCGCGGGGGCGTCTTCCTCCGGGGCGTAGGCGTAGGCGGGACAGCCGGCGGTGGTGGGCAGACCGGCCACGTCGATGTTGCCCTTCACCGCCAGGAGCCGGCCGGCGAGCGGAAGGTGCTCCCCGGCGGCGACCCGCTCGTCCACGGCACGGGCCTCGCGCTCGGCCTCCGCCCGGGGGCGCAGATCGATCCAGATCTCGGGGCGGTCCACGGCCTCGATACGGGCGTACGCGGCGCGGACTCGGGTGAGGGCGGACATCGGAACTCCTCGTGACGGAGGTCGTGCGGGGGCGGACACGGGGGTGACCGGGCAGGCCCGCGACCGGACGAGTGCGACCGGTGCGGGGCGCCAGAGGCCAGAGGGCGGAGGCCAAGGGGCAGGGTCAGGGGCCCAGGGCCGGAAGTCAGAGGACGGAGGCCAGGGGGCAAGGTCAGGGGCCCGGGGGCGGAGCAGAGGGCAGGGGGCGGGGGTCAGGGAACCGAGGGTTCCAGGGGGGCCAGGACGAGCAGGGCCGTGCCCGCTTCGACCTGGGCGCCCGGGCGGGTGAGGACCTGGTGGACGACGCCGTCGACCGGCGCGGGGACACGTGACTCCATCTTCATCGCCTCCAGCGCGAGCAAGGGCTGTCCCGCCGTGACCTGTTCACCCGGTGCGACGTTGAGCTGCCACACCGAGGCGGCGAACTCGGCCTCGATCAGCCGGCCGCCCGCCGGGACGCTCACCTCGACGGCCGGTGGCGGAGCGGCCCCCGCCTCCTCGGCCCGCGTGAACTCGCCCGCCGCCTCCCAGGCGTCCCGCTCGGCGGAGAACGCGCCGCCCTGCCGGGACCGGAACTCCGCTATGGACTCGGCGTTCTCGGCGAGGAAGTCCTCGTAGGCGGCGAGGGAGAAGGTGCCCTCCTCCACGCGCGGCACGAAGCGGCCGGAGACGATGTCGGCCCGCAGTTCCAGGAGTTCGTCCGCCTCGACCGGATACCACTTGATCCGGTCGAAGAAGCGCAGCAGCCAGGGCGAGCCGGGCTCGAACGCGCCGCGCTGCTGCCAGGGCGACCACACCTGGGTCGTACGGCCGACGAACTGGTAGCCGCCGGGGCCCTCCATGCCGTAGACGCAGAGGTAGGCGCCGCCGATCCCGACGGAGTTCTCGGCGGTCCAGGTGCGGGCGGGGTTGTACTTCGTGGTGACCAGCCGGTGGCGCGGGTCGAGCGGGGTGGCGACCGGTGCGCCGAGGTAGACGTCGCCGAGGCCGAGGACCAGGTATTCGGCGTCGAAGACGGTGCGGTAGACGTCGTCGACGGAGTCCAGGCCGTTGACGCGGCGGATGAACTCGATGTTCCAGGGGCACCAGGGGGCGTCGTCGCGGACACCGGCCATGTAGCGGGCGATGGCCTCGCGGGTGGCCGGGTCGTCCCAGGACAGCGGGAGATGGACGGTGCGGGAGGGAACGACGAGCCGGTCGGTCGGGGGCAGGGCGCGGACCGTGCGCCGTACGGCGTCCAGGAGGTCGCGCTGGGGGAGTCGGCCGGGGTCGGTCTGGATCTGGAGCGAGCGGATGCCCGGCGTCAGGTCGGTGACGCCGTCGAGACCGGCCGCCGCCACCGCTTCCATCAGCGCGTGGACCCGCATCCGCAGGGCGAGGTCCAGTTGCATGGGGCCGAATTCGACCAGCAGGTTGTCGTCGCCGCTGCGGCGGTACGTCACGTCGCCGTCCCGGGCGAGCACCCCGCCGTCGACGATCGCGGGCCGCGCCGAACCGTCGTCGGCCAGCGGCGCGAAGCGCACGGTATCGCCGGGGCGGAGCTGGCCGAGCTTCCAGCGTTCCGTGCTGACGACGGTCGCCGGGCACACGAAGCCGCCGAGGGAGGGGCCGTCCGGGCCGAGGAGCACCGGCATGTCGCCGGTGTAGTCGACGGCTCCGACCGAGTAGGGGGTGTCGTGGATGTTGGAGGGGTGCAGACCGGCCTCGCCGCCGTCGGTGCGGGCCCAGCGGGGCTTGGGCCCGACGAGGCGCACGCCGGTGCGGGCCGAGTTGAAGTGGACCTTCCAGTCGGCGGCGTAGAAGTCGTGGATGTCTTCCTCGGTGAAGAACTCCGGTGCCGCGTGCGGCCCTTCGAGGGCGCCGATCCGCCACTCCGCGGTGAAGTCGGGACGCTCGGCGGGCGGCACGGGTGCCCGGAGTCCGGTGACGGTGCCGCCGTGCAGGACGTCACCGGTCCGCAGGGTGCGGCCGCCGTGGCCGCCGAACCGGCCGAGGGTGAAGGTGGCGGCGCTGCCGAGGAAGGCGGGCACGTCCAGGCCGCCGCCCGCGAACAGCACGTAGGTGCGCAGGCCGTGCCCGTCGGGCGCGCCGACCTCCAGCACCGCACCGGCCGGCACGGTCACCGGCTCCCACCGGGCGACCGGGGCCCCGTCCACGGTGACGGGGGCGGGAGCCCCCGTGACACACACGGTGGTGGCGTGGGTGAACCTCAACGCCGGTCCCTGGAGGGTGCATTCGAGTCCGGGGGCGCCCTCGGGGTTGCCGAGCGCGCGGTTGCCGAGCCGGAAGGAGAGGTCGTCCATCGGGCCGCACGGCGGTACCCCGACCTGCCAGTAGCCGGTGCGTCCGGGCCAGTCCTGCACGGTGGTGAGCGTGCCGCCGGAGACGACCTCGACGCGCGGGGTGGGATCGCTCACGCCGGCCAGTGTGGCGGTGGAGTGCGCCGCCCGCCGGAAGGACGGCTCGGCGAGCGCGGCCCGCACCAGGCCGAGGTTCGTCTCGATGCCGTCGATCCGGGTCGCGGCCAGTGCCGTGTCGAGGCGTTCCAGGGCCTCGGCCCGGTCCGCCCCGTACGCGACGACCTTCGCGAGCATCGGGTCGTACGAGGTGGTCACCTCGGTGCCGGCCTCGACCCAGCCGTCGACGCGGACCCCCGCGGGGAACTCGACCCGGGTCAGCAGGCCCGCGCTGGGACGGTGTTCGCGCGAGGGGTCCTCGGCGTACACCCGGGCCTCGACGGCGTGTCCGTGCGGTGCCCCCGGTTCCCGTACGACGTCGGACTCGCCCCGGGCCAGGCGCAGCATCCAGGCGACGAGGTCGACGCCGTAGATCTCCTCGGTGACCGGGTGTTCCACCTGGAGGCGGGTGTTGACCTCCAGGAAGTACGCCTCCTCGCGGGCGGCGTCGTAGACGAACTCGACGGTTCCGGCCGAGCGGTAGCCGACCGAGGCGCACAGCTCGCGTGCGGCGGAGGCGAGCCGCTCGCGGACGTGGGTGGGGAGGCCGGGGGCGGGTGCCTCCTCCAGGACCTTCTGGTTGCGGCGCTGGAGCGAGCAGTCGCGGTCGCCGAAGGTGACGACACGGCCCCGGCCGTCGCCGAAGACCTGCACCTCGACGTGGCGGGCGTGTTCGACCAGGCGCTCCAGGAACACCCCGGCCGAGGAGAAGGAGGCGGCCGCGACGCGCTGCACCCGGTCCCAGGCCTCGGTCAGTTCGGCGGCGGATCGACATGCCGACATGCCGATGCCGCCGCCCCCGCCGGTGGCCTTCAGCATGACGGGGTAGCCGATGCGGCCGGCCGCCTCCAGGGCCTCGGGGAGGCCGGGCAGGAGTCCCGTGCCCGGTGCGAGGGGCACCCCGGCGGCCTCGGCCGCGGCCCGGGCCGTGTGCTTGGCGCCGAACAGTTCCAGCTGCTCCGGTGTGGGGCCGACGAACACGATCCCGGCGTCCTCGCAGCGGCGGGCGAACGCCGCGTCCTCGGACAGGAAGCCGTAGCCGGGGTGGATGGCGCCGGCCCCGGTGTCCTTGGCGGCCTTCAGGACCAGGTCGCCGTCGAGGTAGGACTCCTTGGCGGGGGCGGGGCCCAGCCGTACGGCCTGGTCGGCGAGGCGGACGTGGGGGGCCGCGCGGTCGGCGTCGGAGTACACGGCGACGGTGCGCAGGCCCAGTTCGCGGGCCGTGCGGATGATGCGGACGGCGATCTCGCCGCGGTTGGCGATCAGGAGGGTGCCGAAGCTCATGCGGGGTCCCCGATCGTCATCGCGACGGCGGTGGGCTCGAAGCCGTTGCACGGGTTGTTGATCTGGGGGCAGTTGGAGACCAGCACGATCACGTCGCGTTCGGCGCGCAGGGCGAGCCTGCGTCCCGGGGCGGAGAGGCCGTCGACGATGCCGAGCGTGCCGTCCTTCTCGACGGGCACGTTCATGTACCAGTTGATGTTCGAGACGAGGTCGCGCTTGCCGAGGCCGTGACGGGCGCCCTCGGCGAGGAAGTTGTCCACGCAGGCGTGCTGGGACCAGGTGTGGTGTCCGTAGCGCAGGGTGTTGGACTCCTTGGAGCAGGCGCCGCCGACGGTGTCGTGCCGGCCGACCTCGTCCTCGGTGACGGTCATCAGCGGGGTGTGCTCGTTCGACATCAGCACGCTGCCGGTGGTCAGGAAGATGTTCCCCTGGGCCTGGATCGTGTCGGGCGCGCTGTAGCGGACGGCGGTGTCCGCGGCGTCGTAGACCAGGAAGTCGACGGCCTGGTTGCCGTGCAGGTCGGTGACGGTGAGCGTCTGGCCGGCGCGGACGACGGCGGACCAGGCGGCCCGGGCCGGGACGGTGACGTGCGTCATGCGAGCCCCCTCGTGGCAAGGAATTCGGCGGTGTTGAGGAAGGCGCGGCGGCCCTCGGGTGTGGCGTCCCACAGCGGGTCGCCCGCCGCGGTCGCCCGCGCGCGCCAGGCCAGCACCTGAAGGGGGGTGCTCGTGTAGGCGGGGCGCGGGTCGGCCGGGTGCGGCACGTTGGCGATCAGCACGGTGACGTCCTGCTCGGCGCGCAGGGTGACGGCTCCGCCGGGCCCGGCGGAGCCGGTGAAGTCCGGCGAGCCGTCGTCGCGGATCTCCACGCCCTGGAAGAAGGAGAGCGAGGGCGGCAGATCGCGGGGGCCGAGCCCGTTCTTGGCGGCGGCCAGCTTGAACAGCTCGCGGCCGGCCGGGGACGCGGACTGCGGGGTGCCGTCCCCGTAACGCTCGGTGTTGCGTACGAGGGTGGAGGTGCCGCAGAGGGCGTCGTGCCGCCCGGAGGTGTCGGTCACCACGGAGGCGAGCACCCGGCCCTGGTCGGAGAGGAGCAGCCGTCCCGCGCCCAGGTAGGCGTTCCACTGGACCTTGACGGTGTCGGCGGTGTTCAGGCGTTCCCACGGCCGGTCCGCGACGTACAGCAGGAGGTGCGCGCAGGCGTCGCCGGCGAGGTCGGTCAGGCGCAGTTCGGTGCCCCGGGCCAGCACCTTGTGCGTGTAGTTGCCGCCCGCCACGGTCTCGGCCCACAGGAGGGGGCCCGCCTCGGGCGGCGGGGTGGGCCAGTCGTCCGCGGGGACCACGGGCATGGCCTCGGCGCGGGTTCCCTGCTGGGCGCGGGCGTGGTCGCGTGCTCCGTGCGTGGTGGCTGTCGCCATCGCGGGTCCTCCGGCTCCTCGGTCATTTCTGTCGCGCGACAGAAATTAGGGGCGGGGTGGGTCGCGGCCGTGTCCCTCGTGTTGCCGCGCGGTTACCTGTCCCTCACGCGGGCCGCGCCGCCGGTGCGGGGCCCTGCGTGCCGCGGTCCGGTGTCCGCCGTGCGCGCCGCGGCGCCCGGCCCGGGGCGCGCCGGGTGTGCGAGGATCGAACGCATGGGAACGGGTGGCGGACGCCGGGTCGGCAGGCCCCGGGCCGCGCAGCGGCCGGACAGCGGGCTGTCGCCGCGCGCGGAACTGCTGGACGCGGCCGCCGAGTTGTTCACGACGCGGGGATACGCGGCCACCACCACGCGGGCCGTGGCCGAGCGGGCGGGCATGCGGCAGGCGTCCATGTACCACTACGTCACCGGCAAGGAGGAGTTGCTCGCCGAACTCCTGGAGTCCACCGTCACCCCCTCCCTGGCGTACGCCCGTGAGCTTCTCGCCGATGAGACGGTGTCCGCGGAGGGCCGGCTGTGGGAGCTGTGCCGCACCGACGTGGAGGTGCTCTGCGGTGGGCCGCACAATCTCGGCGGTCTCTATCTGCTGCCCGAGGTGCGCACCGAACGCTTCGCCGGCTTCCATGCGGTGCGGGCCGAACTCAAGGACGCCTACCGTCAGTTGCTCGCCGCCACGGCGGCCGGGGGAGCGCTCGCCAAGAGTGAGCTCGAACTGCGGACGGATCTGCTGTTCGGGCTGATCGAGGGCGTCATCCTCGTGCACCGCTCCGATCCGCAGCGCCCGGTGTCGGCCTTCGCCGAGGCCACGGCGGACGCGGCGCTGCGGATCGCCGGGATCTGATCCCTCACCCCCACGCCTTTCGCATGCCCGTGCGTCATCACGCAGCGTGTGCGAGCGGGGGCTCAGCGTGTAAATGAGGCTGAGGGTACTCCAGTCTTATGGGTGGTTTCAGGTGCTTGCGGAATATGACACAGCGTTGATCCGGTCGGACTAAGCTCGCCCGCAGCGCACCGAGTTGAGATGTATTCGTGCGCTTGTTCCCAAAAGTTCCGAAGATCTGGTTTGACTGATGCCGATCCGTGCCGTTTCCCCCACAAACCTCCCCCACCCCCAGCCGACTTGTCTCAGAGGGCATACATGGTGAGTGTTCAATCGCCTCCCGGTGGCAGTGAACTTCCCTACGCACGCGTCCTGTTGCTCCCGGCCGTCCTGATGGCGGTGGCGACCGGCGCCGCCGTCGCCGTCGTGACCGGCCCGGCCAGGGGCGCGGTGGCCCTGTGCGGCGGCCTCGCCATGCTGCTGGTCATCGCGATCGGCGGCGAGGCCGTCCGCCGCGGCCGCGTCACCCGTGACCTGCGGGCCGACTTCGCGCGCCGCACCGCATCCCTGGAACAGCGCATCGCCGCGCACGATCAGGAGATCGTGCGCTTCACCCGGGACGTCCTGCCGTACGCCGTCGACCGGCTGCACGAGGGGAACTCCCCGTCGGAGGTCATGCGCACCCTGGGACGCGACAACCCGGACTTCGGCGAGATCCCCGCGGCCCAGAAGGACTTGCTGAAGAAGCTGCTCAAGGTCATCGACGCCGAGGAGTCGATGCGCGACGCGGCGCAGCGCTCCTTCGTCAACATCGCCCGACGCGTCCAGGCCATCGTCCACCAGCAGAACAACGAACTCCGCGAGATGGAGGAGGACCACGGGCGCAATCCCGAGGTCTTCGACGACCTGCTGCGCATCGACCACGGCACCGCGCTGATCGGCCGGCTCGCCGACTCCATCGCCGTGCTCGGCGGCGGCCGTCCCGGACGCCAGTGGCCCGAACCCGTACCGCTGTTCAGCGTCCTGCGCGGCGCGATGTCGCGCATCCTGGAATACCGGCGCATCGAGCTCCACAACATCGTCGACATCGCCGTCAACGGTGTCTCCGTCGAACCGCTCATCCACGCCCTGGCCGAGCTCCTGGACAACGCCACCCGGTACTCGCCGCCCCACACCAAGGTGCACGTCACCGCGATCGAGGTGCAGACCGGCATCGCCATCGAGATCGAGGACGGCGGCGTCAGCCTCAGCGACGAGGCCCGCGGCAAGATCGAGGAGCTGCTCCGGCTGGCCGCCGCGGGCGTCGACCCGAACACCATGGGCCAGGCGCCGCGTCTCGGCATGGCTGTCGTCGGGCGACTCGCGCAGATGTACAGCATGCAGATCTCGCTGCGGCAGTCCGCGTACGGCGGTGTCCGCGCCGTCCTCGTCGCACCCCGCCACATGCTGACCACCGACTTCGCCCCCGGTCTCGCGCACGGCATCGGGGCCAGCTCCGTGGCCGGCATCGACAACGGCGGCGTCGAGGGCCCGGCGCGCAAGCCCAAGAAGCGCCGGCCGACCGCCGGCCCCCGCGTCCCCTCGTCGAGCGGCGACCCCCGGGAGGACGACGTCCCGGTCGTCACGGAATGGACGCCCAACGGTCTGCCGCAGCGCCGCAGCCGCATGAAGGTCCCGCTCAGCCAGCGGTACGCCGAGGCCCGCGCGGAGCAGGAGGCCGCCGAGTCCGCCGCCTTGTGGGAACCCGACCCCGCGCCGCAGGAGAAGGAGCCCGAACCCGGGCTGTGGGTCGAGGCGTTCATGAACGGCCTCAAGGGCGACCCGGATCCGACCGCATTCAGCACGGACAACCGGCCGGGCCCGGCCGAGACCGACGACGAGGAGGACCTCAAGTGATCCAGCAGCGAGCCAACTTCGACTGGATGCTCAAGGAACTCGCCGACGGGGTGCCGGGCATCCAGCAGATCGTGGTGCTCTCCGCCGACGGACTGCGCATCGCGCGCTACGGCGGCGACCCGGACGCGGCCGACCGGGTCGCCGCGGCCTGCGCGGGCCTGCAGAGCCTCGCGGGAGCCGTCGCCGGAGAGATCCCCAAGAGCGACGGCCGGATGCGGATGGTCATCATCGAGATCGACGGCGGCTACTTCTACCTGATGTCGGCGGGACCCAACGCCTACCTCGCCGTCCTCGCCAACCAGACCGCGGAGCCCGGGCTGATGAGCAACCGCATGCGCGACCTCGTCGTCCGCATCGGCGCCCATCTCACCAGTCCGCCGCGCCGCAACGGGCAGACCGTATGAGCCCTCCGCAACGCCGACGGCGCCAGCCCAGGGAGCGGCCCCCGGAACCCCCCGCGCCGCCCGCCCCCCTCGCGGGCCCGGAGGGCTCCGCGGGGGAGGGCGAGGACGGGCAGGGCGAACCGAGGAACCCGGAGCGCCTGTACGTGCTCACCGGCGGGGCCGAGGGCGGCGACCGGGCCGAGGTCGACCTGGTCACGCTGGTCGTCGCCCGCCCCGTCACACCGCCGCCCGCCACCCAGCCGGAGCAGTCGGCCCTGCTGCGGCTGTGCCGTACCCCCCTGTCCGTGGCCGAGATCTCGGCCTACCTCAATCTGCCGTTCAGCGTGGTGACCGTCCTGCTCACCGAGCTGCTGGCGGCCGAACTGGTACAGGCGCGCGCCCCGATCGTCCGTCAGGCGCTCCCCGACCGTTCCCTCCTCGAAGCGGTGATGCATGGACTTCAAAAGCTCTGACACCGTCACGGGCCCTCGCGCCGAGGACCACCTCCCGCACACCGCTCAGGCGGCCGTGAAGATCGTGATCGTGGGCGGATTCGGAGTCGGCAAGACGACCATGGTGGGCTCCGTCAGCGAGATCAAGCCGCTGACGACCGAGGAGACCATGACGCAGGCCGGCATCGGCGTCGACGACAACTACGGGTCCGAGACCAAGACCGCCACCACCGTGGCGATGGACTTCGGCCGGATCTCGGTCACGGACAGACTGGTCCTCTACCTGTTCGGCACGCCGGGTCAGGAACGCTTCTGGTTCCTGTGGAACGGCCTGTTCGAGGGAGCGCTCGGCGCGGTCGTCCTGATCGACACCCGCCGCCTGGAGGTCAGCTTCGACGTGATCGGACGCCTGGAGGAGCGCGGTGTCCCGTTCGTCGTCGCGATCAACGACTTCCCCGACGCGCCCCGGTACCCGGTCGAGGACCTGCGGACCGCGCTCGACCTCGCCGAGGAGATCCCGATCGTGCGGTGCGACGCCCGCCGCAGAGCGTCCAGTCGCGACACCCTCATGACCCTCATGCGGTTCCTGCATTCCCTGGCGATGACCTCGGCGCCGCGCTGAACGCCGTAACGTGATTACGGCATCCGTACGCCAACTACCAATCCACAGAACGTACTTGAGCTTCGGAGCGATCATTGTGACGACCGAATCCCATTCCCCGGCCGGTACGGAAGAACCCGCGGTCGGCCCACCGCCCGGCTGCCCCGCGCACGGCATGGGCCCCGGCGTCGGTCCGGGCGGACTGCGCCGCCTGTACGGGCCCGAGGCGGAGGACCTGGGCGCGCTGTACGAGAAGCTGCGGGCCGAACACGGCGCCGTCGCACCCGTGTTGCTGCACAACGACGTACCCATCTGGGTGGTCCTCGGCCATGCCGAGAACCTGCACATGGTCAGCACCCCCTCGCACTACGCCCGCGACAGCCGGCTGTGGACCGCCGTCCAGGACGGCACGGCGGGGGCCGACCATCCGCTCGCCCCCCACATCGCCTGGCAGCCCATCTGCTCCCACGCCGAGGGTGACGAGCACCTCCGGCTGCGCGGCGCCGTCACCGGCGCCATGTCGACCATCGACTTCCGCAGCCTGCGCCGCTACATCAACCGCGCGACCCAGCGCCTGGTCAACGCGTTCTGCCCGCTCGGCAAGGCCGACCTGGTCGGACAGTTCGCCGAGCATCTGCCGATGTCCGTGCTCTGCGAGATCATCGGGATGCCCGAGGACTACAACGACCGCATGGTGCACGCCACCCGTGACCTGCTCAAGGGCACCGACACCGCCATCGCCAGCAACGAGTACGTCATGAGCGTGCTGACCCAGCACACCCTGCGGCGCCGTGCCGAGCCCGAGGACGACTTCACCAGCCACCTCATCAACCACCCGGCCCGGCTCACCGACGACGAGGTGGCCCAGCACCTCAGGCTCGTCCTGCTCGCCGCCTACGAGGCCACCGCCAACCTCATCGCCAACGTGCTGCGCATGCTGCTCACCGACCCGCGTTTCCGCGCCCAGCTCAACGGCGGGCAGATGACCGTGCCCGAGGCGGTCGAACAGTCCCTGTGGAACGAACCGCCGTTCAGCGCCGTCCTCGGCTACTTCGCCAAGCAGGAGACCGAGCTGGGCGGTCAGCGCATCCGCAAGGGCGACGGACTGCTCTTCGGCATCGCGCCCGGCAACGTCGACCCCCGGATCCGGCCCGACCTGGCCGCGAGCATGCAGGGCAACCGCTCCCATCTCGCCTTCGGCGGCGGTCCCCACGAGTGCCCGGGACAGGACATCGGCCGCGCCATCGCCGATGTCGGCGTCGACGCCCTGCTGTTGCGCCTGCCCGACGTCGAACTCGACTGCGAAGAGAGCGATTTGCGCTGGCGCAGCACCATGTCCTCGCGGCACCTCGTGGATCTGCCCGTGCGCTTCGAGCCCAAGCCGACCCAGGAGGTCACACAGCGGCCGTCCGTGCGCGCCGTGCCCGCCCAGCGGGCCCCCTGGCAGGTGACCACCGAGGAAGCGGCACCGGCCATGCCCGCGCCGCAGCCCAAGGCCCCCGAGCCGGCCCCGGCCGCTCCTCCCGAGCCCGCCGCACGGCCCGGCGCCTGGCAGCGTCTCCTGCGCTGGTGGCGCGGCTACTGATCCCCGGCGGACGGGGCACCGGCCGGACTGCTCCCCGGCTGCCGGCCGGGCGGCACCGGCCACCGAGCCCCGCGGGCAGGGCGCGGGCCGCCGAATCCGGCGGGCCGGGCTCCGGCCACACGGAACCTGGCGGGCCGGGCACCGGCCACTGAGCCCGCCGGGCCGGCGGCACCGGCCATCGAACCCGCCGGGCGGGGGCATCGACCATCGAACCCGGCGGGCGGGGGCACGGGCTATCGGTGGCCGGTGCCCCCGCCCGACCAGGCGTCGTACGAGGTCCATGCCTCCAGAGCCCGGCCGCTGACGAACCGGTGAGCCCGGCCGGTGACCGGGTCGGTGAACTCCAGCGTCCTCGCCAGCAGTTGCAGCGGACGCCGGAAGTCCCCGGCCGGCACCGGCCCCGTCACCACCGGGTACAGCGGGTCGCCGAGGATCGGCACGCCCAACGTGCTCATGTGCACCCGGAGTTGATGGGTCTGCCCGGTGCGGGGCGTCAGCCGGTAGCGCCCGAGGCCGTCCCGGTGCTCGACCAGATCGATCCCGCTGACCGCGTTCGGCTCACCCGCCACCTCCCGGGCGGCCATCACCCCGCGCTCCTTGAGGATGCGGCTGCTGACCGTACGCGGCAGGCCCAGACCGGAGTCGTACGGCGCCACGGCCTCGTACTCCTTGCCGATCAGCCGGTCGCGGAACAGCGACTGGTACGCGCCGCGCTCCCCGGGCCGCACGGTGAACAGCACGAGCCCCGCCGTCAGCCGGTCCAGACGGTGCGCGGCGCCCAGCTCCGGCAGCTCCAGCTCCCGGCGCAGCCGCGCCAGGGCCGTCTCGGCGACATGGCTGCCGCGCGGCGTGGTGGCCAGGAAGTGCGGCTTGTCCGCGACGACGATGTGCTCGTCGCGGTAGACCACGTCGAGCGGGAACGGCACCCGCTCCTCGTGCGGCAGCTCCCGGTGGAACCACAGGAACAACCCCGGCGCGTAGGCCTCCCCGGCCGTCAGCGGCCGTCCGTCCTCCAGGACGATCAGCCCGTCGCCGATCATCGCGTCGATGACTCCGCCGCCCGCCGCGAGCCGGTCCACCAGGTACGCCCGGGCCGTGGCCCAGCTCCCCTCGCGCGGCAGTCTGATCCGCACGGGGTCGACCCCGTGGCGCTGCGGGAGGGGAGCGGGCGGGATCCGGGGCTTGCGTCTCACCCGGTCAAGCCTACGAGGCCGGGACCGCCTCGGGAGACTCCGGCACCGTCGGCCGCGCCGTGTACACCCGGTACCCCGCGCCCGCCACCAGCGTCACGGCCAGGAACAGCAGGGTGAACCAGCGGAAGTACCAGTGTCCGCCCGCCGGGTCGTACACCGCGGCACGCGGCCAGGCCAGGTTGACGGTCATGAACAGGCCGTAGAGGAGGGCGAGCACGTTGACGGGGACGCCCCAGCGGCCCAGCGAGAAGAGCGGGGCGCCCGTCTCGTCGGTGCCGTCCGCGGTGAACCGCCCGCGCAGCCGGCGGACCAGGAGTGGTCCGGTGACCATCGCGTAGGCGAGGTACAGCATCACGATGCACGTGGTGCCGATCGCCAGGAACGCGTCCGGGGAGGCGAAGTTCAGCAGCAGCAGGGCGGCCGCGAGGACACCGACGACCAGGGCGGGGGCGCTCGGCATGCCGGTGCGCGCGTCGACCTTGGCGAGACGGCCGGAGAAGGGGAGCCGGCCGTCGCGGGCCATCGAGAAGAGCATGCGGCAGGCGGCGGTCTGGATCGCCAGGGTGGCCACCGCGATGGCCACCACGACGTCGGCGAGCAGCGCCCGGCCGACCCCGTCGCCGAGGCTGCTGGTCAGGACGTAGCTCAGGCCGTCGACGCCGAGGCGGCCGTCGGTCAGGCTCGGGGCGGCGAGCAGTCCGCCGAGCACGATCAGCCCGCCGAGCAGGCCGGCCGCGCCGAGGGCGGTGAGGATGGTCCGGGGCGCGGTGCGCCGCGGGTTGTGGGTCTCCTCGCTCATCTCACCGGCGCTGTCGAAGCCGATCATGACGTACGCGGCCATGAACGAGCCCACCATCAGCGCCCCGAACAGCCCGGTGCCGCCCCCGCCGGTGTGGAAGGTGATGCCGGGGGAGCGCTCGGAGTGGGTGAACAGCAGGACGATGATCAGGACGGCGCCGATGATCTCGGCGGTGACACCGATCCGGTTGACCGCGGACATCACGCGGTTGTCGAGGATGTTGACCAGCGTGGTCAGGACGAGCAGGACGACGCCCAGGACGGCCGCGTTGGCGGCGCCGTCGGGACTGGTCGGGGCCGGATCGTCGCCGATGAGCTGGAAGCCCGACCAGATCGCGGGCAGGACCATCTGCAGGGCGAGTGCCGCCGCGGCCACCACGACGACCTGCCCGATCACCATGATCCAGCCGGCGAACCAGCCGAAGGACGGGGTCGACAGGCGCGAGGACCACTGGTAGATCGCGCCGGAGATCGGATAGCGCGCGGCGAGTTCCGCGAAGCAGGCGGCGACGGCGAGCTGGCCGATGAGCACGGCGGGCCAGGTCCAGAAGAAGACCGGGCCGCCGAAGGCGTACCCGAAGGCGAAGAACTGGAAGACGGTGGTGAGGACGGAGATGAAGGAGAACCCGGCGGCGAACGAGGCGTACCGGCCGAGGCTGCGGTGCAGCTCCTGGCGGTAGCCGAACTCGGTCAGGGACCGGTCGTCGGGGGAGGAGGGCGGATCGGGGCGGACGTCGGAGGGGGCGGTGGTGGTCACGGCGGCACCTGCCTTCGGCGCGAAGGGTGAGCGGGATTCCTGTCGGGTGACAGAAATTAGGGAGACCCTGTTTCACCCGCGTGACGCGACCGTGTCGGCGACGGGCCCAATTCCTCACGGCCCGCCGCCCGTACGTACGTCAGGAGGCGGACCCGCGGTATGCGGGTCCGCCTCCTGGGGCGTACGAGGTCGGGGGAGGGCGTCAGGCCACCTCCTGCTCCCTCTCCACCTGGGCGTTCCAGTCGCGCTTCGCGGCCTGCCAGCCGTCCTCGTTGTGGCCGAGGCGCCAGTAGCCGGAGATGGACAGGTCCTCGCGCGGAACCGCGAGCTCGACCCGCAGCAGAGCCCGCAGCTCCTTCACGAAGCCCGCCTCGCCGTGCACGAACGCGTGCACCCGGCCCTCCGGGAATTCCAGGGCCCGTACGGCCTCCACGAGGGCCGCGCCGACGGGCCGGTCGCCGCGGTGCAGCCAGACGATCTCCACGTCGGAGTCGATCTTCTGCTCCTCCTCGGGCCCGGAGACCTCGACGAAGGCGCGGACGGTGGCGGCGTCGGGCAGCGACTCCAGCGCGGCGGCGATCGCGGGCAGCGCGCTCTCGTCACCGGCGAGCAGGTGCCAGTCGGCGGTCGTGTCGGGCGCGTAGGCGCCACCGGGGCCCATGAAGCGGACGGCCTCGCCCGGCTGTGCCCGAAGGGCCCACGGTCCGGCGAGTCCCTCGTCCCCGTGCACCACGAAGTCCAGGGTCAGCTCGCGCGCCTCGGGGTCCCAGGCGCGCACGGTGTACGTCCGCGTCACCGGCCACTGCTCGCGGGGGAACTCCTCGCGGACGCGCTCCATGTCGAAGGGCTCCGGGTAGGTGACGCCCGGAGGGCCGAACAGCAGCTTCACGTAGTGATCGGTTCTGCCGCCCGTGGCGAAGTCCGTCAGGGTGTCGCCACCGAGGACCACCCGTTGCATGTGGGGCGTCAGCCGCTCGGTCCGCACGACCTTCGCGGAGTGGGGCTTCCGGGGCTTGCGTTCCGGGCGCTCTGCCATGACTGCCTCCTGCTCAAATGGTTAGGCTTACCTAAGTTAGCATTCCTTCCTCTGTGACACCTATGCGCGAACGGGTTACGCGTCGGGTCAACACGGTTCGACTAAGACTGCAGGGTCGTAAGCAGGCGGTGCAATGAGCCCCCGAGGCCCCAGCGTGCCGCCAGCGCGTCCAGCGCGGCGGGATCGCGCGGCGCGTGCGGCAGCGCCGTGTCCACCCCGGGGAGCGGCACGTCACCGGCCACCTTGACCACGGTCGGCGCCACGGCGATGTACGGCCGGGACTCGTCGAGCCGCTTGCGCTGTGACGGCGTCAGCTTCGCCTTCGGGTCGTCGACCGCGGCCATGATGCCGGCCAGGTCGCCGAACTCGGCGAGCAGCTTGGCGGCCGTCTTCTCCCCGATGCCGGGCACTCCGGGCAGCCCGTCGCTCGGGTCGCCGCGCAGCAGCGCCAGATCCGCGTACCCCGGACCGTCGACGCCGTACTTCTCGCGCAGCCACTCCTCGTCGGTGAGCTGGAGCGTGCCGACGCCCTTGAGGGGATACAGCACGCGCACCCCCCGTGCGTCGTCGACGAGTTGATACAGGTCGCGGTCGCCGGTGACGATGTCGACCGGGCCGGTGGCGCGACCGGTGAACGTGCCGATCACGTCGTCCGCCTCGTACCCCGCGACGCCCACGCGCGCGATGCCCAGCGCGTCCAGGACCTCCTCGATGACGGGCACCTGGGGGGAGAGCGTGTCCGGCACCTCCTCCTCGTCCGGGCCGGTCTCCGTCTCCACCGCGACCCGGTGCGCCTTGTACGACGGGATCAGGTCGACCCGCCACTGCGGACGCCAGTCCGCGTCCATGCAGGCCACCAGATCGTCCGGACGGTGGTCCTTGACCAGGCGGTCGATGAACTCCAGCAGGCCGCGCACCGCGTTCACCGGCGTGCCGTCCGGGGCCTTCACGGATTCCGGGACGCCGAAGTAGGCGCGGAAGTAGAGCGAGGCGGTGTCGAGGAGCATCAGTCGTCGCGTCTGCAGAGTCACGCTCCGCATCATGCCGTAAGCCACTGACAGTGACCTGGACCACTCCCGTGTTTGCTCCGTGTAAGCGGGGGCAGGCGCCGCCACTGAAGAACGCGGTTGTGAATTCAACCGTCATCGGCAGCCGGGCACACACGGGTCGTCCTTCCGTGTGCGCCCCTGCCCCGACGAGAGGCACCTGTGTCATCCAGGCTTGAGGCCGACCATCTGTACAAGGTGTTCGGAAGACGACCGGAAGCGGCGGTGGAACGGCTCCGCCAGGGAGCCGACCGTGAGGAACTGCGCGCCGACGGCACCACCGCCGCCGTGATCGACGCGTCCTTCACGGTGGAACCGGGCCAGATCTTCGTCGTCATGGGCCTGTCCGGATCAGGCAAGTCCACGCTGCTGCGCATGCTCAACGGACTGCTGGAGCCCACCGCGGGACACGTGCGCTTCGACGGCCAGGACCTCACCGGGCTCAGCGCGCGCGAGCTGCGCGAGGTCCGCTCCCGGAAGATCAGCATGGTCTTCCAGCACTTTGCGCTGTTCCCGCACCGCAGCGTGCTGGAGAACGCCGGCTACGGCCTGGAGGTCCAGGGCGTACCGGCCGCCGAACGCCGCGAACGGGCGGCCGCGGCCCTCGAACTGGCCGGACTCGCGGGCTGGGAGAAGTCCTGGCCCGACGAGCTGTCCGGCGGGATGCAGCAGCGCGTGGGTCTCGCCCGCGCGCTCGCCACCGACGCCGATCTGCTGCTCATGGACGAGTCGTTCAGCGCCCTCGACCCGCTGATCCGCCGTGACATGCAGGACCAGCTCCTCGAACTGCAGAAGAAGCTCGAGAAGACCATCGTCTTCATCACGCACGACCTCAACGAGGCGATGCGCCTCGGCGACCGCATCGCCGTCATGCGCGACGGCCGCATCGTCCAGGACGGCACCGCCGAGGACATCCTCGTCCGGCCCGCCGACGACTACGTCGCCTCCTTCACCCAGGACGTCGACCGCTCGCGGGTGCTGACGGCGGGCGCCGTCATGGACACGGACCTGCGCGGCGACGAGGCCGACTGCGCCTGCGAGACCGCCACGCCCGGCACCCCGTTCGTGGACCTCTGCGCGATGAGCGCGCGCCTTCCGCACTCGGTCGCGGTCCTCGACGAGAAGCACGCCCTCGTCGGCGTCGTCCCGCGTCAGCGGCTCGTCGGTTTCCTCGGCGACGAACAGGGCGGCCCCCGCACCTGTCCCGGCGGACGGGACGGCGGACGGGGCAAGGGGGTGAAGGCGCATGCCTAGGATCCCCTTCGGCGACTGGGTCAACGACACGGTCGACTGGCTGCTGAACCACATGGCGTGGCTCTTCGACTTCCTCAAGACCGTCTTCACGGGCACCTACGACGGCATCGACGCCGTCCTCCAGGCACCCCAGCCGCTGCTCCTCGCCGGCATCTTCGCCGTCATCGCCTTCTGGCTGCGCGGCACTTCGGCCGGTCTGCTCACCTTCGCCGGATTCGCCTTCATCGACTCCCTCGATCTGTGGGAGGACGCGATGGTGACCCTGTCCCTGGTCCTCGTCGCGACCCTGATCGCGCTCGTCGTCTCCGTGCCGGTGGGCATCTGGGCGGCCCGTTCCGACCGGGTCAGCTCCGTCGTGCGGCCGGTCCTCGACTTCATGCAGACGCTGCCCGCGATGATCTACCTCATCCCGGCCATCCTGTTCTTCGGAACCGGAGCTTCCGCCGGTATCGTCGCCACCCTGATCTTCGCGCTGGCCCCCGGTGTCCGCATGACCGAACTGGGCATCCGCCAGGTCGACAAGGAACTGGTCGAGGCCGCCGACGCGTTCGGCACCACCCCGCGCGCCACCCTGCTGCGCATCCAGCTCCCGCTCGCCCTGCCCACCGTCATGGCGGGCGTCAACCAGGTCATCATGCTGGGCCTGTCGATGGCCGCCATCGCCGGCATGGTCGGCACCGGCGGCCTCGGCGGCGACGTCAACGAGGCCATCGGCCAGCTGAACGTGGGCCTCGGCTCCGAGGCCGGCGTCGCGATCGTCATCCTCGCGATCTACCTCGACCGCATGACCGGCGCGCTCGGCACCCAGGTCTCCCCGCTCGGCCGCCGCGCCGCGGCCAGGGCGCGGGCCGCGCAGGGCCTGAAGATCTGGTCCTACCGTCCCCGTCCCGCCGTGGCCGTGGTCGGCGTCGTCGTGCTCGCCCTGGTCGCCGGCGGCATGGGCGTCTTCGGCGGCGCGGGCGCGACCTCCACCGCGGCCGACGGTGAGAACGTCGGCCGGGGCAAGAAGGTCACCATCGGCTACATCCCCTGGGACGAGGGCGTCGCCTCCACGTTCCTGTGGCAGGAGATCCTGGAGCAGCGCGGCTTCCAGGTGGAGACCAGGCAGTTCGACGCCGGTCCCCTGTACACCTCGCTGGCCCAGGGCGACATCGACTTCGAGACCGACTCGTGGCTGCCGACCACGCACGAGCAGTACTGGAAGAAGTACGGCAAGCAGCTCGACGACCTGGGCTCCTGGTACGGCCCCACGTCCCTGGAGCTCTCGGTGCCCGCCTACATGAAGGGCATCGACTCCCTGGAGGACCTCAAGGGCCAGGCCGGGAAGTTCGGCGGCAAGATCACCGGCATCGAGTCCAGCGCCGGAATGATGGGCCTGCTCAAGAGCAAGGTGCTCAAGGCGTACGGGCTCGACAAGGAGTACGAGGTCGTCGACAGCTCCACGCCCGCGATGCTGGCCGAGCTGAAGCGCGCGTACGCCAGGAAGGCGCCGATCGTCACGACCCTCTGGTCGCCGCACTGGGCCTACAGCGACTACGACCTGAAGAAGCTCAAGGACCCGAAGGGCGCCTGGGGCAAGGGCGACGGTGTGCACACGCTGTCCCGCAAGGGCTTCGCGCAGGACAACCCCGTCGTCGGTGACTGGCTGAAGAACTTCAGGATGACGGAGAAGCAGCTGACCGGTCTCGAGGCCGGGATCAACAAGGCCGGCAAGGGCAGGCAGCAGGACGCCGTGCGCGCCTGGCTGAAGAAGAACCCCGGTGTCGTCGACAAGCTGGCCCCGGTGAAGAACGCCTCCGGTGCGGCCCCGGCCGAGGCGAAGCGCGCCCTGGACGTCGCCTGGTTCCCGTGGGACGAGGACGTCGCCGTCACCTACCTCTGGAAGAACGTGCTGGCCCGGCGCGGCTACACGCTCAACCTCAAGCAGATGGACGTCGGCCCGGTCTACACCGGCCTGGCCTCCGGCGACCTCGACCTCAACTTCGACGCCTGGCTGCCGTACGCCCAGTCCAACTACTGGGACCAGCACAAGGACGACCTGAAGGACCTGGGCACCTGGTACGAGCCGACCTCCCTGGAGATCGCGGTCCCCTCGTACGTGAAGGACGTCAAGTCCCTCGCCGACCTCAAGGGCAAGTCCAGGACCTTCGGCGGAAAGATCATCGGCATCGAGCCGGGCACCGGCGAGATGAACCTCCTCAAGAAGAAGGTGCTTCCGGGCTACGGCCTGGACAAGGAGTACGAGGTCGTCGACGGCTCCACGCCCGCGATGCTGGCCGAGCTGAAGCGGGCGTACGCCCAGAAGAAGCCGGTCGCGGTCGTCCTGTGGTCGCCGCACTGGGCGTACAGCCAGTACGGACTCACCAAGCTCACCGACGACAAGAAGCTGTTCGGTGAGGGCAACACGATCCGGACCATCGCCTCCAAGGAATTCCCGGGCCGGTACCCGAAGCTGACCGGCTGGATCAAGAACTTCAGGATGAGCGAGGCCGAACTCGGCAGCCTGGAGAGCGAGATCAAGCAGCGTGGCCAGGGGCACGAGGAGGACGCCGTGGCCGCGTGGCTGGACGAGCACCCGGACATGGTGGAGCGCATGACTCCGCAATAGCGGACGAGCAGCCCCCTGGCCGGGCGCGCGGGCGAGCCGTCCGTGCCGGGGCGGGCGAGCCGTCAATGCCGGGGCGCAGCGATTCACTCCGAGGGGTGGTCCTCGTCGTCAGGGTCTTCTTGACCCCTACGACTAGGACCACCCCTCGTCGCGTCCCGGGTCCGCGGACCCCTGCGCGCCGGCGGGCGCCGGTCCGCACGCGCGGGCGACGGTGCCCGTGGTCGCGTACTGGCGTACGAGAGGGATCCGGCCAACCGCGTCGCGGGGCTCTCCGGGACCCCGTCGACGCGTTTGCGTACGCCGGTGCCGGCCACGCGTCCCGTCGTTCCGGCCGCCGCCGGGCATGGCTGCGGGGGCCCGCCGCACATCAGCTCTCTGCCCGCGGGCAGGGCCGCCCCCGATCTCCGGCGCGCGCCCCCGGACCGGTGCGAGCCGCCAACTGCGCCCCGAAACAACGGACTTCACGAACGAACCCGCTGTCTCAGGCCGCCGAGGCGGGTGTTCCGCCCTCGTGATCGGCCCTTTCGCCCCGTACGAGGGGGCGGCGGCGCCAGGCGCGCGAGGGCTCGCGCGGTGGCGCGAACTGTAACCCTCACACTCCCTCGAAGTGACAGCGATGTGACGGCTCCATGAAACGGTTTGCCGAACATGCGTAGGGTGCAAACAACTCAACAGAAGCGGCGGGCCGGAAATCCGCACGGTTCGCGGACCGACGACGCGAGGGAGGGAGCCGGAGCGATGGGCGACCACAAAGAACAGCCCCTTCGAGTGGGTGCGGCCGTACGGCGACGACGCCGGGCACTGCGGCTCACGCTCGCCGTCGTGTCCGAACGCAGTGGCCTGTCGGTGCCCTTTCTCAGCCAGGTGGAGAACGAGCGGGCGCGACCGAGCCGGAGTTCCCTGGAACGCGTCGCCGACGCCCTCGGCACCACGGCCGCCGACCTGCTCGCCGCCGCCGACCCGGCGTGCAGCGTCGACGTCGTGCGCGCCGACGCCGGCGCCGAGTTCACCCCCGGGGCCCACGCCCGCCCCCTCGTGCGCGGTCACCACCAGCTCCACGCCACCGAGTTCACCGGTGACCACGAGGAGGCCCGCGAACTCCAGCACCGCAACGACAAGTTGATGTACGTCGCCGACGGCGGTGTCGAGGTCGAGGCGGAGGGGCGGGCGCACCGGCTGGGGCGTGGCGACACGCTCTATCTGACGGGCGGTGTGCGGCACCGCTGGCGCGCGACCGTGCCCGACACCCGGGTCGTCGTCGTCGAGGTCGCCCACCACATCGACGCGGTGGAGGACCCGCACAGCTTCGGCAAACGCTGAACGCCCCGGGCGACGGGGGTCCCCCGGCGCGGCGCGCGCGGACGGCGCGGGAGAGAATGACGGGAGACAGGAGACAGGGCGGCGCGGGAGAGGCGGACGGGAATGCGCGTGGTGTCCCTCGTGCCCTCGCTGACGGAGGCCGTGGCCGTGTCCGTGCCCGGAGTCCTCGTCGGCGCCACCGACTGGTGCAGCCACCCGGCGGACCTGGACGTCACCCGGATCGGTGGCACCAAGAACCCCGACGTCGACGCCGTCGTACGGCTCGCGCCCGATCTCGTCGTCGCGAACGAGGAGGAGAACCGGGAGCCCGATCTGGCCGCCCTGCGGGAGGCGGGCATCGAGGTGCTGCTCACCGAGGTGCGGGACGTGCCGGGGGCCCTTCGCGAACTGGACCGGGTACTCGTCGCCTGCGGTGCGCCCACCCGTCCGCGCTGGCTGGACGAGGCGGAGGCCGCCTGGGCGCAGCCCGTCCTCCCGGCCCGCCGCAGGACCGCGATCGTGCCGGTCTGGCGCCGGCCCTGGATGGTGCTGGGCCGGGACACCTTCGCGGGAGACGTCCTTTCGAGGCTGGGCGTCGACAACGCGTACGCCCACCACGCGGACCGGTATCCGCGCGTCCCCGTCACCGAACTGACCGCCGCGGGCGCGGACCTCGTGGTCCTGCCCGACGAGCCCTACCGCTTCACCCGCGACGACGGCCCCGAGGCCTTCCCCGGCCTGCCCTGCGCCCTGGTCGACGGCCGCATGCTGACCTGGTACGGCCCCTCACTGACGGATGCGCCGGCCCGGCTCGGCGAGGCGCTGCGCGCTGCCGGCGGCTGACCGGGCGGCCGCGACGACGGTCCGGCCCTTCCCGGCCCGCCCGGCTCGGGAGAGGCCCGGCCGCCGGAGCGGTCCGTGCGACCGGAGCCGTCCGCGCCGCCGGAGCGGTCCGTGCCGCCGGAGCCGTCCGTGCCGCCGGACCGGTGGTCCTTGACCGGGAGTTCCGGTCCGGCGGCGCGGTCCGCTCAGTCCCCGGACCGCTCGGACGCCAGCAGCTCCCGGAGTTCGTCCATCGCCTCCCGGAGCCGGTCGGCGAAGGTCGCCATCTGCTCGGCGACCGCCAGCGGCGTGCTCAGATAGAGGTTGAACCGCTCGGGAAGCAGGACGTAGGCGACGCCGATGCACTGGCTGCTGGTCGACCCGAAGCCGAAGTACTGGATGTTGACCGACGGGGCGGAGCTCGTGCTCAGGTAGTCGTCCCGCATGGTCGACCAGCCCGGCGTCCGGTACAGCGCGGGCTGCTCGGTCACCCCGAGCTCGGCCCCCCGCCGGCGCTGGATCAGCTCCAGCTCCCACAGGTGCTGCTCCGGCACCTGCCCGGCCTGGCACGCCTTCGCGCGCGCCACATGGGCCTCCGTGGCCGCCCGGAACGCCGCACGACGCGTCTCCGCGTCCGCCGCCGGGTCCTCCATCGCCGCCACGAACGCCAGCATCTCCGGGGTGACGACGCGCATCGCCTCGGTCCGCCCGTGCCGGTACTGCCGGGTGGCGATCGACTCGTACGTGGCGCCCAGACGCCCCTTGGCGCGCTGGTGCGCGAGCTGGTAGGCGGCCTGGACGAACGCGTCCGGCGAGACCCCCAGCACCTTGGCCGCGTCACTGCCGAAGTCCGTGAACGACACCGTGCTCGTCGCGGTGTTCTCCCCGTACGCCGCGAACGCCTCGGCGGCGGCGCGCGTTTGTTCGCGCAGCGCGTCGTCCAGTTCGAACACGATCGGCTCCAGGGCCGGCAGCCTCTGGGAGCGGGCGCCGGACTGCCGCGACTGCTCCTCGGCCGGGGTGTCGAGCAGGGCGTCGGTGAAGGTCAGGATCGTCGTCCCGTCCAGCTCGCAGTGCTCGACGTTGATGCCCGCCCGTCCGTCGGCGAAGACGACGAAGGACACGGCCTTGTCGAACCAGCGGTTGCCGCGGTCGCCGTACAGCAGCTCGTCACAGGCGTCCTGGACGTCCGCGGGGGCGAAGTCCTCCAGCGCGACGCAGAACAGCGCGGTCTCGACGTCGTCGAGGGCGTCGGCGTTGCCGGGGTGACAGGCGCGCAGGGACTGCCGGGCGGCCGCCCACTCCGCACGGGCCATGGTGGTGAGGTGGCCCACCGGGGTCTCCGCGCCGGCCGCGTCGGCCTTCATCACCGCGCGCAGCCCCGCCTCGATGTCCTCCAGGCTGTGCGGGACACCGTCCGGACCCAGCACGTCCAGCCGGAACATGGCGCCCCGGAAGAACACCACGACGTGCCGGGCCCCGGACGGGCCGGGCCACTCCTCGGTGTAGGGGGCGCGGACGGTGTCCTGCTGCGCGCCCGGGATGCGCGTGGTGGAGAACAGGAACTTGTTCTGCACCATCGACTGAGGCGCTCCGCGCTGCACCAGCGGCGGAATCAGCCCCTGGTCGAGCTGCCGCTTGTAGTTGAGGGCTCCGGCGACGAGCCCCGCCGCCCGCTCCACCTGTGCCTGGCCGGAGTCCTGGAACAGGAAGAAGAAGTTGGCGTTGAGGGCGATCCTGTCCCGGCGTCCCAGGTATCGGTAGGGCCAGAAGGTGTCGAGCCAGCTGTGCACGCCCTCGGTGGCGTCGTACTCCTCCAGCGCGGCGTGCAGCACCCGGCCGGGGCCGTCGGGCCGGAGGAAGGCGGCGACCTCCGCCTCGGTCGCCGACCGCTCGTCGGCGGTCAGCAGCGGCGTGCACCAGGCGAGAAACCGCTCGCAGCTGGCCTCCAGCGTGGGCAGCGGTACGCGCGGGAGGCTGCCCTCCTGGGCGAAGGTCGCGTTGCCTGGCGCATCCTGACTGGTCTTCAACTCTGTTCTCGATTCGGATCGTCGGTACCTGTGATGTCGTACGGCCGGGAGAGGTAGAGCTGTGCGTACAGCCAGCCTTCCGCCTCCAGGCCCCGTGGATCCACCCCTGCGGCCGACATGCCGTCGAGCACGAGCTCCTGCTCCTGCGGGGAGGCGAACCGCCGCTGCCTGAACACCTCGTCGACGCGGACGGTCCGGTAGCCGAGACCGGCCAGCGCGCGCTCGACGGGGTCGAACGGGAACATCCGCAGCACGAAGTGCGCCATCCAGGGCCGATGGACGCCCTGCGCCCGGACGACTCGCGTGAGCGTCCGCTCGGTGACGTAGCCGACGCAGCCCGTCGAGATCACCAGGTCCGTTCCCGCGAGCTGGGCGCGCTGCCGTGGTGTGGGCTCGTTCTCCTCCAGGTCGGCGTGCACCGCGTCGTCGAGGAACCCGGCCTCGAGGGCGTAGGACAGCGCGCTGCCGGAGGTGTCGAGGCCGACGAAGCGGATCGGCTGCGGAGGCCGGCGCGACCGGGCCAGCTCCCGGTCGCGGGCCAGCAGGGCCTCGCGGCTCTCACCCGCGTGCTCCTCGTCGCCGTAGAGCGCGTACAGCTCGTCCATGGTCGCGTCGTACTTCAGCAGGGCGGCGTTGATTCCGTACGAGCAGCCGATGTCCAGCACCTGCGGCACCGCGACGTGCCGGGACGCCCGGTACTCCGTGACGAGCTTGGCGAAGTAGGGCTTGGCCTGCTGCGGAACGCCGTAGTCGAGCGGGCGCAGCGCGGTGAAGTAGGTTCGCGGATCTGGCTGGTCGTAGATGTGGTCGAGCGAGACTTTTCCGGTCACGTCGAAACGCACGGGGCTTACTCCTCCGGGGGATCGCGCAGGGGAAACGGCTTGCGGCGGCTCCGCGTTCTCGGCGGGCCCGAGGGGCGTGGCGGAGCGGTCCTAGTCCAGGAGCCGGTCGCCGCGGACCGCGCGGCCCTCGGCCGCCAGGTGCTCGGGCAGCACCCGCCCGAAGAGCTGCCGGGTCCGCTCCACGCTCCCGATGACGCCGGGGCGCTCGCTGTAGGCGAAGATGGCGGAGTGGCGCGCGATCTCGCCGCGCACCGGGCTCACCCGGTGCAGCGAGTACCGCCCTTTGAACAACTGCAGGTCACCCGGTTGCAGCGGGAGGCGCCGGGTCAACCGCTCGCCCCGGCCGTTCACCACGTCCCGGACGTCGTCGAAGTTCTCGTCCCGCGCGGTCCGGATGTTCGGGCAGTACTCGAAGACGCCGCCGTCCCGCGCCTGCTGGGTGAGCATGCTCACGGTGAACTCGTTGGTGTCGAAGTGCCAGGGGTGCTCCATGCCCGGCGCGACGACGTTGAGGACCAGCCCGGAGAGCGGGTCCGCCAGCTCGTGCAGCTCGGGCAGTTCGAAGCAGCGGGCGATGAACTGCCGGAACACCGTGTCGGAGTAGAGACGGCTGATGAGGGAGTCCGCGGGGATGCGGTCCCGCGCGACGAACGCGTTGCCCCGCTCGAAGGTCGTCCGGCCCGGATGGTCCTCGGGCAGCGCGGAGTCCACCGCGATGTTGTAGACGTTCACCGTCTCGACGTCGTGGTGCGCCCGGGGGGCGATGGCCGCGCACTCCTGCCGCAGCACGTCGCGCAGCGCGGGGCGGATGAAGTCCGGCAGTACGGTGCAGCCGAGAGCCGACAGGTCGCGCCGGGCACGGGCGACCACGGCCTCGCCCCGGGCGCTCGCGAGTTCCGGCAGGGGATAGCGAGCCGTGTCGACCACCTGATCAAGCGTCAGGGCTTCCAAAGAGCGCATTCGATCCTCTCCGCATGCGGGCCGCCCGGCCGGACCCGCTCGCCACATGTCGGCAACTCGGCCGTTACGAGGGGTACTTGAAGTTCCCACAGCGGCGCCGCGTTGTCTGTGACACGTCACACTGCCCATGTGTGTCCTCCGGCATGCCTTCGGGGGCCGGGCGCGGGCCGGCCCCCGCGCGGGAGCCGGGGGCCGGTGCACTCCGCGCGGGGGCCGGCCCGTGAGGCCGGTTGAACACGGGGATCGTGGCTACGCGCGCGGAGGCGCCGCGAGCAGCCTGCCGCTCACCAGACCGTGCGCGGTGCGGACGGCCGCCACCGACCAGGCGGCGACCAGCAGGACGTACAGGGCGACGGCCAGTACCTCGAAGGCGGTCAGGCCGGTGTGCCGGGCCAGGCCCTCCGCACCCGTCACGCAGGTGCCCACCGGGAAGGTGAAGGCCCACCAGGTCATGGCGAAACCCATGCCCTGGCGGCGGGCCCGTACGGCCATCGCGGCGGCCAGCGCGAGCCACAGCAGCGCGAAGCCCAGCACGGGGACGCCGTAGAGCACGGCGAGGAGCGTGAAGCCCTGGTCGTAGGGGGCGGGCACCACCCCGGGAGCGACGTCCGCGAACTTGCCGACCGCGGTGGTCGACTGGCCCAGCGGGCCGAGGACGAGGAACAGGGTCGGGGTGAGCGCGAGCGGCAGCGGACCCGAGGTGACGAGCCGCGCGAAGACCATCGGCAGCATCACGAAGGTGGCCAGCAGGCTGATCCCGAACATCGCGACACAGGCCAGGAGCAGGGTCTCCCGGGGCTGTCCGGCCGGCAGGTGGGGGACGAGGAGCGGGCCGAGCGCGGCCGACACCATGGGGGCCACGATCGGCAGCAGCCACACGGGGGAGGCCTGTCCGGGCTCGATGCGATGCCGTACGACCATGAGGTAGGGGACGGCCACGGCGGCGGCGAGTCCGATCAGCGTCCCGGCGGTGAACAGCACCGTGTCCACGGCGATGGCCGCCGGTGTCCCGATCCAGTCCCGGCCGACCAGGAGGGTGCCGCCGCCCACGGCGAGCAGGGCCATCGACAGGCAGCCGTAGAAGGGGGCCATGGCCGGGTCCAGGAGGTGGGCGCGGGCCTGGTCGCGGTGGTACGTCCAGTGCAGGGCGCGGGCGGTGAGCAGCGCCGTCAGCAGGGTGAGGGAGAGGGCCCACACGGCGGTGCAGGCGGTGCGCAGGCCCGGCACGTCCACGGGGAGTCCGGCCCCCGCCGTGGCCACGATGGCGGTGCCCATCACGGAGGCGTACCAGTTCGGGCCGAGGTGTCGGACCGCGGCGACGGCGCGGCTTCCCGGGACACGGGGGGTCTTCGTGCCGGGGACGGTTCCCGCCTGATGGGCGGACAGGGGCTGGGCTGCGGTGACCATGACACCACGGTCGCGCCGTCGCGGGCCGCCCACCAGGGAGTGCTTTCCTATGAGGGCATAAGCTGGGTTTATGAGCAGCAGTGCTGAGGATCGCCATGAGTAGCGGTGCCGAGGACCGGCCCGGCGCGGGGATCGCGCACCGGATACCCGATCTGGGCGCCCTGGAACTGCTGCTCGCGGTGGCCCGCCTCGGCAGTCTCGGGCGCGCCGCACGCGAACTGGGGATCACCCAGCCGGCGGCCAGCAGCCGTATCCGTTCCATGGAGCGGCTGCTGGGGGTGGCGCTCGTCGACCGTTCGCCGCGTGGGTCCCGGCTCACCCGTGAGGGGGCGCTCGTCACGGACTGGGCCCGGCGCGTGGTGGACGCGGCCGAGGCGTTCGACGCCGGGGCGCAGGCCCTGCGCGACCGGCGTGACTCGCGGCTGCGGGTGGCCGCGAGCATGACCATCGCCGAGTATCTGCTGCCCGGCTGGCTGATCGCCCTGCGGGCCCAGCGTCCCGACACGGCCGTGTCGCTGCTCGCCGGGAACTCCGCCGCCGTCGCCGAGCGGCTGCTGGCGGGTGAGGCCGACCTCGGGTTCGTCGAGGGGCTCTCGGTGCCGTCCGGTCTCGACTCCACCGTCATCGCGCACGACCGGCTGATCGTGGTCACGGCGCCCGGGCATCCCTGGGCGCGCCGGCGGGCGCCCCTCGCGGGGGAGGAGCTGGCGGCCACGCCGCTCATCCTGCGGGAGGAGGGGTCGGGGACGCGTCAGGTTCTCGACTCCGCGCTCGGGGGGCTCGCGCGGCCGTTGATCGAGCTGTCCTCGACGACGGCGGTCAAGGCCTCCGCCGTCAGTGGGGCGGGGCCCGCCGTCCTGAGCGAACTCGCCCTGGGCGAGGAGCTGTCCGCCCATCGTCTGGTGGGCATCCCGCTCGCCGACGTGCGGCTCACCCGCGCCCTGCGGGCCGTCTGGCCGACGGGCCACCGCCCCACGGGCCCGGCCCGCGACCTGCTGTCCCTGACCCGGACCACGTAACCCACCAGCCTTCTCTCGCCCCCTCCGCCCCTACCCGTCCCGTCCCTGGGGGCTGCCGCCCCCAGACCCCCGCTTCGGCCTGGACGGCCTCGTCCTCAATCGCCGGACGGGCTGAAACTCCCCCGCGGGGAAAAGTTCAGCCCCTCCGGCGCTTGAGGAGCGGGGGTCCGGGGGCGGCGCCCCCGTGACGGGTCGGGTAGGGGCGGAGGGGGCGAAAGGACGTCCGTGCGGGGCCCGGGGCCGCTCAGGTTGCCGCTGCGATCAGACCCCGCATCACCCGCAGGTCCTCTCCCATCTCGGGGTGCCACTGGACCCCCAGGACCCAGGCGGAGCCGGGGAGTTCGATCGCCTCCACGGTCCCGTCGGCCGCGTACGCGCCGACGGTGAGACCGTCCCCGAGACGGTCCACCGCCTGGTGGTGGTACGTCGGCACGGCGCACGGCTCCGCCACGAGACCGGCGTACCGCGTCCCCGCCACGGGTGACACCTCGTGGTGTCCGACGACGCCGGTGTCCTTCACATGCCCGTCGAGATGCTGGACGAGGGTGCCGCCGAGCGCCACGTTCAGCAGCTGGTGGCCCCGGCAGATGCCGAGCAGCGGAGTGCCGGAGTCCAACGCGGCCCGGATCAGGGCGAGTTCCCAGACGTCGCGCTCGGGCGCGGGCGGGCCCGTACGCGGGGAGCGTTCGGCGCCGTACCGGGAGGGGTCGACGTCGGGTCCGCCCGCGACGACCACCGCGTCCAGCCGGGCGACGGTCTCGCGCGCCAGGCCAGGATCGTCCGGCGGCAGCATCACGGCGAGTCCCCCCGCCCGCTGCACGAGCCGCGGATAGCCGGCCGGCAGCAGCGCGGCCTCCAGCTCCCACACGCCCCAGCGCGCCCCGGCCTCCAGATACGTACTCACACCGACCAGCGGCCTGCTCACGCGCTACTCCCTCGGATCGGGGTCGCCACCACGCCCAGGAACGGCGACGGCTGCAAGGCCTTGGACGCTTCAACGCCTCAATGGAAAGGTCTCATACCTTTGCCGGGCCGGGGGCGGAACGCAGAGGCTCCACGGGTCACGTCCGGCTCATGCCGGAAACCTCCGGCTCACGCCGCCTCACGCAAGGAACCCCCGCAGCAGCGCCGCCGTGCCCGCGCAGTGCTCCCGCATCATCTCCCGCGCGCCGTCCGCGTCCCCGTCGAGCACCGCCTCGACGATCGCGGTGTGCTGGCGCTGCGAATGCTCCAGATTGCGGACGAGGAGCGGAATGCAGTCGAGCAGGTCGTTGACGCCCGCGCGGACGGCCGCGTACCGCGCGGTGAGGGACGGGGAGCCGCACAGCTCCGCGAGGGTCAGGTGGAGCATGGTGTCCAGACGCCGGTACTCGGCGAGCGGGGCGTCGTTCGTCCGCTCCAGTGCCTCGCGCAGCCGCAGCGCCCGGTCCGCGTCGAGCCCGTGCGTCGCGCACAGCCCGGCCGCGCCCACCTCCAGGACCTCACGGAAGCGCAGCACGTCCTCGATGTCGACCGAGGCGACCCGGCGGCGCAGCTCGTGCTCGCCCGGCGTGTCGGTGCGGGCCAGCACGAACGTGCCGCCGTACCGGCCGCGCCGCGACTCGACCAGACCCTGGTCCTGGAGCACCTTCAGGACCTCGCGCAGGGTCACCCTGCTGATGCCGAGCCGGTCGGCCAACTCCCGCTCCGAGGGCAGCCGTTCACCACCCGGCACCAGGCCGAGCCGGACGATCTGGAGGATCTGCTCCAGCGCCTCCTCGAAGCCGTTGCCCGCCCGCACCGGCCTGAGGACCGGGGTGAGCCGGTCGTCCGTCCCACGGTCGGGTTGCGCCCGCGTCATCAGGTCGCGCCCCCTTCCCAAGCAATGGTTCTCCGCAATACCTTATGGCCCTCGGCTGACCCAAGGAGGCTTTTCCGGTGGCAGACCGCACACCCCCGCTCTCCGTCGACGAACTGCGCGTCCTCGTCGAGGCCGGTGACATCGACACGGTCGTCCTGGCCTTCCCCGACATGCAGGGGCGGCTCCAGGGCAAGCGGTTCGCCGCGGCCTTCTTCCTCGACGAGGTCCTCGAGCACGGGACGGAGGGCTGCAACTACCTCCTCGCCGTCGACACCGACATGAACACCGTCGACGGATACGCCATGTCCTCCTGGGACCGCGGCTACGGCGACTTCGCCATGCACCCCGACCTCACCACCCTGCGGCGCGTGCCCTGGAACGCCGGCACCGCCCTGCTGATCGCCGACCTCGCCTGGAACGACGGCACCCCGGTGGTCGCCGCGCCCCGCCAGATCCTGCGCCGCCAGCTCGACCGCCTCGCCGAACTCGGCTACACCGCCCAGGTAGGCACCGAGCTGGAGTTCATCGTCTTCAAGGACACCTACGAACAGGCCTGGGACAGCGGCTACCGGGGGCTCACCCCGGCCAACCAGTACAACATCGACTACTCGGTCCTCGGGACCGGACGCATCGAGCCCCTGCTGCGCCGCATCCGCAACGAGATGCAGGCAGCCGGCCTCACCGTCGAGTCCGCCAAGGGCGAGTGCAACCCCGGCCAGCACGAGATCGCCTTCAGGTACGACGAAGCCCTCGTCACCTGCGACCAGCACGCGATCTACAAGACCGGCGCCAAGGAGATCGCCTCCCAGGAGGGCGTCTCCCTCACCTTCATGGCCAAGTACAACGAGCGCGAGGGCAACTCCTGCCACATCCACCTCTCCCTGGCCGACGCCGACGGCACCAACGCGATGGCCGGCTCCGAGCGGGACCCCGGCGGCATGTCGGAGGTCATGCGCCACTTCCTCGCCGGACAGCTCGCCGCGCTGCGCGACTTCAGCCTCCTGTACGCGCCCAACATCAACTCGTACAAGCGTTTCCAGCCCGGCTCCTTCGCGCCCACCGCCGTGGCCTGGGGGTACGACAACCGCACCTGCGCGCTCCGCGTCGTCGGCCACGGCCGGTCCACACGCTTCGAGAACCGTCTTCCCGGCGGCGACGTCAACCCGCACCTGGCCGTCGCCGGACTCGTGGCGGCCGGCCTGTACGGCGTCGAGCGGAAGCTGGAACTGCCCGAAGCCTGCTCGGGCAACGCCTACACCGCCGCGTACGCGCACGTGCCCACCACCCTGCGCGAGGCCGCCGAGCTCTGGGAGAACAGCCCGATCGCCCGGGCCGCCTTCGGTGACGAGGTGGTCGAGCACTACCGCAACATGGCGCGCGTCGAACTGGAGGCCTTCGACGCCGCGGTGACCGACTGGGAGCTGCGCCGCTCCTTCGAACGCATGTGAGGACCCCCTTGCCGCACCCGCACGCATCGCACCCGACCACCTCACCCCCGCACGGCCACGAACTCCAGGTGCTCGACCCGGCCACCGAGGAGATCGTCGCCACCGTCCCGGCCGCCACCGCCCAGGACGTGGACGACGCCGTCGTACGGGCCGGCCGGGCGCAGGCCGGATGGGCCGCCCTCGCGCCCGCCGACCGGGCCAGACTGCTGCGCCGCTTCGCCTCCGTCGTCGACGGCCATCTGGAGGAACTGGCCCGTCTGGAGGTCCGCGAGGCCGGCCACACCCTCGGCAACGCCCGCTGGGAGGCGGGCAACGTCCGCGATCTGCTCGACTACAGCGCCGGGGGAGTGGAACGGCTGACCGGCCGTCAGATCCCCGTCCCCGGCGGCCTCGACATCACCCTGCTCGAACCGCTCGGCGTCGTCGGCGTCATCGCGCCCTGGAACTTCCCGATGCCCATCGCCGCCTGGGGCACCGCACCCGCCCTCGCCGCGGGCAACGCCGTCGTCCTCAAACCCGCCGAGACCACCCCGCTCACCGCACTGCGACTGGCCGAACTCGCCCTGGAGGCGGGTCTGCCCGAGCACCTGTTCCAGGTGCTGCCCGGCGCCGGACCCGTCGCGGGCGACGCGCTCGTCTCCCACCCCGGCGTCGCCAAGATCGTCTTCACCGGGTCGACGGCCGTCGGCAAGCAGGTCCTCGCCAAGGGCTCCGCCCTCCTCAAGCGCGTCACCCTCGAACTCGGCGGCAAGAGCCCGAACATCGTCTTCGCCGACGCCGACATCGAGGCCGCCGCCGCCTCCGCCCCCATGTCCTTCCTCGACAACTCGGGCCAGGACTGCTGCGCCCGCACCCGCATCCTCGTCCAGCGCTCCGTCCACGACCGCTTCCTCGAACTCCTCGCCCCTGCCGTCGAGTCCGTCGTCGTCGGCGACCCCTTGGACGAGAAGACCCAGATGGGGCCGCTGATCTCCGCGGCCCAGCTGGAACGCGTACGGTCCTACGTCGACGCCGACGCGCCCGGCATCCGGGGCAAGGCCCCCGAGGGGCCCGGCTTCTGGTTCGCGCCGACCGTCCTCACCGGCGTCGAACCCGGCGCGCGCGTGGCGGTCGAGGAGGTCTTCGGCCCCGTCGCCGTCGTGCTGCCCTTCGAGGACGAGGCCGACGCCGTCCGGCTCGCCAACGCCACCGACTACGGCTTGTCCGGCTCCATCTGGACCCGCGACGTCGGCCGTGCCCTGCGCGTCTCCCAGGCCGTCCGCGCGGGCAACCTGTCCGTCAACTCCCACTCCAGCGTCCGCTACTGGACCCCCTTCGGCGGCTTCAAGCAGTCGGGGATCGGCCGCGAACTCGGCCCGGACGCGCTCACCGCCTTCACCGAGACCAAGAACGTCTTCATCAGCACGGAGGGTCCCGCCCAGTGACTTCAGACACCCCCGAGACCATCTGCCGCCGCCTGGTGGGCCGCACCGCCGTCATCACCGGGGCCGCCAGCGGCATCGGCCTCGCCACCGCGCGCCGGCTCGCCTCCGAGGGAGCCCACGTCGTCTGCGGCGACATCGACGAACAGCACGGAAAGGCCGTGGCCGCGGAGGTCGGCGGAACCTTCGTCAAGGTCGACGTGACCGACCCCGAGCAGGTCGAGACCCTTTTCAGGACGGCGTACGACACCTACGGCTCGGTCGACATCGCGTTCAACAACGCGGGCATCTCGCCGCCCGACGACGACTCCATCCTGGACACGGGCCTGGAGGCATGGAAGCGCGTCCAGGAGGTCAACCTCACCTCCGTGTACCTCTGTTGCAAGGCCGCCATCCCCTACATGCGCCGCCAGGGCCGGGGTTCCGTCATCAACACCGCCTCCTTCGTGGCCCGCATGGGCGCGGCGACCTCCCAGATCTCGTACACGGCCTCCAAGGGCGGGGTACTGGCCATGTCCCGTGAACTGGGCGTCCAGTTCGCCCGGGAGGGCATCCGCGTCAACGCCCTGTGCCCCGGCCCGGTCAACACCCCGCTGCTCCAGGAGCTGTTCGCCAAGGACCCCGAGCGGGCCGCGCGCCGGCTCGTGCACATCCCGGTCGGACGGTTCGCCGAGGCGGACGAGATCGCCGCCGCCGTCGCGTTCCTCGCCAGCGACGACTCCTCCTTCGTGAACGCCACCGACTTCCTGGTGGACGGAGGCATCTCGGGCGCCTACGTCACACCGCTCTAGCGGAAACGGCCCGCGGGTCGGGGGCGGCACTCTCGCGCCCGACCCGCGGACCCCGTGTACCGCCGCTCGCGGGACGTCCTAGAGTGCCGGGATGAGCATGACGCCTCCACCCGGCTGGTACCGCGACCCGTCGTACCCGCTCGTCGAGCGCTGGTGGGACGGGACCGCGTGGACCGATCACCGGCGTCAGCCCGAAGCCCCCCAACAGCCCCTAATACAGGCCCCGTCGCCCGGTGGAACCGGCTCCGGCCGGGCCAGGGCCGTCGCCCTCGTGACGGCCGCCGCCGTCCTCGTGGCCGCAATCGTCACCGGCGCCGTGCTGCTGCGCGACGACGACGGCGACGAGGCCGCGACGACGACCACACCCGCGACCGCGTCGCCCACCCCGTCCGAGGACCCCTCGCCGTCCTCCGCCGGACCCTCGCCGTCGGGCGACCCCTCCGTCGTCGTGGACGAACTCGACGGCATCACCTTCCCCGTCCTCGACGGCTGGGCGAAACCGCAGTACGTCGCCGACCACGACACGGTGCTCACGACCCCGCGCACCTACGACTGCCCGGGCGACCCCGGTCTGTGCCGCCACGGCCGGGTCGACGCCCGCACCGCCACGGCCACCGACGAGACGTCGCCCAAGGCCCTCGCCGAGGGGGACATCGAGGACGCCGCCGACAGCGCGTACGGCCACGACCTCGTCGGCAGCCGGCCCTTCCGGGGCATCACCTCCCACCGCCTGGTGAAGTCCGGCTCGGTCGCCGTCGCCGGGCGCGCCGGGTATTTCGTGCGCTGGAAGGTCAAGACCGGTGTGGGGCCCGGGGGTTACGTCGAGTCGCTGGCCTTCCCGTCCAGCGTGGGCTCGCAGTCCCTGGTCATCGTCCGGTTCGCCGTCGACGTCGGCGCCGACGCGCCACCGGTGTCCGACATCGACCGGATCACCGAGGGCATCCGCTCGGTGGGTGACAAGGACACCGGCGGCGGTGTGGGCAGCAGCATCGGCCCGTCCGACTAGGACCGCCGCCCGCGGCGATGACGGGCAGGACCGCCGCCCGCCGGGGTGACGTACGTCCTCCCGGCCGGACGGCTGTGATCGCGCGGATCAGAGGAAGGTGTGGCCCTCTCCGCGGTAGGTCGGGACGGAGGCCGTGACGGTGTCACCCTCCACGAGGTGCAGGGTGTCGAACCGCTCGCACAGCTCACCGGCCTTCGCGTGCCGGAACCACACCTTGTCGCCGATGAGCAGATCGTCCGCCGGGGAGCCGAGCAGCGGGGTCTGCACCTCGCCGGGACCCTCCTGGGGGTCGTACGCCAGGCCCTCCGGGAGGTACGGGACCGGCAGCCGGTCCGGGCCCGCCGCGCCGGACGCGGGATAGCCGCCGCCGAGCACGGTCACCACACCCACGCCCGGCCGCCGCACCACGGGCTGGGCGAACAGCGCCGCCGGGCGTCCGCTGAAGGACGTGTAGTTGTCGAAGAGCCTCGGCACGTAGAGCCCCGAGCCGGCCGCTATCTCGGTGACCGCGTCCTCGGCGGCCGTGTGCTGGACGCTGCCGGTGCCGCCGCCGTTGACGAATTCGAGGTCCGGCTCCACGGCCCGGACCGCCCGGACGACCTCCGCGCGGCGCTGGGCGAGCTCCTTGCGGGCGGTGGCCTGCATCAGCCGCACGGCGCGCGAGCGCAGCGGCCGTCCCGAGACGGCGTCACCGACACCGGCGATGTGACCCTCGTACGCCATGATCCCCACCAGCTTGAACCCGGGGGCGCGCTTGACGGCACGGGCCATCTCGGCCACCTGGGCGGGGGAGTACAGCGGCGAGCGCAGGGCCCCGACCCTGACCCGGCCGCCGAACAGCTTGAGCGAGGTGTCCAGCTCCAGGCAGACCCGCACGACCTCGGTGCCGCCCTCGCGCGCCTCGTCGATCAGACGGAGCTGCGCCGGATCGTCGACCATCACCGTCACCGCGGCGGCCAGCTTGGGGTCGGAGGTCAGCTCGGCGTAGCCCTTGCGGTCGGCCGACGGATAGGCGAGCAGGACGTCGTCGAAACCTGACCTGGCCAGCCACAGCGATTCGGCGAGGGTGAACGACATGATCCCCGCGAAACCGTCGCGTCCCAGGACGCGTTCCAGGAGGGTGCGGCAGCGGACGGACTTGCTGGCCACACGGATCGGCTTCCCGCCGGCCCGGCGGACCAGGTCGTCCGCGTTCGCGTCGAAGGCCTCCAGGTCCACGATGGCGACGGGGGCGTCGAGGTGAGCGGTGGCCCGGTCGTAGCGGGCCCTGTCGGCGGCACGGGCAGTCATGAACGAAGACTGCCAGACTCGATTACCGCAGGGTAGGGGGACGTTCCGGGCAGATGCCCCGGGGCCTCGGACTGGTTCCCGCCAGGGGCGCGTCAACCCGTAGAGTGACGCGGACGCAGGGAGGAACGACCTTGCCCCGCCGGGCCCTGCCCGGGGTGACGGTCTCCCGGTGCGGGTATGCGTGCCCGTGGCGACCTCTCGCACGACACGAAGCGGCTCGCCGGGCTCCGGGGCGTCCGACAGCCCGGTACGAGGAAACGGGGGGTGCATGAGTACGGAAGCGCGGCGCGCCTCGAACCCCCGGCGTCCCTCCGTCCCGCCCACCCCGGCCTCCGAGACCCCGCCGCCCCCGGCGGAACCGCCGTTCACCCGGACTCCCGCGCCCCCGGCGGACCCGCCTGCCGTTCCGGCTCCGGCCCACCCCTCGGTTCCGGTTCCGCCGGAGCCCGTCCGGTCGCCCGGGCCCGACCTGTCGGCCGGGGAGGACTGGTCCGCGGACGACCTCTCGCCGGGCACTCCGGGCTCCGCCCCCGGATCCGGACGGGCCCCCTCCGAGCGCGCTGCGTCGGTCCCGCCGCGCCCCGCGGTCCCGCCCCACGGCACGGCCCCCTCGGTGCCGCCCCAGCCTGTACGGCCCCCGTCCGCGCCGGAACGGTCCGCCGCACCGCAGTCATCCGCACCGGCCCCGCCGAGGCCGACCTCACTGGTCCGCCCGAGGGCGGCTTCACCGAGCGCGTCCGGTCCGTCCGGCAACACACAGACCGGCTCCCCGACCCAGCCCAAGCTCCGTACACCAGACACCACCCTCCCCGTCTCCCCGGCGCCGACGACCCCTGCCGCACCGGGGCCCGACGCCGCGCGTTCCGCCGTGCCCGGCACGCCGGTGGCCGAGCCACCGCGGTCCGCTCCGACCGGGACACCGGTGCCCGAACCGCGACAGTCGGCTCCGGCCGGTACGGGTTCCGGCCCGAGTCGGCCCGCCTCGGCCGACGTGCCAGGGTTCGCCGCGTCCCGCTCCGTCCCGCCCGGCACGCCGGAGTCCGACGCGCCGCGGGCCGCCGCGCCCGGCATTCCGGGATCCGACCCGCGACGATCCGGCTCGGCCGACGTGCCGGGGTTCGCCGCGTCCCGCTCCGTCCCGCCCGGCACGCCGGAGTCCGACGCGCCGCGGGCCGCCGCGCCCGGCATTCCGGGATCCGACCCACGACGATCCGGCTCGGCCGGTATGGCGGGATCCGCCGCCCCGCGTTCCGCCGCGCCCGGCACTCCGGGGTCCGCGTCACGGTCCGTCCCGACCGGGTCCCCGTCGGCCGGTTCCTCATCGGCCGACGCGTCACCCCCCTCGTCGGCAGGCGCGCCGTACGGCTCCGCGGCCGCCCCGCCGGCAGGCGCCCCGTACGGCTCCGCGGTCACCCCCTCGGAGCGCCCGGCCCGGGCGGACGCACAGCGTTCCGCGTCGGACACCGTCGCGCCGAGGTCCGGAGCCGCGTCGGCGCCGGAGGCCCGGCGCTACCCCCCTCTGCGCCCCGAGGGCCGGACGGCGCCACTTGCTCCGCCGCCCCCCGCGGCCTCCGCACGCTTCCCGGACGCCCCGCCCGCGTCCGCCGCCCCGGCACGCCCCGACGGGGCGCCGCACACCACGGGCCCGTCACGGCCCGGCGGGACGCAGCGGCCCGCCCGGCTCCCGCACCCCGCCGCGCCGCAGCGCCCGTCCGAGGCCCCGCCCGCCTTCGAGGCCCCGCCCCCCTCGGAGCCCGTCGCGCCCTCGGAACGCCCGCGGTCCTCGGACCCGTCGCGCACCCTCGGCGCCCCGCGCCCCTCGGAGCCCTCGCGGCCGGCCGGGCTGCAGAGCTCGCCCCAGACCACGCACCCGTCGGCCCCCGCGCGCCCGGCCGTGCCCCCGCGGGCCCCCGAGCCGTCGCGCACCTTCGAGCCCGGCCTGTCCGGCTCCTCGCACCCGGCCGGGCTTCAGCGACCGTCCGCCCCCTCGCACCCCTCCGAGCCGGGAGTGTCCGAACGGGAGCCCGGTTTCGGGGAGCGCTTCGGAGAGGTGACGCGGACCGGGCCGGACCGGTCGGTCGACGGCTCCGCCGGCTCGCCTGCGTTCGTTCCGGCACCGTCGGCGGCGGCTCCCACCGGAACCGCCCCGGACCTGCGGCGCCCCTTCGTGACCTTCGCGGAGCCCGAGACGTACGGCGGCGACACCGCGCGGGTACGTCCGTTCCGCGGGCGGATCCGGCCGGGTGCCGTGGCCGCCGCGACCTGCCTCGTGCTCGGCCTCGGGCTCATCGGCGGCGCCGTGACCGGCAGCTGGCTCACCGGCGACGACACGGACGCGGCCGGTTCGCCCGGCGCGTTCACGGCGGCCGGAGCGCTCTGGCACAGCGTGCCCGTGGACCAGCTCTTCCCGCCGACCGTGCGCGGCGACGGCGCGGGCCCCGGCGGCTCCGACCGGGCCTGGACGCGGATCGCCGTCGCCCCCGACACCGGCTGCAAGGACGCCTTCGACCCACTGCTGCGCCAGGCCCTCGCCCCCGTCGGCTGCCTGCGCCTGCTGCGTGCCACCTACGTGGACGCGACCCGCAGCCATGTCACCACCGTCGGTCTGCTGTTCACCAAGGCGGACGCGGCGGGCATGACCTCCCTGAAGGCCCGCTTCCGCAAGGAGGGCCTGGACCGGCGCACCGACCTGCTGCCCCTGCCCTACGCGGCCGAGGGCACCGCTGCTGCAGGCTTCGGCAGGGCCCAGCGTGCCTCGTGGACGGTGTCCGTCCTCACGGACGCCCCCGTCGTCGTGTACGCGGTCTCCGGGTTCGCCGACGGGCGTACGGTCGCCGCCCCGCAGCCCGCCGCCGAGGCGATGAAGCCGGAGGCGACCACGGCCGCGGCCCAGTCGGGCCTCGGCCACGAGGCGCAGGGCCTCGCCGACCGGGTCGAGCGAGGCCTTCGCAAGACCGTCACCTCGTCCACGGAGAAGCCGTCATGACCCGCGACGACGGCCCCGACGGCCGCACCCGGCGCACGGCGACCCGCCGGCCCCGGCTCTCCCGCCGCTCCGGTGCCCTCACCGCGATCCTCGCCGCCTCCCTCGCGCTGGTGCCCTCCACGGCCGCGCACGCCGACGGCATACGTGCCCAGCAGTGGGGCCTCGACGCGATGCACACGCAGCAGGCGTGGCGCACGACCAAGGGCAAGGGCGTCACCGTCGCCGTCCTCGACACCGGCGTCGACGCCCGGCACCCGGATCTCAAGGGCAACGTGCTCGGCGAGAAGGACATGGTCGGTTTCGGCGCGAGCCGCGGTGACCGGACCTGGGCCCGGCACGGCACCGCCATGGCCGGCATCATCGCCGGTCACGGCCACGGGCCGGGCGACGCCGACGGCGTCATGGGGATCGCCCCGGAAGCCAGGATCCTGCCCGTCCGCGTCATCCTCGAGGACAAGGACCCGGCCCGCTCCAAGGCCCGCAACACCCGTGGCAACGCCCTCGCGGAGGGCATCCGCTGGGCCGCCGACCACGGCGCCGACGTCATCAACCTCTCCCTCGGCGACGACTCCAGGTCCGCCCACCCCGAACCCGCCGAGGACGAAGCCGTCCAGTACGCGCTGAAGAAGGGCGTCGCCGTCGTCGCCTCCGCCGGCAACGGCGGGGAGAAGGGCGACCACATCTCGTACCCCGCCGCCTACCCCGGCGTCATCGCGGCGACCGCCGTGGACCGCTACGGAACCCACGCCTCCTTCTCCACCCGCCGCTGGTACGCCACCGTGAGCGCCCCGGGTGTCGACGTGGTCATCGCCGACCCGGACGACCGGTACTACGAGGGCTGGGGCACCAGCGCGGCGTCCGCGTTCGTCTCCGGCGCGGTCGCGCTCGTCAAGGCCGCCCACCCGGGGCTGTCCCCGGCGCAGATCAAGCGGCTGCTGGAGGACACCGCCCGCAACGTTCCCTCCGGAGGCCGTGACGACTCCCGCGGCTACGGCTTCGTCGACCCCGCCGCGGCCATCAAGGCGGCCGGCCGGATCAAGCCGGAGGGCGGCCCCAAGGCGGCCGCGTACGGCCAGAAGTACTTCGGTACGGGGCCCGACACCCCCGACGACGGCGGTGGTTCGGCCGACTGGGCCGCTCCCCTCGCGGGCGCCCTGGGCCTCGGCCTGCTGACGGCGGCGGTGTTCCTGTGGCGCGGACGCAGACCCTCGAACCCGTTCGAACGGCCCTAGCGGCGAACGCGGTTCGGCAACCCGCCCGCCCCTGAACAGGTTTGGCGGGACATACTGTCCGGCAACCATCCGCCCCGAACCGGTTCGGCGGCGAACGCCGTCCGGGGCCTCAGTCCTCGGCCGTGTCCCGGAACGAGGCCACCGCCGCCTTCGACACCGCCTCCACCAGCGAAATGCCCTTGGCCTGCGTGGAGTTGCCGTTCGACAGCGTCGCCACGAGGTAGTCGCGGCCGTCGGCCGAGATCCGCCCGATGCTGTTGATGTCCCACAGCCCGGTCGTGCTGCGCGCCAGCCACCCGTTCTTGAGCGCCCAGCCCGAATCGTCGCCGGCGGCGGACACCCCCCACTGCTGGTCGGTCTCGATCTCGCCCATCAGCCCCTGGAGATAGGACCGCGAGGCCGCGCTCAGTTCGGAGTCGTCCCCGAACACCTGGCGCAGCAGGGTCAGTTGGTCGCCGGCGGTGGTCTGCGTCAGACCCCACAGCTCGCCGTCGCCGCCGTGGGTGTCCGTCAGCCCGAAGCGTTTGTTCGCGGCGTCCAGCCCGTCGGCCCGGCCGATGGAGGCCCACAGCGCGGTCGCCGACGCGTTGTCGCTGTTCTCGATCATCGCGGTGGCGTACGTCTTCTCCCGCGCGGTGAGATGCCGGTCCGCGTCCTGCGCCTGGAGCAGCAGCGCGGCCAGGATGTTCACCTTGACGATGCTCGCGGTGTCGAAGGCCGTGTCGCCGTGGACGGCGCTCTCGCCGGAGTCGATGTCGAGGACGGCGACCGAGGTCTTCGCACCGGCTGCCACGGTCACCGACTTCAGTGCCTTGGCGAGCAGCGCGTCCCGGTCCACGGAGGGCTCCGCCACGGGTTCCACCGACGCCTCCTCGCTCCCGGCCGGTGACGCGGAGGGCGACGCCGACGCCGCAGACGATACGACGCCGGAGCCGTCGTGCGCCTGCGCCTTCATGTACACCGTCCCGGCAGCCGTGGCGCCGACGAGGACGAAGGAGGCCACCGCGGTGTACAGGAGCGGCTTGCCGCGGGAGGGCCGGGCACGGCGCCCGCGTGCTCTGTGACGGTCCATCCGGCGATGCTGGACGGCTGTGCTGTGCCCGCGGTTAGACGCGTGTGAAAGGCGTGTCAGGGAAAACTGAGAAACGCATGAATCCCGTCGCCCGCGCGTTACGGGGGCCGCACAAGCGCAGCAGTATCCCCCCGATAGGGTCGGGGACCGTGGCGAACAAGAACATTCCCGACTCCGGCTTCCCCGACGACGACGGCTCCGCCGACCCCCGGCTGAGTGCCGCGCTCGCGGCCTGGTCCGCCGACCGCTCCGCCGTGCCGCCGGTCCTGGAGGCCCTCTCGGGCGCCCGGCTGCTCGTGCCCGTCGTGGCGATGCTCGGCGAGGTCGAGGAGGACGAGAACGGGCTGCGCCGCGAGAAGACCAGTGACATGGCCGTGCCCACGCTCAAGGCCGGGAAACGTACGGCCCTGCCCGCCTTCACCTCCACGGATGCGCTGGCCCGCTGGGACCCCGAGGCCCGCCCCGTCGCCGTACGGCTGAACCAGGTCCTGGAGGCCGCGGTCCACGAGAAGGCCGACACGATCGTGCTGGACCTGGCCGGGCCCGTGGCCTACGAGCTGACGGGTCCCGCCCTGCTGGCGGTCGCCGAGGGACGTACGACCGCCGATCCGCTCGCCGATCCCGCCGTCGTGGAGGCGGTACGGGCCTCGGTCGCCGCCGAGCCGCTGGTGGCCCGCGCCCATCTCGGCCCGGGCCCGGCGGACGGCACCCTCGCGCTCGTGCTCGACCCCTCCGCCGCCCCCGCCGAGACCGCACGCGCGGTGGCGGAGCGGCTCGCGGCCGACGAAACACTGAGGGCCCGCCTGGTGCGCGGCCTCGACCTGGCACTGCTGCCGGCCGGGGCGACGCCTCCGGGCGAGCCCCTGTACGTACGCGGATAGGTACGCGGGCGGGTCCGTGTCCGTGCGACGGCTCGTACGGACACGGGCACGGGTCAGCCGTAGACGGGGCCCGTGTACTTCTCGCCGGGGCCCTGGCCGGGCTCGTCCGGGACGAGGGACGCCTCGCGGAAGGCGAGCTGGAGGGACTTCAGGCCGTCGCGCAGCGGCGCGGCGTGGAAGGAGCTGATCTCGGTCGCGCTCGCGTCGAGCAGGCCGGCGAGGGCGGTGACCAGCTTGCGCGCCTCGTCCAGGTCCTTGTGCTCGTCGCCCTCCTCGGTGAGACCGAGCTTCACGGCTGCGGCGCTCATCAGGTTCACGGCGACCGTCACGATGACCTCGACCGCGGGGACCTCGGCGATGTCGCGGGTCATGGTGTCGTAGTCGGGGTTCTGGGGAGGGGTGTCACTCATGCCTCACACGATAGGCCCCGGCGCGCGCGGCCCCGTCCACGGGAGCCCGCCGCCCGCCGGGCCGGGGGCGCCCGCGCCCGGTGGGCGGCGGTGAGGAGGCCTCCGGTTAGCGCGTACCCGGCGGAACTGCTAACCTTGTGTAACGACCGGCCGGACACCTTGTGCCCGGCCCACAAGTGGAGGCTCCGATCTCCCACCTGACCGTCCTCCGGGACGGCGGGTCATCCGGTCAGGCGGCCGCCATCGTTCCGTACGGACGATGGAGTCGCCCGAGTGCGCGCCCCGCGGTTGACCGCGGCGGTGCTCCGGTTGTCATGGAGCCCCGCCTGTGTCCCGTCCGGGGCATTTTTCATGCCCTGCGGCGGTTGGTCAAAGTGTCATCAGAGACATACGCGGCTGTCCGCCAGACCGCCGTGTGGTGCTACCGAGGAGGATCCATCAGCGCCGAGCCCCGCATCAACGACCGGATTCGCGTTCCCGAAGTGCGACTTGTCGGTCCCAGCGGCGAGCAGGTCGGGATTGTTCCGCTTGCCAAGGCCCTTGAGCTTGCTCAGGAGTACGACCTCGACCTCGTCGAGGTGGCGGCGAACGCCCGCCCGCCCGTCTGCAAGCTCATGGACTACGGCAAGTTCAAGTACGAATCGGCCATGAAGGCCCGTGAGGCGCGCAAGAACCAGGCGCACACGGTCATCAAGGAGATGAAGCTCCGGCCGAAGATCGACCCGCACGACTATGACACGAAGAAGGGTCACGTCGTCCGGTTCCTCAAGCAGGGCGACAAGGTCAAGATCACGATCATGTTCCGTGGTCGCGAGCAGTCCCGGCCGGAGCTCGGCTACCGACTGCTGCAGCGTCTGGCCACGGACGTCGAGGACCTCGGGTTCATCGAGTCGAACCCGAAGCAGGACGGCCGAAACATGATCATGGTTCTCGGTCCGCACAAGAAGAAGACCGAGGCGATGGCCGAGGCCCGTGAGGCTCAGGCGGCTCGCAAGGCGGAAGCGAAGGCCAACCCCGGTCGCTCGCAGAACGCCGCAGAAGAGGTCGTCGCCGACGGTGGCAGCACCGAGAGCGCGCCCGCCGAGGCCGAGTCGGCCGAGACCCCGGCCGAGGCGTCAGCCGAGGCCTGATCCCAGGGCCCCCGCCCCGGGATGTCAATCGATACATATGACGTTCCACCCGTGCCCGGTCCCGCGACCGGGCACCGGAACGCCACTGACGAGGAGAGAACGGCGCTATGCCGAAGAACAAGTCGCACAGCGGTGCCAGCAAGCGCTTCAAGATCACCGGCTCCGGCAAGGTGCTCCGTGAGCGCGCCGGCAAGCGCCACCTGCTCGAGCACAAGTCGTCCCGCGTGACGCGCCGCCTGACCGGCACCGCCGAGATGGCCCCGGGCGACGCCGCGAAGATCAAGAAGCTTCTCGGCAAGTGACGTACCGGCGCCCAGCGCCGTACGTCTGATCCGGGACCCAATCGATTTCGGGTCGTGTGAGTCCAACCACGGCCCCGCTACAAGGAGTTAAAAAGTGGCACGCGTCAAGCGGGCAGTCAACGCCCACAAGAAGCGCCGGGCGATCCTCGAGGCGGCCTCCGGCTACCGCGGTCAGCGTTCGCGCCTGTACCGCAAGGCCAAGGAGCAGGTCACCCACTCGCTGGTCTACAACTACAACGACCGCAAGAAGCGCAAGGGCGACTTCCGTCAGCTGTGGATCCAGCGCATCAACGCTGCGGCCCGCCAGAACGGCATGACGTACAACCGCCTCATCCAGGGTCTGAAGGCCGCCAACATCGAGGTGGACCGCAAGATCCTCGCGGAGCTGGCCGTCAACGACGCCAACGCGTTCGCCGCGCTCGTCGAGGTCGCGCAGAAGGCGCTGCCGTCGGACGTCAACGCGCCGAAGGCCGCGTGACGCTGCGCTGGCTTTTGCCGACGTGACTGAAGGACCCGCAGGTTTCAGCCTGCGGGTCCTTTGCTGCTGACGCCCGTTGAGGCTGTTCGCCCGGGTGCGGGCCAGTGGGGGCTGATCGCGCAGTTCCCCGCGCCCCTAGCGGGTTGCAGTCGTCCCAGATATCGAAGGTGAACCTGAAATGCCCTCCGCCAGCCCCGAGCTGATCTCGCCTCGTTCCCCCCGCGTCTCGGCCGCGCGGCGGCTGGCCCGGCGGAACTTCCGGGGGAAGGAACGGCTGTTTCTCGCCGAGGGGCCGCAGGCCGTGCGGGAGGCTGCGGCACACGGCGGTGACACGCTCGTCGAGCTGTTCGCCACCGTGGAGGCCGCCGAGCGGTACGCCGACCTCGTCGCGGAGGCCCGCACCGTCGGAGCCCGCGTCCACCTGGCCGACGAGCAGGTCATCGCGGACATCTCCACCACCGTGACCCCGCAGGGAATCGTCGGCGTGTGCCGGTTCGTCGACACGCCCTTCGAGGAGATCCTCGCCGCCCGCCCGAAGCTCGTCGCCGTGCTCGCCCACGTCCGCGACCCCGGGAACGCCGGAACCGTGCTGCGCTGCGCGGACGCCGCCGGCGCCGAGGCCGTCGTCCTCACCGACGCGTCCGTCGACCTGTACAACCCCAAGGCCGTACGTGCCTCCGTCGGGTCCCTGTTCCATCTGCCCGTCGCCGTCGGCGTGCCCGTCGAGCAGGCCGTGGCCGGACTCAAGGACGCCGGCGTCCGCATCCTGGCCGCCGACGGCGCCGGGGAGGACGACCTCGACGACGAACTCGACAAGGGCACCATGGGCGGCCCCACCGCCTGGGTCTTCGGCAACGAGGCCTGGGGGCTTCCGGAGGAGACCCGCGCGCTGGCCGACGCCGTCGTGCGCGTTCCGATCCACGGAAAGGCCGAGAGCCTGAACCTGGCGACGGCCGCGGCCGTATGTCTCTACGCGTCAGCCCGTGCACAGCGCGCCTCCACAGGGTGCCGCTCCGTCACCGGCAGCTAGTAGGGTGACGGGCCCGGGGGCCCTCTGCGCCAGACGAGAGGTGGGGTACGGGGATGAGTGTCGGCACGGGCGGTGCCCACAGCGCGCTGCGAGCGCGGGACGCGCGCGGCACTTCCGCGCCCCGGCCCGATGACACCGCCGGAGCCGGCCTCGGCATAGACCCCGACGATCTGCCCGACGGGATCGTGGTCGCCGACGAGAGCGGCCGGGTCGTCTGCTTCAACGCCGCCGCCGCCCGGATCACCGCGGTCCCCGCCGGCGAGGCCCTCGGCCTCCGGCTCGAAGCGGCCCTCCCGCTGGAGGACCTCGAAGGCCGGCGCTGGTGGCAGCTGACCGACCCCTACGGCGGGCTCGCCATCCGCAACGGCCAGCCCGAACGGAACCTGCTGCTCCCCGGCGGCCGCGAGATCCTCGTCTCCGCGCGCTACGTGCGCACCCACCCCACCGGACCGGTCCGCCGGGTCGTCGTCTGCCTGCGGGACACCGAGGCCCGGCGCCGCACCGAGCGCAGCCACGCCGAGCTGATCGCCACGGTCGCCCACGAACTGCGCTCGCCGCTCACCTCCGTCAAGGGCTTCACCGCGACCCTGCTCGCCAAGTGGGAACGCTTCACCGACGACCAGAAGAAACTGATGCTGGAGACCGTCGACGCCGACGCCAACCGCGTCACCCGGCTCATCGCCGAACTCCTGGACATCTCCCGCATCGACTCCGGCCGCCTCGAGGTACGCCGTCAGCCCGTCGACATCGGCGCCGCCGTCGGCCGCCACATCCAGGCGTACGTCGCCTCCGGCCAGCCCGCCGACCGCTTCCTGCTGCGCATCGAGCAGCCCCTGCCCGCCCTGTGGGCCGACCCCGACAAGGTCGACCAGGTGCTCAGCAACCTGATCGAAAATGCGGTGCGCCACGGCGAGGGAACCGTCACCATCGACGTGGCACCCTCCACGTCCCCGCGCGAGCGGCCGGACGAGGAGGGCACGGCGAACGCCGTCACGTCGGTCACCGTGAGCGACGAGGGCACCGGAATCCCGGAGGAGTCCATGAACCGCGTCTTCACCCGCTTCTGGCGGGGCAGCAAGCGCGGCGGCACCGGCCTCGGGCTCTACATCGTCAAGGGCATCGTCGAAGCCCACGGCGGCACGATCACGGTCGGACGCGCCCCCGGCGGGGGCGCCGAGTTCCGATTTACGCTGCCCGTGGGCACCCCGGCGTATCTCCTCTAGCGCCGCAGCGGCCCCCACGGGCGCCTCCGCACCCGAACACCGCGAGGACGCCCCGTCCTGGGCGGACCCTCACCCCCGTTAGACTCGGCCTTTGGCACCTTTGCGTCCACTCATCTGCGGACGATTCGTCTCCGAGTCGATGACGGGGACCCTCAGCCAGCCAACCGGAAGCACGGGAAGAGATGTCGGCACCTAATAAGTCGTACGACCCTGTAGAGGTCGAGGCCTTGAAACCGGAAGAGATCGAGCGCATGCGGGACGAGGCGCTCGCCGCCTTCGCCGCCGCCGGCGACCTCGACGCGCTTCAGGAGGCCAAGGTCGCCCACACCGGCGGCACCTCCCCGCTGGCCCTCGCCAACCGCGAGATCGGCGCACTGCCCCCGCAGGCCAAGGCCGCGGCCGGCAAGCTCGTCGGCCAGGCCCGGGGCGCCGTGAACAAGGCCCTCGCCGCCCGCCAGACCGAGCTGGAGGCCGAGCGCGACGCGCGCGTACTGGTCGAGGAGGCGGTCGACGTCACCCTGCCGTACGACCGTGTGCCCTCCGGCGCCCGGCACCCGCTGACCACCATGATGGAGCGGGTCGCGGACGTCTTCGTGTCCATGGGATACGAGGTCGCCGAGGGCCCCGAGGTCGAGGCGGAGTGGTTCAACTTCGACGCCCTGAACTTCGGCCCGGACCACCCGGCCCGGCAGATGCAGGACACCTTCTTCGTCCAGGGCCCCGAGGGCACCCACGGCGACGAGTCCGGTGTCGTGCTGCGCACCCACACCTCGCCGGTGCAGGCCCGCGCCCTGCTCGACCGGGAGCCGCCCGTCTACGTCGTGTGCCCCGGCCGCGTCTACCGCACGGACGAGCTCGACGCCACGCACACCCCGGTCTTCCACCAGATCGAGCTGCTGGCCGTCGACGAGGGCCTGACCATGGCCGACCTCAAGGGCACCCTGGATCACATGGTCCAGTCGCTCTTCGGCTCGGACATGAAGACCCGGCTGCGCCCGAACTACTTCCCCTTCACCGAGCCGTCCGCCGAGATGGACATGCTCTGCTACGTCTGCAAGGGCGAGTCCGTCGGCAACCCCGACCGTCCCTGCCGGACCTGCTCCTCCGAGGGCTGGATCGAGCTCGGCGGCTGCGGCATGGTCAACCCGCGCGTGCTCGTCGCCTGCGGCGTCGACCCGGAGAAGTACAGCGGATTCGCCTTCGGGTTCGGCATCGAGCGGATGCTGATGTTCCGTCACAACGTTGAAGACATGCGAGACATGGTCGAGGGTGACGTCCGGTTCACCCGGCCGTTCGGGATGGAGATCTGATGCGGGTCCCGCTTTCTTGGCTGCGGGAGTACGTCGACCTGCCGGCGACGGAGACCGGGCGCGACGTCCAGGCCAAGCTCATTTCGGCAGGGCTCGAGGTCGAGACGGTCGAGCAGCTCGGCGCCGACCTCAAGGGTCCCCTGGTCGTCGGCCAGGTGCTCACCATCGAGGAACTGACGGAGTTCAAGAAGCCCATCCGCTTCTGCACCGTCGACGTCGGCACCGCCAACGGCACCGGTGAGCCCCAGGAGATCGTCTGCGGCGCGCGCAACTTCGCCGTCGGCGACAAGGTGGTCGTGGTCCTGCCCGGCGCCGTCCTGCCCGGCAACTTCGCGATCGCCGCGCGCAAGACGTACGGCAAGACCTCGCACGGCATGATCTGCTCCGGCGACGAGCTGGGCATGGGCGACGACGGCAGCGGCGGCATCATCGTGCTGCCGCCGGAGGTCGAGCCCGGCACCGACGCGATCGAGCTGCTCCAGCTCGTCGACGAGGTCCTCGACATCGCGGTCACGCCCGACCGCGGCTACGCCCTGTCGCTGCGCGGTGTGGCCCGCGAGGCCGCCATCGCCTACGGCCTGCCGCTGCGCGACCCCGCGCTGCTCGACGTGCCGGCCCCGAACGCGTTCGGGCACCCGGTGCGGATCAGCGACCCCATGGGCTGCGACCGCTTCACCGCGCGGACGGTGACCGGCCTCGACCCCGACGCCCAGTCCCCGATCTGGCTGCGCCGCCGGCTGCAGAAGGCCGGCATGCGCCCGGTCTCGCTCGCCGTCGACATCACCAACTACGTGATGCTGGAGCTCGGCCAGCCGCTGCACGCCTACGACCGCAGCCGGGTCCAGGGCACGATCGGCGTGCGCCGGGCCGAGAAGGGCGAGAAGCTCACCACCCTCGACGGCGTCAAGCGCACGCTGGACGCCGGCGACCTGGTGATCACCGACGACCGCGGCCCCATCGGCCTCGCGGGCGTCATGGGCGGCGCCCACACCGAGATCGACGACACCGAGGGCACCACCACCGAGGTCGTCATCGAGGCCGCGCACTTCGACCCGATCTCCATCGCGCGCACGGCCCGCCGGCACAAGCTGGCCTCCGAGGCGTCCAAGCGCTTCGAGCGCGGCTCCGACCCCGAGGCCACCTCGGCCGCGGCCCAGCGGACCGTCGACCTCCTCGTGCTCCTCGCGGGCGGCACCGCCGACGCCGGGGTCACCGAGGTGATCGCGCCGTCCGCGCCGCACACCATCACCATCCCGGCGGACCACCCGGACAAGGTGGCCGGTGTCGACTACGGCCGCGAGACCGTCGTACGCCGCCTCCAGGAGGTCGGCTGCGACGTCTACGGTCAGGACGAGCTGATCGTCACCGTGCCGTCCTGGCGGCCCGACCTGACCGACCCGAACGACCTCGCCGAAGAGGTCATCCGGCTCGAGGGCTACGAGAACCTGCCCTCCACGCTGCCCAAGCCGCCGGCGGGCCTCGGCCTCACCGACCGGCAGCGGCTGCACCGCCGGGTCGGCCGCGCGCTGGCCGGCGCCGGATACGTCGAGTCGCCGAACTACCCGTTCATCGGCGAGCACGTCTTCGACCAGTTCGGCCTCGCCGACGACGACCCGAAGCGCAAGGTCGTCAAGCTGGTCAACCCGCTCTCCGACGAGGAGCCCGCGCTCCGTACGACGCTGCTGCCGGGCCTGCTGCAGGCCCTGCGCCGCAACGACGGACGCGGCAGCCACGACCTGGCGCTCTTCGAGACCGGTCTGGTCTTCCACCCGCGCGAGGAACTGCGCGTCGCCGGGCGGCTGCCCGTCGACCGCCGTCCCGCCGACGAGGAGATCGCGTCCCTGACCGCCGCACTTCCCGTCCAGCCCCGGCACGCCGCCGTCGTCCTCGCGGGCGCGCGCGAGCAGGCCGGCTGGTGGGGCAAGGGACGCCCGGCCGACTGGGCCGACGCGATCGAGGCCGCCCGCATCCTGGCCCGTGAGTCGGGGACCGAACTCCTGGTTCGCTCCGGTCAGTACGGTCCGTGGCACCCGGGCCGCTGCGCCGAGCTCGCGGTCGTCGTGGACGGCACGGAGCAGGTCGTCGGGTACGCCGGTGAGCTGCACCCCGGTGTCCTGAAGACGCTGGGCCTGCCCGCGCGCACCTGCGCGATGGAGCTGGACCTGGACGCGCTGGAGCGGGCGAGCTCGGGCCACCCCAAGGGCCCGAAGATCTCGACCTTCCCGGTCGCCACGCAGGACGTCGCGCTGGTCGTCGACCGACGCGTCCCGCACGCGGACGTCGAGGCGGCCCTGCACGAGGGCGCGGGTGAACTCCTCGAGTCCATCCGGCTGTTCGACGAGTACGAGAGCGCGCAGCTCGGCGAGGACAAGAAGTCCCTCGCCTACGCGCTGCGGTTCCGTGCCGCCGACCGCACGCTGACCGTCGACGAGGCCTCCGCGGCCCGTGACGCGGCCGTGGCGCTCGCCGCCGAGCGAACGGGAGCCGTGCTGCGCGGAGCCTGACGGCTCCGCCCGACGCGCCGGGGAACCGGGCGCCCCGACCGCGGATCATCCGCGGTCGGGGCGCCCGGTTCCCCGCTCCCCTTTCCGGACCCATGACTCCGCTGCGCGGCGAGCTTGTCGGGGCCTTTTCGCTGGTGGGTCGGCTTCTGCCTGCATAAATGCGGACCGCCGAGGACACCTCACTCATTCGGGTGACATGTCCGGGTGACCCTGCCCGGCCGGGGCGGGGGTCGACAGAATCGGAGCGGTCTCTCCGAGGCCCGTTCTGCGCCGTCAGTGCCTATTGGGGGGCCAATCGGCATGATCCGTATCAAGGCTGGGGCTCCCCGCAGGGCGACGCTCCAGACGCATTCGCGGAAGCCGGCCAGGTCGGTCCCGGGGCCGCGTCGTCGGCGTGACCGGCTGAGGGCCGGATTCGACCGGGCGGTGCGCGCCCGCCGGCCGCGCCTCGGCCTGTTCCGCGAAGACTGCGGACAGGGCGTCCTCGATCACCGGGTCCCGCACACCGCCGACCGGCCGCCGCTGCGCCGCGCGGTGAACCTGGGGCTGCCCGCGGTCTGGGGCGCGCTCGCGATCTCGTACAAGATGGCCTGTCCGCTCGCGCAGGAGAACGGGCTCGGCGCCCGCGCCGTCACCAGCGCCGTCTTCCTCGCGGTCGGAGCCGGGCTGATACTCCACGTCAGAAGAGCGCTGCTGCGCGAGCTCCGGCAGGTCCGCAGAATCGCGGGAGCCGCGCAGAACGTGCTGCTGCGCCCGCTGCCACCGCGCATCGACGGGCTGGACATCGCCGCGGCCCAGCTCTCCGCGGACCACGGCGCGAGCATCGGCGGCGATCTGTACGAGGCGATCGCCACCGAGCACGGCGTGCGGGTCGTGATGGGGGACGTCCGGGGGCACGGACTGGGCGCCGTCGGGACCGTCGCCGCCGTCCTCGGCAGCTTCCGCGAGGCCGCGCACGACGAGGCCGAACTCGGCGGCGTCCTCAGACGACTCGAGCGGGCGCTGGCCCGGCACCTGCGCGAGCGGGACCGGTCCGAACACGCCTGTGCCGGACCCGAGTCCGACCACCACGCCGTCGAGGAGTTCGTCACCGTCCTGCTCCTGGAGATCCGCGGGAACGGCGAGGTGCACGCCCTCAACTGCGGCCACCCCTGGCCGTACCTGCTCACCCGGGGCCGCGTCCGGCCGTTCGTCCGCGCCGAACCCCTGCCCCCGCTCGGGCCGTTCCCGCTGCCGGCCCGTCTGCCGGCCGAATCCTGCGGCCGGCTCCGGCCCGGCGAAGGGCTCTTCCTGCACACCGACGGCGCCGAGGACGCGCGGGACGCCCGGGGCCGGTTCTTCCCGCTGCTCCCGGCGCTCGCGGCGGCCGTCCGCGACGGACCCGTCGAACCGCAGGCCGTGCTGCGCGCGGTGTTCACCGGCCTGCTGCGCCACACCGGCGGCAGACCGGACGACGACGTGGCCGTCCTCGTCCTGCGCAACGGGCGCCGGCCGCTCGCCCTGAAACACGACCATGTCTCCGGGCACGTGCCCCGCCAGGACCTGTCCGGCCGGACACCGTGAAGGACGCCGGCGGCACCGGGCCGACCACGGGAACGGCGGTCGCGGTTCCGCGCGCCCGGGGACGACCGGCCACGGGACCCACTCCCGGACGACCGGAGTCCCGCGGTCGCTCCGGCCGACCGGCTCTGCCGTCCGCCCGGCCACGGAGTGTCGGGCAGGCGGCCGGGCGGACGGCGCGGAGCGGGCCGCCGTACTGTACGAGGGGGAGCCGGCGGCCCGGCCGGCCTCTTGCGAGGCATTTCAGTCAACCGGTGCGAAACTCTCCGCGACAGCGCGCGCACAGCGCGGATACGGGCATTCCCATCACACCCCGTGTGAAAGAGGACGCACTACTCTCTCTGGTGCGGTCGGGAGCGGTCGGGCCCGGCCGGCGCCGTCGGCAACGAGCCACCCGGGGGGCCTCCCATGCAGCCCAACACTCTGCTCGACGCGATCCTCGACGAGGCGGGCGTCTCGCACGCGGGACTCGCCGCCCACGTCAACCAGGCGGGCCGGGCCCGCGGGCTGGCCCTGCGCTACGAACACACCGCCGTGGCACGGTGGCTGAAGGGCCAGCGACCGCGCGGTCAGGTGCCCGACCTGATCTGCGAGGTGCTCGCCGGACGACTGCACCGGCCCGTCACGCTCGACGACATCGGCCTCGGGGTCCCCGGCGAGCCCTCCACCCCGCACACCGGTTCGCTCTCCGGCTTCGTCGAGCGCGCCACCGCGCTGTGGCGCTCCGACGAACAGCAGCGCCCGCACATCCTCGGCGCCCAGGCCGTCACCGGAACCCCCGCCGTGATGCCCGTGTGGGAGTGGGAGAACCCGCCCGAGGACGTGGACGTCTCCCGCGGCGGCCGCCATCAGGTCAGCATGGCCGACATCGACATGCTGCGCGCGGCACGGGCCCACTACGAGCAGATGTACCGCAAGGCGGGGGGCATGGCGACCCGCACCCGGATCGTCGGCTTCCTGAACGCCGAGACCGCGCCCCTGCTGCGCGGCAGCTACACCGACGCCACTGGGCGCCAACTGCACCGTGCGACGGGCGGGTTGGTGGCCATCGCGGGCATCTGCGCCTACGACTCCGACGCGCACGGACTCGCCCAGCGCTACTTCCACCAGGCGCTGCGCCTGGCGAAGGCCAGCGGGGACAGGGGACTTGGCGCCTACGTCATAGCGCTGCTGGTCAACCAGTCGCTGTTCATGCGCGAGTACCGGCAGGCGGTCGCCTTCGCCGAGGCCGCGCTGCGCGCCGCGGGGCGCCACATCACACCGGCGCTCGCCTCCGACCTCTACGCCATGCAGGCCAAGGCGTACGCGCACCTCGGCGACGGCAGCAGCGCGCTGTCCTGCATACGGCGTGCCGAGCAGGCCGCCGAGCGTATCCGGCGCGGTTACGAGCCCGACGAGACCGGCTATGTCCAGCCGGGACTGGTCAACGTGCAGGTGGCGGAGGCACTGCTCAGCCTCGGCGACCTGGTGGCCGCCGCGGAGCACGCCGCGGCCGCCGTCGACAATCCGGCGCACGACCGGGGACGGGTGCACCGGCTGGCCATGCTGAGCCAGATCGAACTGCGCCAGGGCAACGCCGACAAAGCGGTGGCGACGGCCGTTCAAATGGCCGAGCAGGCACGGGGAATGGAGTCCCAGCGGCTGCGCGACAGACTGCGCGCGGTACGCGAACACCTGGTGCGCAGCGGCTGCGCGGGGACGACCGAGGCCGCTGAACTCATCGACGGCGCACTGCGCGTACCGCTGTAGGGAGCGGCCCGGCACGCCCCTGCGTTCACCGCCACCGTGCTGCGCCCCGACCCCGGTGAGCCCTGCTGTCGGGACGCGGCTGCTGCGATATTGCCTTCACTCGGCGGAAGGTGGCAGAACCGTGCAGTGGACGAAACAGAACGAACAAACTGTGTATGAAAACCGCTGGTTCAGCGTCAATCTCGCAGATGTGGAGCTGCCGGACGGGCGGCATCTCGATCACTTCCTGATACGGCTGCGGCCCGTCGCTGTGGCCACGGTGGTGAACGAGGCCAACGAGGTGCTGCTGCTGTGGCGGCACCGCTTCATCACCGACAGCTGGGGATGGGAGCTCCCGGCGGGCGTCGTGGAGGACGGCGAGGACATCGCTGTGGCGGCGGCCCGCGAACTGGAGGAGGAGACCGGCTGGCGGCCGGGACCCCTGCGGCATCTGATGAGTGTCGAGCCCTCCAACGGGCTCACCGACGCCCGGCATCACATCTACTGGGCCGACGAGGGCGCGTACATCGGACACCCCGTGGACGACTTCGAATCGGACCGCCGGGAGTGGGTCCCCCTCAAACTCGTTCCCGACATGGTCGCCCGCGGTGAGGTCCCGGCCGCCAACATGGCGGCCGCACTGCTGCTCCTGCACCATCTCAGGCTCGGTCAGGACGTGTTGCCCTGACCGGCACCCGCGTCCCGCCGCATGGCCGGGACGGCGGAGCGCTAGTGGCCCAGAGCCTGCCAGACCGCGAGGGCCAGGGCGCCCACGGCCGCGACGGCGGCGACGGTGGGCAGTGGCCAGCGGGTGTGTTCGAGCGCGACGATCCGCGTGCTCAGGTCATCGAGGTCCTTGGCCGTCTGGTCGTCGCGCTGGGTGAGCAGCGCCAGTCCTCCCTCGATGCGGGTGAACCCCACTTCGAGCGACCGGCGTAACTCCGCGATCTCCTTCGGTGCCGCGGGATGCTCGGGGTCGGCGGTCACGAGTCCGCTCCTTTCCGTGGTCGGCACATCCCTGTGTCTGCGCACGGAAAGTCAACTCGCCTGGTGGACAGGTGGGGAGAGTGTGCGCCGGGCATATGCGGGCCCGGTCCGCACACGGCGTGTGAACACCGCGGGCCCGGCACCGTGGAAGGTGCCGGGCCCGCGTGAACTCAGCGAAGCGGAGCGGGTGTTCTCCCGCCGTTCGGCAGCTCAGCCGTAGCTGTAGAAGCCCGAACCGGACTTGCGGCCCAGCCGGCCGGCGTCGACCATGCGCTGGAGCAGCGGGGGAGCGGCGTACAGCGGCTCCTTGTACTCCTGGTACATCGAGTACGCGACCGAGGCCACCGTGTCGAGGCCGATCAGGTCGGACAGCTTCAGCGGGCCCATCGGGTGGGCGCAGCCCATCTCCATGCCGTTGTCGATGTCCTCGCGGCTCGCCATGCCCGACTCGAACATCCGGATCGCGGACAGGAGATACGGGATCAGCAGCGCGTTGACGACGAAGCCCGAGCGGTCCTGGGCGCGGATCGCGTGCTTGCCGAGCGCCTTCTCGGCGAAGAGCTGGGCGCGGCCGATGGTGCCCTCGGAGGTGGTCAGCGCCGGGATCAGCTCCACGAGCTGCTGCACCGGGGCCGGGTTGAAGAAGTGGATGCCGATGACCTGGTCCGGACGCGAGGTCGCGACGGCCAGCTTCACCAGCGGGATCGAGGAGGTGTTGGAGGCCAGGATCGCGTCCGGCCTGGTCACCACCTGGTCGAGCACCTGGAAGATCTCGGTCTTGACCTGCTCGTTCTCGACGACGGCCTCGATCACCAGGTCACGGTCGGCGAACTCGCCGAGGTCCGTGGTGAAGCTCAGCCGGTCCTGGGTGGCCTTGAGCTCGTCCTCGGAGATCTTCCCGCGCCCGGCCGCCTTGGACAGGGAGGAGAAGAGCCGGGTCCGGCCGATCTCCAGGGCTTCGCCGGTGGTCTCGGCGACCTTCACGTCCAGTCCGGCGCGGGCGCACACCTCGGCAATGCCCGCTCCCATCTGGCCGCAGCCCACCACTCCGACGCGTTCGATGTCGGTCACATCGTCCCCTTCGCTGATCCGCACTGCCTGGCAGGTCGTCCGTTGTTCGGTCCCTGCTCCGAACGTGCACGTTACTCCCAAGTATCGATGATCGATCGTCGGGGTGGTGCATGCTGAGTGCCGATACGGTACGTGACCGGACGGATCCGAGACGTGAGGGGTACGGATATGGGGCGACTGCCACGCAGGGCGTTCGCGGTGGCCGCGCTCGCGACGCTGTCGGGGCTCGGTACGGCGGGGGACGCGGCGGCCGTCCAGGACGCGGCCGCGCCGCGGCGGCAGGCGGCCCGGCCCGCCATGCGGGGCATGTGGCTCGCGACCGCCTCGAACCGCGACTGGCCCTCACGCACCGGCCTCACCCCCGCACGCCAGCGCGCCGAACTGCTCGGCCACCTGGACACGGCGGTACGCCTGCGCCTGAACACCGTGATCTTCCAGGTCCGTCCCGCCGCCGACGCGCTGTGGCCCTCGCCGTACGAGCCCTGGTCCCGTTACCTGACCGGCGTCCAGGGCCGGGACCCCGGCTGGGACCCGCTGGGCACCGCGGTGCGCGAGGCCCACGCGCGCGGTCTGGAACTGCACGCCTGGTTCAACCCGTACCGCGTCTCGGGACAGCCGGACCCCCGCAGACTCGCGCCCTCGCACCCCGCGCGCCTGCACCCGGACTGGACCGTGCGGTACGGCGGGAAGCTCTACTACAACCCCGGGCTGCCCCCGGTCCGCACCTTCGTCCGGGCGGCGATGCTCGACGCGGTGCGCCGGTACCCCGTCGACGGCGTGCACTGGGACGACTACTTCTATCCGTACCCGGTACGGGGCGAACGCTTCGACGACGACAAGGCGTACGCCGAACACGGCGCGGGCTACCGGGACAGGGCGTCCTGGCGGCGCCACAACATCGACCTGCTGGTGCGGGAGATGGCGGAGGGCGTCAAGAAGGTCCGCCCCGGGGTCCGCTTCGGCATCAGCCCCTTCGGCGTCTGGCGGAACGCCTCGACCGACCCGCTCGGCTCACCGACCCGGGCCGGCGTCGAGACGTACGACGACCTGTACGCCGACACCAGAAAGTGGGTCGCGCGGCGCTGGATCGACTACATCTGCCCCCAGCTCTACTGGAACATCGGCTTCCCCGCCGCCGACTACGCGCAGCTGCTCGCCTGGTGGGCGCGGGTCGTCCGGGGCACCGGCGTCCAGCTCTACGCGGGCGAGGCGCTGTACAAGGCGGGCGACCCGGCGCAGCCCGCGGCCTGGCAGGACCCGGCCGAACTCTCCCGCCATCTCACCCTCGCCCGCCGCCATGCCGAAGTGCGCGGGCACGTCTTCTTCGCGGCCTCGGAAGCCGGTGACGACCGGATCGGCGCGATGGCACGGGTCGTCGCCGACCACTACCGGCAGCCGGCGAAACCCCCGCGCTGAAGCGTCCGCCGGCCTCCCGGCGTCCGTCACGGCCGCCCTACTTCGGCGGCATCTCCCGGTGACGGATCTCCGAGTCCGGGCCCGGCGAGCACACGGCCTCGTGTCCGTCCTCGAACCGCACGCGGTAGGGGGGAGAGCCTTTCGCTCCCATGACCTCGGTGATCTCCGCGACCTTGTCGTGCTGGCCGACGGTCCGGCCGTGCTGCACCAGCTTGTCGCCTTTGCTTGCGTGCATCTGAACGGTCTCCTCGCCTGTACGGGAGCTGCGGTTCACGGCCTTGGGTCCAAGGCCCGGGGCTGCGGCGCGGCCCGTGCGGATGAGATCAGCCCCGTGCCCGCTGGGTCAGAGCGATGCAGACGAGGACGGCGGCCGCCGTCAGGGGCGCCGCCGGGGTGAGCCGCTCGCCCAGGAGCAGTACCGACCACACCAGTGTGAGCAGCGGCTGGGCGAGCTGCAACTGGCTGGCCCTGGGAATCCCGATCGACGCCATCCCCCGGTACCAGACGACCAGGCCGAGGAACTGCGAACCGACCGCGACCCACAGCAGACCGGTCACGCTGTGCGCCGTGAGGTGGACCGGTTCGTACGACAGCGCCAGCAGCGCGCCCGGGACGCTGAGCGGCAGACACAGGAGCAGAGCCCAGCCGATGACCTGCCAGCCCGGCATCACCCGGGCCAGCCTGCCGCCCTCGGTGTAGCCCGCCGCGCAGATCAGCAGGGCCGCGAAGAGGTAGGCGTCCGCGCCGGTCAGGGCGCCGCCGCTCTGCTGCACGGTGAACGCGATCACGGCCGCCGCGCCCGCGCAGGCCGCGAGCCAGAACGTCCGCGAGGGCCGGGCGCCGGTGCGCAGTGCCGAGAACAGCGCCGTCGTGAGCGGCAGCAGCCCGACGACGACGGCGGCGTGGGCGGTGGTCGAGGTCCGCAGCGCGAGCGTCGTCAGGAGCGGGAAGCCGAGGACGACACCGGCGGCGACGACGGCGAGGCCCGCCAGATGCCGCCGGGCGGGCCGGGGGACCCTCAGCGCGAGCAGCCAGCCGCCCGCGACGACCGCCGCGAGGACGCAGCGCACCGTCACCAGCGACCAGGGGCCGAAGCCCTCCAGGCCCCAGGCGGTGGCGGGGAAGGTGAGGGAGAAGGCGGTGACACCCAGGGCCGCCTGAAGGGTGCCCGAGCGACGGTCCGCCGGAGCCGGATTCCAGGCCGGGGCGGGACCCCTGTTCCGGGCGGAGGCCGTCGGCTCGGCGGCGGTGCCGACCGCTATCCCGGTCCGCTCGATAGCGCTACTCTGTGCTCTCATGCAAGAGCGTAGCAGTGTGGATGATCTGGCGGAACGGTTGCGGCAAGAGCTGGACCGCTACTCTCCAGGTGGAAAGCTGCCGTCCAGCCGGGCGCTCGTCGAGCGGTTCCGGGTGAGCCCGGTGACCGTGTCACGGGCGCTGGCGCAGCTCGCGGCCGAAGGGCTCGTGGTCACCCGGCCCGGTGCGGGCGCCTTCAGGGCGCGGCCCCGGCCCGCCCTCACGTCCACCGGGGACACCTCCTGGCAGGAGGTCGCGCTCGGCGCGGACGCCGCGACCGAGGCCGTCCCGCGCACCCTGGACGCCTCCGGCGTCCTCGTCTCGCTCGCCGCGCCCGCACCCGGTGTCATCGAGTTCAACGGCGGCTATCTGCACCCCTCGCTCCAGCCGGAGCGGGCGATGGGCGCGGCCCTCTCCCGGGCCGGCCGCCGCCCAGGGGCCTGGTCCCGGCCGCCGATGGAGGGCCTGCCCGAACTGCGCGAGTGGTTCGCGCGCGGTATCGGCGGGGCGGTCGGCGCCGCCGAGGTGCTGGTCGCGGCCGGCGGTCAGACCGCCCTGACGACCGCCCTGCGCGCGCTCGCGCCGCCCGGCGCCCCGGTCCTGGTCGAGTCGCCCACGTATCCGGGCATGCTGGCCATCGCCCGTGCCGCCGGCCTTCGCCCCGTGCCGGTCCCGGTGGACCCCGACGGGGTGAAGCCCGACCTCCTGGCCGACGCCTTCAGGGCCACCGGCGCCCGGGTCTTCGTCTGCCAGCCGCTCTTCCAGAATCCGACCGGCGCCGTGCTCGCGCCCGAGCGGCGCGGCGAGGTGATGCGCATCGCGCGGGACGCCGGGGCCTTCGTCGTCGAGGACGACTTCGTACGCCGCCTGGTGCACGAGGACGCGGGCCCGCTGCCGCGTCCGCTGGCCGCCGAGGACCCGGACGGAGTCGTGGTGCACGTCGGCTCCCTGACCAAGGCGACCTCGCCGAGCTTCCGGGTCAGCGCCCTCGCGGCGCGCGGGCCGGTGCTGGAGCGGCTGCGCGCCATCCAGGTGGTCGACACCTTCTTCGTGCCGCGCCCGCTCCAGGAGGCCGCGCTCGAACTCGTCGGCTCACCGGCCTGGCCGCGTCATCTGCGTACGGTTTCGGCCGAGTTGAAGGCCCGCAGGGACACCATGACCGCCGCGCTGCGGCTGCGGCTGCCCGAACTCGCCCTGCCCCACGTCCCGTTCGGCGGCTACCACCTGTGGGCGCGGCTGCCCGACGGCACCGACGAGTCCGCGTTCGTCGCCGCCGCCCTTCGCGCCGGAGTGGCCGTGACCCCCGGCCGTCCCTACTACAGCGCCGAACCCCCGGCCGCCCAGATCAGGTTGAGTTTCGCGGCGGTGGCGGGGACGGAGGAGATCACGGAGGGCGTACGACGGCTGGCGGCGGCGTACGACGAGGTGCGGACCTGAACGGACGTCAGGGCGACCGGCGCCCGGGGCCGCACACGGCGGGCCGGCCGGTTCCGGGTCGCCCGCACAGCCGGTGCACAGACCACTGGCCGATGTTCTGTGAATATTCGGATACTCTGCGTCACACCCTTGACCTGCGGAGGCGGGCGCTCCACGATCTGCGCATGCATCTTCGGGTCACGTTCGTCGCTGCGGCGCGCAGCTCGGCGCTGCTGGCGGAGCGCTTCGAGGACGACCGGCCGCTGGACCAGGCGGGATGGGAGGAGGCGCAGCGCGCCGCCGCGGGACTGCTGCCGCTGGCGGCGGCCGAGCTGCGCTACTGCGCCCCGACACCCCGCAGCCGGGCCACCGGTGACGTCCTCGGCTACGCCCCGCTGGTCCAGCTCGCTCTGCGTGACTGCGACATGGGCCGCTGGCGGGGCTTCACGCTGGGCGAGGCCATGGCCCGTGAACCCGAGGCCGTGGACTCCTGGCTCTCCGATCCCCGCTCCACGCCCCACGGCGGTGAGAGTCTGCTGACCTTCATCGCCCGGGTCGGCGCCTGGCTCGACACCCGGCCGGGGGAGGACGGCGGCAGCATCGTCGCGGTGGCCGAGCCCTCGGTGGTACGGGCCGCCCTGGTGTACGCGCTGAAGGCGCCGCCCTCCACGTACTGGAACATCGACGTCCGCCCCCTGTCGGCGATCACCGTGACGGGCCGGGCGGGCCGCTGGAACCTCCGCGTCGACGGGGCGCCCGCTCAGCTGGGACGCGTGTAGGCGGTGCTCAGCACCAGGTCCTTGGCGGGCCCCCGCACCCGCCAGACGGACCGCCAGTGGTGCTCGTCCCGGACGGTGAACTCACCCCGGTAGAGATCCGCCGCGCACGGGTGGTCGGCGACGTGACGCCCGCTCGTCAGGTCCAGGTCGTGGAACGGGCGGCCGTCGGAGAACCGTACGAGAGCGGTCCCGGCGGTGGGGCCCGGCAGGAATCGCAGCGTGCGCTCGGCGGGCCGTGCGACGCCCTGCCACACGAACGTGCCCGACTCCCGGTGCAGCAGCCCGCCCTCGTCCAGCGGCCCGAACACCGTCGTGCCGGTGAAGCGTCCCTCGGCGTCGCCCGCGAGGTCCCGCACCGTGCGCTCGACCCGCCAACTGCCCGCCAGGTACGCCAGTACGTCCTCGACCGGCCAGAACCCGTCCATGTCAGGAACTGCGGCGGGGCTTGCCGCGCTTCGCGCCGCCCTTCGGGCCGCCGTTGCCGCCGCGGGGGTTCTTGGCCGCGGCCCTGCCGCCGCCCTTGCCGCCCGACCTGCCGGGCGCGGGCTTGCGCCGGGCGCTGCCGCCCGCGTCCGCCTTGCGGGCGCCGGCCTTCGCCGCGCCCTTCTGCTGGGCCGCGGGCGGGGTCTGGGCACGCCCGCGCGTGCTGTTGACCGTACGTCCGCGCACGATGCCGATGAAGTCCTCGACCAGATCGGTCGTCCGCTCCTCGGGCCAGGCCAGCGCGACCCGCGACTCGGGGGCGTCGGTGACCGTCCGGTAGGTGAGGTCCTTGCGGTGGTGGAGCCTGGCGAGGGACTGCGGTACGACCACGACGCCGATGCCCGCCGCGACGAGTTCCACGGCGTCCGCGGTGCCGGCGGGCCGCTCCAGGGCCGGTTTGCCCGGCAGCCGCTCCCATTCCAGCGGGTCGTCCTCGGGGTGCAGCACGATGTCGTCGGCGAGGTCCTCGCCGCTGACCTGCTCGACCGCCGCGACGATGTGGTCCTTGGGGACCACGACGACCGTCGTCTCCGTGTAGAGGGGGATCGCGCTGAGGTCGGTCCCGTCGACCGGCAGCCGGACGAAGCCCGCGTCCGCGTCGCCGCGCCGCAGGACGTCGTACACCTCGGCGGCGGGCACCGGGACGAGGAGCAGGGGCACGTCGGGCAGGCGCTCGTTCCAGATCCGCACCCACTTCGAGGGCGTCACCCCCGGAACGTAGGCGAGCCTGAACGAGGGGGTTGCTTCGGAGCCGGTCACCCCGTCAGATTACCCGGCGTGGCCGCCGTCGCCGTACCGGCGGTGGTCGGCGGGGGCCCGAGCGCTCGATACCCTTGGCTCCATGAGTTCGCACCAGACCGCCCAGACGATGAAGCCCGCCACCGCGGCGAAGAAGCTGGGTGTGTACCTCGAGGCCACCCCCGCCGAGTTCCAGGAGGGTGTCGTCTCGCGTGCCGAGCTGAACGCGCTGCAGACCGACCCGCCCGCCTGGCTCCAGGAACTGCGCCGCACCGGCCCGCACCCGCGGCCCGTCGTCGCCGCCAAGCTCGGTGTCTCCATCGCGGGTCTCGCCCGCGGCGGCGTCAGCGAGGCCCTCACCACCGAGCAGATCGAGACGCTGAAGACGGAGGACCCCGAGTGGCTGCGGCGTGAGCGCGCCACCCAGGCGGAGGTCCGCAAGGAGTCGGCGCGCATCAAGGAGAAGAACGCGGAGCGGGACGCCAAGCGCTCCTGACCCGGGGAGCCCCGCCGGGATGCCGTCGGCGGCGTCCCGCGGGGGCTCAGCCGCCGGTCCCCGGGGTGCCCGCCCCGTGGGAACCGGGCGTTCCGGGGCCGCTCGCGCCGGGCGGCGGGTTCCGGTCGCCCGAGTTGCCGAACGCCTTGACGAGCAGGTAGATCACCGCGCCCGGCGGGATCAGGAAGATGACGACGGGGAACTGGAACGTACCCGTCGTCTGATGGGCGACGTACCACCCGTAACAGGTGAGGAAGATCCCGCCCAGGACGGCCCAGGCACGGTTCTTGACCGAGGTGCCGGGCACGAAGGCCGCTCCGATCAGGATGATCCCCGACAGGACGGCGAAGATCTCGTACGCGCTCCAGTGAGCGGACGACGACGATGACACGGTGGGTCCTCCACGGTTCTCGGTACGGGGCTCCCGCACGGCTTGTGCGGGAGCCCATTCAGCTGTGCGGCCGCCGGGTCACGTTCCGTCGTGCGGCAGCCGGGTCACGCCGCTGACGGTCACGGGGGCCGGGAGCGCGCCCGAGCCGAGGGTGACGGCGAGTTGTTCGGCCGATTCCCGGGTGAAGCTTCCGGAGATCTCCGTGGTGCCGCCGTCGAGCCGCTGATTGACGGACGGGGCGGAGATCACGGCGCCGTCCAGGACGATGGCCATCTGGTTCTGCGGCGACATCCGCGTGGACAGGCTCCCCGTCAGCTCGGAGAACTGCCGGGCGCCCACGGAGTCGAAGTCCAGCTGTACGACCCAGCGCCCGGTCTGCCGGTCGTTCACCGCCTTGGCCGAGGACACATGGGCCCCGTCCACCGCCGTCGGGCCCAGGATGAACCTGGCGCGCGAGCCGGACCCGCCGCCGTCGCTCCCGCAGGCGACGACGGAGTCCCCCGCGGCGGCCTCCCGCTCCGCCGCGGGCCGCTCCCGTGCCGTGCAGTCCAGCGCCGCGAAGCGCGCCTGGAGCGCCGCGTCCGGGGCGCTCCCCTCGGCCGGAGCCGGCACGGCACTCGCGCTCGCGCTCGCCGAGCCGGCGGTACGGGGGCGCAGGCCGTCGGTGACGGCGCGCCCCCGCGTGGGGGCGGAACTGGCCGACGGCGTCGGGGTCGACGTCGGCGTCGCGCCGACGGGCTCCTCGGCCAGGACGGGACGGAAACCGAGCCGGCCGGACGTGCCCAGCTCGGTGAGGCGCTTCTCGTCCGCGGTGCGGCCCGTGACGGTGATCCCGCCGTCGCGCGCCTCCACGCTCACGTCCGTGAGCCCCAGCGCCCCGGCGCGTGCCCGCATGCGGTCCACGGTCCGGCGCAGGGCGTCGGCCCCCAGCGGTGCCGTCCCGGCGAAGTCCACCACGGACCGCCCCGCGTCCGCCGCCACGGAGGCCGGCGCGGTACCGGACCGGACGGACCCCGAGGTGCCCGGCGGCTTCTTCGCGGATCCGGATCCGGTCACGGAACAGCCCGCGAGCGCCGCCGCGACGGCACAGACGAGGAGAGCCCTGCGCGGGGCCCGGGGAAGAGGCATGCGGGGGATGGTTCCAACGGGCGGCCCTCCGCCGAAGGCGATGCCACCCTTTGACCGGAATTCATCCGAAGGGTGCCCGCTCTTCCCCCGGAACCGATCGACCGATGCTCGAGTGGGGGGCGCGGTAATGGTGGGTATACCGGCTGAGGTGGCCCTCGTCCGCGCCGGGCGTACGGGCCCGGGTGTCGTCGCCCCTTCGCGCCGGGCGGAGCCTCCGGCGGCCGATCACGGAGGATTGCATAAACGTGCAGCGAAACGTATAGTCATGCCATCCAAGAGGAGGGTTCCATGGCGATGCGTGCGGCGGTGGCGGGAGCGAGTGGCTACGCGGGCGGGGAACTGCTGCGTCTGCTGCTGGCACACCCCGAGATCGAGATCGGCACCCTGACCGGCAACTCCAACGCGGGCCGGCGGCTCGGCGGCATCCAGCCCCATCTGCTGCCGCTCGCGGACTGCGTGCTCACCGAGACCACCGCCGAGGCGCTGCGCGGCCACGACGTCGTGTTCCTCGCGCTGCCCCACGGCCAGTCCGCCGAGGTCGCCGAGCAACTCGGCGACGAGGTCCTCGTGGTCGACATGGGGGCCGACTTCCGGCTGAAGGACCCGGCCGACTGGGAGCGGTTCTACGGCTCCCCCCACGCCGGGACCTGGCCCTACGGCCTCCCCGAACTGCCGGGTGCCCGCGCCGCGCTGGAGGGGTCCAAGCGCATCGCGGTACCCGGTTGCTACCCCACGGCCGTCTCGCTCGCTCTGTTCCCCGCCTATGGGGCCGGGCTGGCGGAGGCCGAGGCCGTGATCGTCGCCGCCTCCGGCACCTCGGGCGCGGGCAAGGCACCGAAGGCGCACCTGCTCGGCAGCGAGGTCATGGGGTCGATGAGCCCGTACGGCGTCGGCGGCGTCCACCGGCACACCCCGGAGATGATCCAGAACCTCTCCGCCGCCGCCGGGGAGCCCGTCACCGTCTCCTTCACCCCCACCCTCGCGCCCATGCCCCGCGGCATCCTCGCCACCTGTAACGCGAAGGCGAGGCCGGGCGTCACCGCCGAGTCGGTCCGGGCCGTGTACGAGAAGGCCTTCGCCGACGAACCCTTCGTCCACCTCCTCCCCGAGGGCCAGTGGCCGGCCACGGCGTCCGTCTACGGTTCCAACGCCGTTCAGGTCCAGGTCGCGTACGACGCCGCCGCACACCGCATCATCGCGATCAGCGCCATCGACAACCTGACCAAGGGCACCGCCGGCGGTGCCGTCCAGAGCATGAACCTCGCTCTCGGCCTCCCCGAGGACCTGGGGCTTTCCACGATCGGAGTCGCACCGTGAGTGTCACGGCAGCAAAGGGATTCACCGCGGCCGGTGTCGCCGCGGGAATCAAGGAGAACGGCAACCCGGACCTGGCCCTCGTGGTCAACACCGGGCCCCGCCGCGCCGCCGCGGGCGTCTTCACCTCCAACCGTGTCAAGGCCGCGCCGGTCCTGTGGTCGGAACAGGTCCTCAAGAGCGGCCGGCTGGACGCGGTCGTCCTCAACTCGGGCGGCGCCAACGCCTGTACGGGACCCAAGGGCTTCCAGGACACCCACGCCACCGCGGAGAAGGTCGCCGAGACGCTCGGTGACATCGGCGCGGGCGGTGTCGCCGTGTGCTCGACCGGCCTCATCGGCGTCCTGCTCCCGATGGACAAGCTGCTCCCGGGCATCGGCCTGGCCGCCGCCCAACTCGGCCCGCACGGCGGCGAGAAGGCCGCCATCGCCATCAAGACCACCGACACCGTGCACAAGACGGCCGTCGTCACCAAGGACGGGTGGACCGTGGGCGGCATGGCCAAGGGCGCCGGCATGCTCGCGCCGGGCCTGGCCACCATGCTCGTCGTGCTCACCACCGACGCGGACGTGGACAGCGCCGACCTGGACCGGGCGCTGCGCGCGGCCACCCGCACCACCTTCGACCGCGTCGACTCCGACGGCTGCATGTCCACCAACGACACCGTGCTGCTGCTCGCCTCCGGATCCAGTGAAGTCACCCCGGACCGGGCGGAGTTCGCCGAGGCGGTCCGCGTGGTCTGCGACGACCTGGGCCAGCAGCTCATCCGGGACGCCGAGGGCGCCAGCAAGGACATCAAGGTCGAGGTGATCAACGCCGCGACCGAGGACGACGCCGTCGAGGTGGGCCGCTCCATCGCCCGCAACAACCTCCTCAAGTGCGCCATCCACGGCGAGGACCCCAACTGGGGCCGCGTCCTGTCCGCGATCGGCACCACCCGGGCCGCCTTCGAACCCGACCGGCTCAACGTCGCCATCAACGACGTGTGGGTCTGCAAGAACGGCGGCGTCGGCGAGGACCGCGACAAGGTCGACATGCGCTACCGCGAGGTCCGCATCGTCGCCGACCTCGCCGCCGGCGACGCGACCGCCACCATCTGGACCAACGACCTCACCGCCGACTACGTCCACGAGAACAGCGCGTATTCCTCATGAGCAACGTGACCCGCAAGCACACCGCTCTGCCCAAGGCGCAGATCCTCATCGAGGCGCTGCCCTGGCTGACCCGGCACCGCGGCAAGACCGTCGTCGTCAAGTTCGGCGGCAACGCCATGATCGACGCCGAGCTGAAGGCCGCCTTCGCGCAGGACATCGTCTTCCTCCACCACGCGGGACTCAGGCCCGTCGTCGTGCACGGCGGCGGCCCGCAGATCAGCGCCGCCCTCGACAAGCACGGCATCGTCACCGAGTTCAAGGCGGGCCTGCGCGTCACCAACGAGGACGCGATGGACGTCGTGCGCATGGTGCTGGCCGGGCAGGTCCAGCGCGAGCTCGTCGGACTCCTGAACGAGCACGGACCGCTCGCCGTCGGCCTCACCGGCGAGGACGCGCACACCATCACCGCCACCAAGCACCGGCCCAGGATCGACGGAGAACTGGTCGACATCGGGCGGGTGGGCGAGATCACGGCGATCGACACGGGCGCGATCGAGGCACTGCTCGCCGACGGCCGGATCCCGGTCGTCTCCTCGATCGCCCGGAGCCAGGACGACGGACATGTCTACAACGTCAATGCTGATACGGCGGCTGCGGCACTCGCTGCCGCGCTGGATGCCGAGACCCTCATGGTCCTCACCGACGTCGAGGGTCTCTACGAGGACTGGCCCGACAGCGACGAGGTGATCAGCCGCCTCACCGCCTCCGAGCTCGAAAAGCTCCTTCCCGAGCTGGCCAGCGGCATGGTGCCGAAGATGGAGGGCTGTCTGCACGCCGTACGCAACGGCGTGACCACCGCCCGTGTCATCGACGGCCGGGTCCAGCACTCGATCCTGCTGGAGATCTTCACCGACGAAGGCATCGGCACGATGGTCGTGCCGGACGACGAGGAAGCGGGGGACGCCGAATGACCGGCAGCGCGACGAACGCGGAGCTCACCGAGCGGTGGCAGGGCGCGCTCATGGACAACTACGGCACCCCGCGACTGCCGCTCGTCCGCGGTGCCGGAACCAGGCTGTGGGACGCCGACGGCAACGAGTACCTCGATTTCGTCGGCGGCATCGCGGTCAACGCCCTCGGACACGGCCACCCCGCGATCGTCGAGGCGGTGAGCCGGCAGATCCGCTCGCTCGGCCATGTCTCCAACCTCTTCGTCGCCGAGCCGCCCGTCGCCCTCGCCGAAAGGCTCCTCCAGCTCTTCGGCCGCGAGGGCCGGGTGTACTTCTGCAACTCGGGCGCCGAGGCCAACGAGGGCGCGTTCAAGATCGGCCGGCTGACCGGCCGGACCCACATGGTCGCCACCACCGGCGGCTTCCACGGCCGGACCATGGGCGCCCTCGCGCTCACCGGCCAGTCCGCCAAGCAGAAGCCCTTCCTGCCGCTGCCCGGCGACGTCACGCACGTCCCGTACGGCGACGCGCAGGCCCTCGCCGAGGCGGTCACCGAGGACACCGCGCTGGTGATCATCGAGCCGATCCAGGGCGAGAACGGCGTGGTCGTACCGCCCCCCGGCTACCTGAAGGCGGCCCGCGCCATCACCGCCGCCCACGGCGCGCTGCTCGTCCTGGACGAGGTGCAGACCGGAATCGGCCGCACCGGCCACTGGTTCGAGTACCAGGCCCACGAAGGCGTCCTGCCCGACATTGTCACGCTCGCCAAGGGCCTCGGCGGCGGACTGCCGCTCGGCGCCACCGTCGCCTTCGGCCGTGCCGCCGGCCTGCTGGAGCCGGGCCACCACGGCACGACCTTCGGCGGCAACCCGGTCGTCTGCGCCGCCGGACTCGCCGTGCTCGACACCATCGAGTCCGAGGGACTCCTGGAGAACGTGAAGCGCGCCGGCGAGAAACTGCGCGACGGGATCGAAGGGCTCGGCGACGGTTCCGGCCATCCGCTGATCGACCACGTCCGGGGCGCCGGCCTGCTGCTGGGTATCGTGCTCACCGAGCCGCTCGCGCCCCAGGTGCAGCAGGCGGCTCAGGACGCCGGTCTCCTGGTGAACGCGCCCGCCCCCGATGTCGTACGGCTGATGCCGCCGCTGAACCTCGGCGACGACGAGGTGGACGCGTTCCTCCGGGCCCTTCCCGGCATCCTCGACGCAGCCAACGGGGACGGGTGATCCCGGGAAATGGGACGACGACGATGAGTCAGGCGCAGGACCACGAGCACGCAGGGCCTGCCGTGCCGCAGACCCGCACCGCACGCCACCGCCGGATCGTGGACATCCTCAACCGGCAACCGGTGCGCTCACAGAGCCAGTTGGCGAAGCTCCTCGCCGACGACGGGCTGAACGTCACCCAGGCGACGCTCTCCCGGGACCTCGACGAGCTGAACGCGGTGAAGATCCGCAACAACGACGGCGACCTCATCTACGCGGTGCCGAGCGAGGGCGGATTCCGCACCCCGCGCGCACCGCTGGGGGAGTCGGCCAAGGAGGAGCGGATGCGCCGGCTCTCCTCGGAGCTGCTGATCTCCGCGGAGGCCTCGGCCAACCTCGTGGTCCTGCGCACCCCGCCGGGCGCCGCGCAGTTCCTCGCGTCGGCGATCGACCAGGCGGAGCTGCACGACGTCCTGGGCACGATCGCGGGCGACGACACCCTGATGCTGATCAGCCGCGATCCCACGGGCGGACAGGCGCTGGCCGACCATCTGCTGCGGCTGGCCCAGAACGATCACTGACGCGTACGACGGTGGAGGCGCACCCCGCTCGGGGGTGCGCCTCCACCGTCGTACGCCCCCCGGGGTGAGGCCGGCGCCGCTCACCCCAGGCGCCGGGCGAGACCTCCCGTGCAGCGGACCTCGTTGCCCGCCGTGATGAGCAGCGCCTCCACGTCCGGAAGCGACTCCAGCCAGTCCAGGCCCGCCCGCGAGCCCATCGCGAAGGCCGCGGTCGCCCAGGCGTCCGCCCAGGTCAGCCGGGGGCCCACCACGGTCACGGCCACCAGGTCGGTCACCGCCGACTTCCCGGTGCGCGGGTCGACGATATGGGCGCCGCGCTCGGCGGTGCCCGAGGTCGCGACCGCCAGCTCGTCGACGCCGGCCGCGGAGACCACCGCGGCGAGCGCTCCCGGGCGCAGCGGGTCGGAGACGCCCACCCGCCAGGGCCGGTGCGGTCCGGGGACCCCGCAGAGCTGGACGTCGCCGCCGCCGTTGACGCTCACCCCGCTCGCCCCGGCCCCGGCGAGGTGCAGGGCCGCCCGCTCGGCCGCCCAGCCCTTGACGATCCCGGTGGGATCGAGCCGCCCCTCGTACCGCGTGCTGAACCAGCCGTCGCTGACCCGTTCCGCCTCGGCACCCAGCTCCAGCACCTCGGCGACCTGCGGGTCGCACTCCTCGACGGTGACCTCTCCGCGCGCCAGCCGCGAGATCTGGCTGTCCTCGCGGTAGGTGCTGAACACCTCGTCCACGCGGTGCAGTCGGGCGACCGCCTCCTCCAGCGCCGCCCGCACGGCGGCGGGTTCGCCGCCGCGCACGTCGAAGGAGAAGACCGTGCCCATCACCTCCTCGGCATGGCGCAGCTCCTGCGGCGCGTCCTGCCCGGGCTCAGACACCGGCCTTGTCCAGAGCCGACTGGAGGGACTTCTTGTAGCCCTCGCTGGTGTAGGTCGCGCCGGAGACGGTGTCGATGTCGGCGCTGCCCGCCGCGACGGCCTGCTGGTTGAGCTTGGGCACCGAGAGTTCGGTCTTCTGGGAGCTGGTGCCGCCCGAGGGCGCCTGGACCGCCTCGGCCTTGGTGATCTTCTTGCCGGTGAGCGTGAGCCGGACCTGGACGGGCCCGTACTGGGTGTCGGCCACGGTCCCGGTGACGACGCGCGCCTGCGCGGCCGGTGCCGCCGACGCGGACCCGGCGTCGCCCGAGGACCCGGAGGACCCCGACGTGCCCCCGGCGGTCTTCGCCTTGTCCAGCGCCGACTGGAGGGACTTCTTGTACCCGGTGCTGGTGTAGGTCGCCCCCGAGACGGCGTCGATGTCGGCGCTCTGCGCCGCGACGGCCTCCTGGTTGAGCTTGGGCACCGAGAGTTCGGTCTTCTGGGAGCTGGTCCCGCCCGAGGGCGCCTGGACCGCGTCGGCCCTGGTGATCCTGCCGCCGCTCATGGTGAGGCGGACCTGGACCGGACCGTACTGGGTCTGCACCGCGTCGCCGAGGACGGTGCCGGCGCCGGCCTGTTCGGCGGCGCCGCCCTGCGCCGCTCCCTGCGCTGCCCCCGTCTGCTGGGGCGCGCCCCCGGCCTGCGCCGAGGCGGCGGCCGGGTCGGACGCGGGCTTGAGCGCCAGCAGCAGCACGATCCCGGACACGGTCGCGGCGCTGGCCAGCATGAACCGGCGGATGGGGTGATTCTTCTTCATCGCTCCTGACTCCCGTCGCTCACATCTCGAACGACTCGTGATGGATGCGGCGGGCGGGGACCCCCGCGCCGCGCAGTGCCGCGTACACCTCCTGGGCGAAGCCGGGCGGCCCGCACATGAAGACGTCGTGGTCGTCTATGTCGGGCAGCTTGCGGCGCAGGGAGTCCGCCGAGATGTCCGGACGTTCGCCCTCGGGGCTGTTCACCGCGTACATCAGACGCGCCCCGCGCTCCTTGGAGATGGCGGCCAGCTCGTCCCACAGGGCCAGGTCCTGGGTGGTGTTGGCCCGGTACAGCAGCGTGAGGTCGCCCGACGCGCCGGGCAGGGTCTCGAACAGCGTCCGCATCGGGGTGATGCCGACGCCGCCCGCCACCAGGAGCACCTTGCCGCGGCTGCGCTTTCCGGCGGTCAGGGCGCCGTAGGGGCCCTCGGCCCAGACCCGGGTGCCCGGCTCCAGATCCCGCAGGGCGGCACTGTGGTCGCCGATCGCCTTCACGGTGATGCGCAGCATGTTGGGGCGGGGCGACGCCGAGAGCGAGTACGGGTGGGAGCTGAAACGCATCCCCGGCGCCAGGAAGCGCCAGCGGAAGAACTGGCCCGCCTCCGCGCCCATCCGGTGCAGCTTGCGTCCGCTGATCAGCACCGACACGATGCCGGGCGTCTCCTCGATGACCGCCTGGACCCGCATCTGGTGCTTCAGGTTCAGCCGGATCGGAGAAAGGATTCGGTACCACAGGACCAGGGCGGTCACCGATCCGTACAGCCCGTACCAGACGGTCTTGGCGACGGGCTCGACCGCGAAGTCGTTGCCGGTGGAGAGCTGGTGCCAGAACGTCAGGAACACCGCCGCGTACGTCAGCAGGTGGACGTGGTACCAGGTGTCGTACGGGATCAGCCGGCGCAGCCAGCCGACGGAGATGAACCCGATGACCACGAGCAGACCCGTCCCGATCGCGGCCTTGCCCATGTCGGGAAGCTGGTTGACCGAGTCGACGGTCTGCTGCACGATCCCGCCGAGCCCCTTGCCGGACTGCAGGGCGTAGCCCCACATCGTCAGGAAGAGGTGGGCGAGGACCATGCAGATGGTGTAGCGGCCGGTCATCGCGTGCCAGCGCGCCACCCGGTCGGATCCCACCCGGCGTTCGAGAGCGGGGACACGGGCCATCTGGAGCACCACGAGGGCCATCAGGTACCCGGCGAGCAGCCCGGTGATACGGCCGGCGTTGAGGATCCTGCTGTTGTTGTCCGCGATGGACGGGGTGTTGTTCCACCACAGCCACAGGACCGCGGCGGCGCCGGCCCAGACGGCGATCAGCAGCGGGACGGCGGGCGAGCGGCGAGGGCGGATTCGGCGCAGGGTCTGGCGCCGCGCGGCGCGACCACCGGCGATCGTGGACACGGTTCCTCCGTGTTCGTCCTGGAGAGACGGGGTGAGGGGAGTGGCCCCCTGGCCCAGAGATACGGTCCACGACGCCCGTGCGTTCAGAGGCCCGCCGAGTCGAGTGCGGACTGCAGCGACTGCTTGTATCCGTCACTGGTGTACGTGGCTCCGGACACCGAGTCGATCTGCGCGCTCTGCGCCGCCAGCGTCTCCCGCGCGAGCATGGGAAGCGCGTAACTGTTGATCTCCTGGTCCCTCGGATTGTCGGAAGGATAGACGACCGCGGTGGACTCGGTGATCTTGCCGTCCCTCACCGTGACGCGCACTTGCACCGGGCCCCAACGGGTCTGCACCGCATCGCCGGTGACGGTCTTGGTTCCCGTGCTCTTCGACCCGCCGGACGTTCCCGAGGAGCTTTTGGAGGAGTCCCCGGACGAACCGCCCGGCGACGAGGTGGACGAATGACCCGCGGACGACGAGGCGTCGGCCGCCGTCGGCGCCGTGTGCGGCTTCAGCGACAGCAGCAGGACGAAACCGGTGACCGTGGCGGCGGCCGCCAGCGTCACCCGGCGCAGCGGACGGTTCTTCTTCAGGGCGTGCACGGGGGCCTCACAGCTCGAACGACTCGTGGTGGATACGGCGGTCGGGGACACCCGCTGCGCGCAGCTCCCCGTACAGGTCCCGGGCCATCGCGGGCGGCCCGCAGAGATAGACGTCGTGCTCGGCGATGTCCGGCACGGCCTCGCGCAGCGACCCGGCCGTGAGCCGCGGGCGGGTGCCGTCGGCGGCGTTGAGCGCGTACAGGACACGGGCCCCGCGCCACCGCGCGATGTCCTCCAGTTCGCCGCCCAGCGCGAGGTCCTCGGCGGTGCGCGCCCGGTAGAGCAGCGTGACCCGGCCGGGCAGCGTCTCGAACAGGGCGCGCAGCGGGGTGATGCCGACGCCGCCCGCGATCAGCAGGGCCTTCGACGACGTGCTCCGGTCGGCGGTCAGCGAGCCGTAGGGGCCCTCCGCCCACACCCGGGTGCCGGGACGCAGCATCCCCACGGCGGCGCTGTGGTCGCCGAGGGCCTTCACCGTGATCCGCATCCGGTCCGGCCGGGGCGGCGCCGACAGCGAGTACGGCGTCGAGGTCCACCGCAGCCCGTCCGCGAGGAACCGCCAGCGGAAGAACTGGCCCGCCCGTGCGTCCAGTTCGTCCAGGCGCTCCCCGCGGACCACGACGGAGAAGACCCCGGGCGACTCCCGGTGCACGGACTCCACGCGCAGCCGGTGGCGCAGGTTGAGCCGTACCGGGGTGAGCAGCCGGAACCACACGACGAGCGCGGCCGTGCCGAGGTAGAGGGCGTACCAGGCGAACCGGGCCGCCGCGTCGCCGACGAAGTCGGAGCCGAGCGCGAGCTGGTGGAAGAAGGCCAGGAAGACCGCCCCGTACGTCAGCAGGTGCACGTAGTACCAGAACTCGTGGCTGATCCGGCGCCGGGCCGCGCGCGCCGAGGTGATCCCGACGGCGAACAGGATGAGCGTGCCGGCCGTCGCCTTGAGCATGTCCGGGTAGTCGAGGACGACGCTGAGCGTCTCGTCCACGATGCCCGACCCGTCCTGGGCCGCGTAGCCGAAGAGGATCAGTGCCACGTGCGCGACCAGCAGGCAGATCGTGTAGCGGCCGGCCATGGCGTGCCACCGGGCCACCCGGTCGGAGCCGACGCGCCGCTCCAGCAGCGGGACCCGGGCCATCAGCGCCACCAGGACGGCACACGCGTAGCCGCACAGCAGCCCGGCCATCCTCCCGGCGTCCGTCAGCCAGCCCGCGACGCCCACCACCGACCGGGTGTCGCTCCACCACAGGGCGAGGACCCCGGCCGCTCCTGCCCACAGCAGGGCCAGCAGCGGCCCGGCCGGCGAGGGCCGGGGCCGCCCGCGTCCTCGTGTCGTGCGCGGGTCCGCCGCCCGCTCGTGCACCGTGGTCATCCGTCCGTCCCTCTCTCCTGCGCTCCGGGAGGAAACTGTGCGTCGTGAACCTCTGAGGAGTCTCTGAACGTGCCCCTTCGGAGCGGACTCACAGGAAACTCAGAGCGGGTTCGCGCTCGGCGGCGGGCTGGGCACGGGGCTCGGGCGGAGGCGACTCAGAGGAAACTCAGAGGCCGCACAGAGGGGAGGGACCCCCGGGAGGGGCGATGCTGGAAGGCGACATGAACACTCCCACCCCAGCCCCGGACGCTTCGGACCCCGGCCGCCCCGGTACCGACCCGGAGGACCCAGGCCCCGTTACCCGCCGCGAGGGTCCCGACCCCGGCACTCACCGGGAGGGTCCCGGCCCCGGCACTCACCGAGAGGGTCCCGACCCCGGCACTCACCGGGAGGACCCCGGCCCCGGTGCCCACCGGGAGGACCTCGGTCCCGGCACTCACCGGGAGGGTCCCGGTCTCGGCACGCACCGGAGGGACCCCGGTCCCGGTACTCACCGGGAGGGTCCGGGTCCCGGTGCCCACCAGGACCCGGGTACCACCCCGGAGCGGGGCACCGGAGCTCCCGGGCCCGGCAGCCCGCGCAGGTCCCCCTCGCTCACCCGGCCCGACGGCACGCCCGTGCGCGTCCTCGTCGTCGACGACGATCCCGACCTGGCCGAGGTCCTGTCCGGCGCGCTGCGCTACGAGGGCTGGGAGGTCCGTACCGCCTGCGACGGCGCCTCGGCCGCCGCGGGCGCGCGCGAGCTGCTGCCCGACGCCGTCGTCCTGGACGTGATGCTCCCCGACACCGACGGCTTCGCCGTGCTGCGCGACCTGCACACCGTGCTGCCGGGCGTCTGCGTCCTCTTCCTCACCGCCCGGGACGCGGTGGAGGACCGCATCGCCGGCATCACGGCGGGCGGCGACGACTACGTCACCAAGCCGTTCAGCCTGGAAGAGGTCGTCGCCCGGCTGCGCGGACTGCTCCGCCGCGCCGGGATGGCCCGTCGCGCCGACGAGGGCCCGCGGCTCGTCGTCGGGGACCTGTCGATGGACGAGGAGGCCCGGGAGGTGACCCGGGGAGGCGATCTGGTCGAGCTGTCGCCGACCGAGTTCGAGCTGCTGCGCTATCTGATGCGCAACCCGCGCCGGGTGCTCAGCAAGGCGCAGATCCTCGACCGCGTCTGGTCGTACGACTTCGGGGGTCAGGCCCATGTCGTCGAGCTGTACATCTCCTACCTGCGCAAGAAGGTCGACGCGGGCCGGGAACCGATGATCCACACCGTCCGGGGAGCGGGCTACGTCATCAAGCCCGCGACGGGCCGGTGAAGCCCGTGAAGCCGGAGACGCAGGACCGGGCCGGGGCCGGGCGGCGCCTGCGGGCCCGGCTCGCGGCGGCCCTGCGCGCGCTGCCGCGGCCCCGCACGATGCGCGCCCGCCTCACCGCCGGCCTCGTGGTGCTCCTGGCCGTGAGCTGCGCGGCCGTCGGCGTGGCCGCGGTCTACGAACTGGACGGCTTTCTGACCGGCCGCCTCGACCAGCAGCTGCAGGAGGCCGGGCCGCGGTTCCCAGCGAGCCTGGAACACGGTACGGCCCGGCCCTCCGGCAAGCCGTCCGACCACGACGGCGACGAACACGGCGACACCCGGCGTCAGGCCACCGGCACGTTCGGAGCACGCCTGGTCGGCGACGACGTCACCAACGCCGCCGTCGTGCCGCCGGGCTCCGGCACGGCCGTCCGGAACGTCGATCCGACCGCCCACGACGAGGCGGCCCTGGCCGCGGTCCCGGTGGACGGCCGTGCCCACACCGTGTGTCTTTCGGGCCTCGGCGACTACCGCGTCCTGGCGACGTCCGGCAAGGACGGTGACGTCCTGATCACCGGGCTGCCCACGGAGCCGGTCGACGCGGCCGTCCACCGGCTTGAACTCGTCGCCGCGCTGGTCCTCGGCGTGGCCCTCGTGGTCGCCGGGGTCGCCGGGGCCCTGTGGGTGCGCTGGTCGCTGCGACCGCTGAACCGGGTCGCCGCGACCGCCACCCGGGTCAGCGAACTCCCGCTCGCCAGCGGCGAGGTGGCCCTGCCTCCCCGGGCGCCCGAGTCGGACCCGCGCAGCGAGGTCGGCCGCGTCGCCGGCGCCTTCAACCGCATGCTCGGCCACGTCGAGGACGCGCTCACCAAGCGGCACGCGAGCGAGGAACGGCTGCGCACCTTCGCCGCCGACGCCAGCCACGAGCTGCGCACGCCGGTCGCCTCGGTACGCGGCCACGCCGAACTGGCGCTGCTGCATCCCGGCCCGGTGCCCCCGAAGGTGACGCGCGCCCTAGAACGCATCGCCGCCGAGTCGGCGCGCATGGGCGAGATGGTCGACGACCTGCTGCTGCTGGCCCGCCTCGACGCCGGGCGGCCGCTGGAACGCCTTCCCGTCGACCTCACCCGTCTCGTCCTCGACGCCGTCACCGACGCCCGCGCGGCCGGCCCCGGTCACCGCTGGGTCCTGGAACTGCCGGAGGAACCGGTGACCGTGACGGGCGACGTCCACCGGCTCCAGCAGGTGTCGGCCAACCTGCTGGCCAACGCGCGGCTCCACACGCCTCCGGGTACCCGGGTGACGGTGTCGCTGGAGCGGGCCGGAGGGGAAGCCGTGCTGAAGGTCCACGACGACGGCCCCGGGGTTCCCGAGGACGTCCGGCCCGGCGTCTTCGAACGCTTCACCCGGGCGGACCGGCGCCGCGCCGACGCCTCCGGCAGCGGGGCGGGACTCGGCCTGTCGATCGTCGCGGCCGTGGTCGAGGCCCACGACGGCACGGTCACCCTGGAGAGCATGCCGGGGGCCACCACGTTCGCGGTCAGGCTTCCGGCGGTCTGAACGGCGGCCGGCCCGGTTCCGGTGGCCGGGTCGAGTGGCCTGATCCAGCTCCGGCTCCGGCTCCGGGTTCGGCCGGTGGGGCGGGGCCGTGCCGGTGCATCAGCCCGTCGCTGTCGGTCAAGTGGTGAGCGTTGGTGGCGACGGGCATCGATGTACCGGCACGGCCCCTCGCGCCGCATCCCGGCTGCGGGTGATTCGTGGCTGGGGTTCAGCCCCCTCCCGCCGGATTTCGCCTGCGGGGAGGCGGTGGGTGCCTCAGTACCGGGTGATCCTCGTCGTTCCGGTTGTCGTGCCGATGGCGATGTGGGGGGCTCGTGCGGGGTCTGCCCAGGTGAGGAGGCGCCGCATCGTGTCCTTGGGCACGGAGATGCAGCCGGCCGTCGGGCCCTTGCCGTTGACGTGCAGGAAGATTCCCGCGCCCCGGCCCCGTGCGGGGCGCTCGTAGTTGAAGCCGATGACGAGGGCGTGCGCGTACTGGCCGGTGTAGGTGATCAGGTGCTCGGACTCCTTCGCCCGGCAGTCCGCGGGGCGCGGTTCGGTCCACCGGTTGTACGAGCGGGACGCGTTGTCCTGGCACCACCAGGAGTCCTTGGTCACCCGGCGGTACGGCATCGAGGTCCCTCCCGGTGCCGCCCGGGTTCCGAACGCGTACGGCAGCTCGTACAGACCGGTGGGTGTCGTGTTCGTGCCCTGGAGCCGGGCTCCGCCCTCGACCAGTCCGCGCGCCCCGAACCGTGCCGGCGCCGAACCGGACCGCACCCAGCGCCCGCCCCGCAGGTCCCACCAGGTCAGGGTCCCCGAGGTCGCGCCCGGGCGTGGGGCCTCGGCCGTGATGAGCTGGCTCCCGCCGCCGGTGTCGGCCAGCCGCGCGGGAAGGACGGTGGTGGGCGGTGGCCCGCTCGGGGCCAGGACGAACAGGGACGCGGACGCGAGGGCGGCGACTCCGAGGCGCATGGCTCAGACCGTACTGGGGGGCAGCGGCAGCGGCAGCCCGGGAAGTCCGTCCAGGCTCGTCGCGATGTGCTCCTTCTTGGTGAAGTACGCGCTCAGCGAGGCGTCGTCCTCGCGCGCGAAACGCTTGCCGTGCAGGTCGCGGTCCTCGTCGTAGGACATGAAGGGCACCGCGTATCCGCAGGAGTCGCGGACGAGTTCGGCCGTCACGACGATGATCGCGCGCAGCCCGTGCCGGGTCGGGTCGATGCCGTCGAAGTGGGTGAGGAGTTCCGCGAAGCGGGGGTCGTCGCGGAAGACCGGTTCGCCGCGGCCGTGCACCCGGACGATGTTGGGCGGGCCCTGGAAGGCGCACCACATCAGGGTGATCCGGCCGTTCTCGCGCAGGTGCGCGATCGTCTCCGCGGTGCTGCCTGCGAAGTCCAGATACGCCACGGTCAGTTCGTCGAGAACGGCGAACGACCCGGTGAGCCCTTTGGGGGAGAGGTTGACCGTGCCGTCCCCGGACAGGGGCGCGGTCGCGGTGAAGAAGAGGGGCTGGGCCTCGATGAACGAGCGGAGGCGGCCGTCGATGCGCTGATAAGTCTTTCCCATGTCTAACGATTATCGGGGAAAGTCTTTTGTCTGTCTAAGGGATTGCGGGTTCCGGCGGCGTCGTTCAGGGGCACCGCCGGAACCCTCGGACCGCCCCGGCCCTTGCCGGCGGGGTGGTCGTATCGCGGGTCAGGTCACTTGGTGAGCGTGCAGGCGGCGAGCGTGTCCAGGCCGGTCGGCTTGGCGGCGGTGCGGCCGATGGCCGTCGCGATGCGGTTGACGGTGGCGACCCGCTTGTCCTTCAGGGGACCGAGGATCGCGTTCTGGACGAAGTTGGGGCCGCCCTGTCCGACGGTGTCGACCAGCCGCTTGTTGGCCTCGGCGATCTGGGTGTTCAGCAGGGCGAGGTTCCGGTCTACCTCGGCCTTCGCCGACGCGGGGACGGCGGGCAGCTGCGAGGCCACGTCCGGGCAGGTGATGGTCCCCGCGGCGGTGGCCGCGCCCGCTCCGGAGCCCGCCCCGCCCGCCTGTGCGGTGGCCGGCGCGCTCGGTGCGGTGGCGCCGGTGCCCGCACCGCCGGCGGCCGCGCCGCCCGCGCCGTTGAGGGTGCAGGGCGCGAGCGCGTCCAGACCCTGCGGCTTGGCGGCGGTGCGGCCGATGGCCGTCGCGATGCGGTTGACGGTGGCGACCCGCTTGTCCTTCAGGGGACCGAGGATCGCGTTCTGGACGAAGTTGGGGCCGCCCTGTCCGACGGTGTCGACCAGCCGCTTGTTGGCCTCGGCGATCTGGGTGTTCAGCAGGGCGAGGTTCCGGTCGACCTCGGCCTTCGCCGACGCGGGGACCGCGGGCAGGCTCGGGGCGACCGCCGGGCAGTTGACCGTGTTCGCGGCGGCCTTCGTCGTGGCGTTCTGCGCACCGTTGTGCGTCTCGCCCGCCAGGGCGCTGCCGGCGATGACCGCCGCGGACAGCACCACGGCGGAGGCTCCGCCGATCATCACGACGCGCCGCTTGTTGTACTTCGGGAGAGCCCTGGACATGCGGAATCCTCACTCGGGTCGGGGGTGGACGGCCGCCCGGCGTTCGGCCGGTCGGTCAAGGTCCGTGTACCTGCCGTGCGTGAACGCGGCGCCTGCGTTCAGCGGGAGATACGCGGAAACGATTACGCGTGTTCAACCCTCGGTGAAGATTCCTCGGCCGAGCGTGCCGGGGCGGGTCGCGATTGACGAATCATGCAGAGTGCTGCATACTCATGCATGTCAGCGAATGCACTGTTGAGGAGAATCCCGTGACCGAGCGCGTCGTACTCGCCTACTCAGGCGGTCTGGACACCTCCGTCGCCATCGGCTGGATCGCCGAGGAGACGGGCGCCGAGGTCATCGCCGTCGCGGTCGATGTCGGCCAGGGCGGCGAGGACCTGGACGTCATCCGCAAGCGCGCCCTCGCGTGCGGCGCCGTCGAGGCCGAGGTCGCCGACGCCAAGGACGAGTTCGCCGACGAGTACTGCCTCCCGGCGATCAAGGCCAACGCCCTCTACATGGACCGCTACCCGCTGGTCTCCGCCCTCTCCCGGCCGACGATCGTCAAGCACCTCGTCGCCGCCGCCCAGAAGCACGGCGCCACCACGGTCGCCCACGGCTGCACCGGCAAGGGCAACGACCAGGTGCGGTTCGAGGCCGGCATCGTCGCCCTCGCCCCCGACCTCAAGTGCATCGCCCCGGTCCGCGACTACGCGATGACCCGGGACAAGGCGATCGCCTTCTGCGAGGAGAAGCAGCTCCCGATCGCCACCACCAAGAAGTCCCCGTACTCCATCGACCAGAACGTCTTCGGGCGCGCGGTCGAGACGGGCTTCCTGGAGGACATCTGGAACGCCCCGATCGAGGACATCTACGAGTACACCTCGAACCCGGCCGAGCAGCGTGAGGCCGACGAGGTGATCATCACCTTCAAGCAGGGTGTCCCCGTCGCCATCGACGGCAAGCCCGTCAGCGTCCTGCAGGCCATCCAGCAGCTCAACGAGCGCGCCGGGGCCCAGGGCATCGGCCGGATCGACATGGTCGAGGACCGGCTCGTGGGCATCAAGTCCCGTGAGGTGTACGAGGCTCCGGGCGCGATCGCGCTCATCACCGCGCACCAGGAGCTGGAGAACGTCACGGTCGAGCGCGAACTCGCCCGCTACAAGCGGCAGGTCGAGCAGCGCTGGGGCGAACTGGTCTACGACGGCCAGTGGTTCTCCCCGCTCAAGCGCGCCCTGGACGGCTTCATCGACGAGGCCAGCCAGCACGTCAACGGCGACATCCGGATGACCCTGCACGGCGGCCGCGCGGTCGTCACGGGCCGGCGCTCCGACACCTCGCTCTACGACTTCGACCTCGCCACGTACGACACCGGCGACACCTTCGACCAGGCCGCGGCCAAGGGCTTCATCGACATCTACAGCCTGTCGTCGAAGATCGCCGCCAAGCGGGATCTGGCGTAACCGGTAAGGGACTTGGCGCGGGCCGTGTCGTGTCCGCCGCCCGGTCTCCCGAGCACTAGCCTGGCCACCGCCTCCTCACGCACGCGTGGGGAGGCGGTGGCACATCCACACCTTTCGAGGAGTAACGCAAGTGAGCAGCAACAGCGGTGACGTCCGGCTCTGGGGCGGACGGTTCGCCGACGGTCCCGCCGAGGCCCTGGCCAAGCTGTCCGCGTCGGTCCACTTCGACTGGCGCCTCGCGCCGTACGACATCGCCGGTTCGCGTGCCCACGCGCGCGTGCTGCACAAGGCGGGCCTGCTCACCGAGGACGAGCTCACACGCATGATCGAGGGCCTCGACCTGCTGGAGTCGGACGTCGCCGACGGCTCCTTCACGGGCACGATCGCCGACGAGGACGTCCACACCGCCCTGGAGCGCGGCCTCCTCGAACGCCTCGGCCCCGACCTCGGCGGCAAGCTCCGCGCCGGCCGCTCCCGCAACGACCAGGTGGCCACGCTCTTCCGGATGTACCTGCGCGACCACGCCCGGATCATCGGCGGTCTGATCGCCGACCTCCAGGAGGCGCTGATCGGCCTGGCGGAGGCCCACCCGGACGTGGCGATGCCGGGGCGCACCCACCTCCAGCACGCCCAGCCCGTGCTGTTCGCGCACCACGTCCTCGCCCACGTGCAGTCCCTGTCCCGGGACGCGGAACGGCTGCGCCAGTGGGACGAGCGGACCGCCGTCTCGCCGTACGGCTCCGGCGCCCTGGCCGGTTCCTCCCTCGGTCTGGACCCGGAGGCGGTGGCGAAGGACCTCGGATTCGAGCACGGCAGCGCCGCCAACTCCATCGACGGCACGGCCTCCCGCGACTTCGTGGCGGAGTTCGCCTTCGTCACCGCGATGATCGGCGTGAACCTCTCCCGGATCGCGGAGGAGGTCATCATCTGGAACACGAAGGAGTTCTCCTTCGTCACCCTCCACGACGCCTTCTCCACGGGCTCGTCGATCATGCCGCAGAAGAAGAACCCGGACATCGCCGAGCTGGCGCGCGGCAAGTCGGGCCGCCTGATCGGCAACCTGACCGGGCTGATGGCCACGCTCAAGGCGCTGCCCCTCGCGTACAACCGCGACCTCCAGGAGGACAAGGAGCCGGTCTTCGACTCCTGCGACCAGCTGGAGGTGCTGCTCCCCGCCTTCACCGGCATGATGGCCACGCTGACCGTCCACCGCGAGCGCATGGAGGAGCTGGCCCCGGCCGGTTTCTCGCTCGCCACCGACATCGCCGAGTGGCTGGTCAGGCAGGGTGTGCCGTTCCGTGTCGCGCACGAGGTCGCCGGCGAGTGCGTGAAGGTCGCCGAGGCGGAGGGCAAGGAGCTGGACGAGCTGACCGACGAGCAGTTCGCGAAGATCTCGGCGCACCTGACGCCGGAGGTGCGGACCGTCCTCGACGTCCCCGGAGCCCTCGCCTCCCGCGACGGCCGCGGCGGTACGGCACCGAGCGCCGTCGCCGTCCAGCTCGCCGAGATCAAGACGGACGTCGCCGCGCAGCAGACGTGGGCGGCGGCCAAGCGGAAGAAGTAGCACCCCGCCAGGCGCCGTTCGCCCCGCCGGAGCGGGCGGCGCCGCCGCGGGCGAGCCGCGTGCGAGCTGCGTGTGAGCTTTGGGCGAGCTGCGGGCGAGCTGCGGGTGGACACCGCCCGCAGCCGCGGCGGCCCACCCGGGAAGCGGACACGGACCTCGGGGCCGGGGCGGGTGCCGTACGGCGGAGGGTGTCGCGGGTTACGTTGGCCGGGAGCCGTAAAGGAGCCCACCGAACGGAGCCGCGATGCCCTTCGCACGTCTCGCCTCAGCCACGACTCCCACCGCCCACCTGGGCCTGGGGCTCGCCGCGGTGGGCCGCCCGGGCTACATCAATCTCGGGCGGGAGGAGGACCTGCCGGGCGACCGCAGTGTCGACGCCCTGCGCGAGCGCACCCACGAACTGCTCGAGGCCGCCTACGCCCAGGGCGTGCGCTACTTCGACGTGGCCCGCTCCTACGGCCGCGCGGAGGAGTTCCTGGCCGCCTGGCTGAACAGCCGTCCGGACGTCGACGACGTCGTCGTCGGCAGCAAGTGGGGCTACACGTACACGGCCGACTGGCGCACCGACGCCGAGGCGCACGAGGTCAAGGACCACGGCCTCGCCACGTTCGAGCGGCAGCGCGCCGAGAGCGCCGCCCTGCTCGGCGACCGGCTCGACCTCTACCAGATCCACTCGGTGACCCCGGACAGCCCGGCCCTCACCGACAAGGAACTGCACGCGGCCCTCGCCGAAGCCGCCGCCCAGGGCCTGTCGATCGGCTTCTCCACCAGCGGGCCCGCGCAGGCTGAGGCCATCCGCGCCGCGCTGGCCGTCACCGTCGACGGCGCACCCCTCTTCCGTACCGTCCAGTCCACGTACAACGTCCTGGAGACCTCCGCCGCCCCGGCGCTCGCCGAGGCCCACGACGCCGGGCTCACGGTGATCGTCAAGGAGGGCGTGGCCAACGGCCGGCTCGCCGGGCCGCACGCGCCGGAGGCGCTGCGCGCCGTCGCCGCGGAGAACTCCCTCGGCTGCGACGCGGTCGCCCTCGCGCTGATCCTGCGGCAGCCCTGGGCCGGTGTCGTTCTGTCGGGGGCGGCCACCGCCAACCAGCTCGCCTCGAACCTGCACGCGGCGGTCGTCGACCTCGACGACGACCAGCTCTCCCGGCTCGCCGCCCTGGTGGAGGAACCGCGCGTGTACTGGGAACGGCGCGGACAGCTTCCCTGGCACTGAACGCCTGAGGTTCAGGAGCCGTGACGGAAGCACCTCGGTCGCTCTCCTGGCGTGACGGATGACGCTCTTGGCGCGATAGACCGCTCTTCTGGCGCGACAGATGTGAGACGCGTGCGCCCCGAATGAGACATCACTGTCTCATGTGCGGTACAGTTGTCTCATGGCTGTCGACCGTGATCACGTGCTGCGCAGCGCAGCCGCCCTGCTCACCCGGAAATCCACCGCGACGATGGACGAGGTGGCGAAGGCCGCCGGGATCAGCCGGGCCACGCTGCACCGCCAGTTCGCCGGCCGCGACGCGCTCGTACGCGCGCTGGAGGCGCTCGGCATCGAGGAGTGCGAGGCCGCCCTGGACGCGGCGCGCCTCGACGAGGGCACCGCCCAGGAGGCCGTGCGCCGCTTGGTGCGGGAGCTGGAGCAGGCGGCCGGACTGCTCGCCTTCCTCTACACGGAGAACCAGCTCTTCGAGGGCGACGGACAGCACGAGGGCTGGGCCCGGCTCGACGCCCGGATGGCCGCGCTGTTCCGGCGCGGCCAGGAGAGCGGCGAGTTCCGCATCGACCTCACCCCGGCCTGGCTCACCGAGGCGCTCTACGGACTGATGGCCTCGGCGTCCTGGGCCGTCACCGAGGGCCGGGTCGCGGCCAAGGACTTCCACCACATGATCGTCGAGCTGTTGCTCGGCGGCGCGCTCAGGAGAGAGGAACCATGACCAGCACCCTGCGGCCGGCGACGGTGACGGAGGCGCCGAAGCGCCCGGGCCGCTGGCTCGCGCTCTGCGTCCTCGTCCTCGCCGTGCTGCTGGTGACCGTCGACGCCACCGTCCTCGGTCTCGCGACCCCGTACATCAGTGAAGACCTCGAACCCTCGGGCACCCAGCTCCTGTGGATCGGCGACGTCTATTCCTTCGTCATCGCCGGCCTGCTCGTGTCCATGGGCAGCCTCGGCGACCGCATCGGCCGCAAGCGGCTGCTGCTGACCGGCGCCACGGCGTTCGGTCTGATATCCGTGCTCAACGCCTATGCCACGACACCCGAGATGATGATCCTGGCGCGGGCGCTGCTCGGCGTCGCGGGCGCGACCCTGATGCCGGCCACCCTCGCCCTGATCCGCAACATCTTCCACGACCCGCGCGAGCGCAGCCTCGCCATCGGCATCTGGGGCGCGACGGCCTCCGCGGGCACCGCGGTCGGCCCCGTCGTCGGCGGTTTCCTGCTCGAACACTTCTGGTGGGGCTCGGTCTTCCTCATCAACCTTCCGGTGATGGTGGTCCTCGTGCTCGTCGGCCGCAGACTCCTCCCGGAATCGAAGAGCCCCAACCCCGGTCCCTGGGACCTGATCAGCGTGACGCTCTCGCTCGTCGGCGTGATCGCGCTGGTGTACGCGGTGAAGGAACTCGCCGCGCACGGGGCGTCCGGCGAGGCACTGGCCGCCGGACTGCTGGGCGCGGGCGCCCTCTTCTGGTTCGTGCGCCGCCAACTGACGCTTCCCACACCGCTGCTGGACGTCCGGCTGTTCCGCAACCGGGGATTCTCCGGCGCGGTGCTCGCCGACCTGTTCACCGTGCTCGGCATGTCCGGGCTCGTGTTCTTCCTCTCCCAGTACCTGCAACTGGTGCAGGGCCGGGGTCCGTTCGAGGCGGGGCTCGCCGAAGTCCCGGCCGCCGTCGGCGCGGTGGCGGCGGGTCTGGTCGCGGGACGGGTCGCGCGGCGCTTCTCCGTGCGGACCGTCGTGTCCGGCGGACTCGCCGCGGTGGGTCTCGCGCTCGGCGCGCTCACCGTGCTGGACCGCTCCACCGGCTATCCGCTGCTCGGCGCGGCCCTGCTGGTCGTCGGCGTCGGCGCGGGCTTCTCGTTCACCGTCACCGCCGACGTCATCCTCTCCGCCGTGCCCAAGGAGCAGGCGGGCGCCGCGTCCGCGGTCTCCGAGACGGCGTACGAACTCGGCGCGGCGCTGGGCATCGCCCTGCTCGGCTCCGTCGTGACCGGCGTCTACGCCGGCTTCACCGGCCCGGCGGGCACACCGGCCGCGGCGCACGACTCGCTCGGCGGAGCGGTGGAGGCCGCCGGAAGCCTGCCCGAGCACACCGCCGAGGCGCTGCTCACCGCGGCCCGGGAGTCCTTCGTGGACGGTCTGGCGCTCGCCTCGGGCGCGGGCGCCGCGGTCCTGCTCGCCACCGCGGTGGCGGCCTGGTTCCTGCTCCGCGGCCAGAAGCTGGAGGCGTAACCGCCCGGGAACGGGGGCCTGGCGGGATGCGCCGGGTCCGCCGGAACGGGGACCCCGGCGCCGGACGTGCGGCCGCGCCGGAGCGGGCACCCCGGTCGCGGCGCTGGGGCCGCCGGGGAAGGACCCTGGCCGTGTCGGACCGGCGCCCCCCGGTTGAGGCGCTGAGTCCGCCGGGGTGGGATCCCGGCTGCCGGACGCGTGGCCGTGCCGGAGCGCCGACCCCGGTCGAGGCGCCGGGTCCGCCGGGGCAGGACCCGGTCACCGGGCGCGTGGCCGTGCCGGACCGCCGACCCCGGTGGGAGACACGGTCGCAAAAGGGTGGGCTCCGACCGGAAACCTCCGGTCGGAGCCCACCCTTCTGCCTGGTGTGCGGCGCTGCTAGGCGGCCTTCGCCTTGGTGGCGTACATGTCGACGTACTCCTGGCCGGACAGCCGCATGACCTCGGTCATCACGGAGTCGGTCACAGCGCGCAGCACGTACCGGTCGCGGTCCATGCCCTCGTAGCGCGAGAACTCCATCGCCGGGCCGAAGCGGACCGTGACCTTGCCCGGACGGGGCATGCCCGCGCCGCCCGGCTGGAGCTTGTCCGTGCCGATCATCGCGAACGGGACGACCGGGGCGCCGGTCATCAGGGTGAGCCGGGCGATACCCGTGCGGCCGCGGTACAGCCGGCCGTCGGGGGAGCGGGTGCCCTCGGGGTAGATCCCGAAGATCTTGCCCTCCTCCAGGACGCGGCGGCCGGTCATCAGCGCGGCCACGCCGCCGTTGGCGCCGTCCCGGTCCACCGGGATCATGCCGACGCCGGTGAAGAACCACGCCATGAGCCGGCCCTTGAGGCCCTTGCCCGTGACGTACTCGTCCTTGCCGATGAAGAACACCTGCCGGTCGCAGACCAGCGGAAGGATCATCGAGTCGATGAACGTGAGGTGGTTGCCGGCCAGGATCACCGGCCCCTTGCCGGGGATGTTCTCCACGCCTTCCACCCGTAGGCGGAACATCAGGCGCATGATCGTTCCGAGCACTGCCTTGATGAGCGCGAAGCGGGACAACGGGCCCTCCGGTGTCAAGGGATCGGTATGGAGTCTGTGCAGGTGAGGACCATACTCGCGGTTCCCGGTCGATTGCACATCGGGTTCATCGACCGGATACGCACTGTTGACCTACGTTTACCTGCGATTGCGTGCCTGTGAGCGGCGGACACGGGGGCCGTCCGGTGTGACGGACATCGCGCGCCGGTTCCGGCGAACGGGTGAGCGCCCGGCGAAGGGCCGTGCGCCGGTCTCCGTCCCACGCCTACCCCCGACCGCCCGGCCGATGCCGACGGACCGTCAAGTTCCGCGTCCCGCGGTGGATCCGGTGGATCCGCGGTCATCCACTGTTCCGCCGCGGGCCTCCCTCCCGTCACACGGCGGCACCTACGATCGTCCCGCTTCGACAGGCAGGCACCTACGGCGGGAGGAGCGCTCATGGGAGCGCAGGAGTCGAACGGTCAGGAGCGGGGCACGGCGCGGCGGACGCTGCTCTCGGCCGCGGTGCTCGGGGCGGGCGGAGCGGCCCTCGGCCTGCCCGGCACCGCGAGCGCGGACGAACGCCACGGCGGCGGCTACCGGAGCCTGCCCAGACCGACCGTCATCGGTCACCGCGGCGCCAGCGGCTACCGGCCGGAGCACACCTTCGGCTCGTACCAGCTCGCCCTCGACCTGGGCGCCGACGTCGTCGAGGCCGGCGACCTGGTGCCCACCAGGGACGGGCACCTCGTGTGCCGTCACGAACCGGAGATCGGCGGGACCACGGACGTCGCCGCGCACCCCGAGTTCGCCGGCCGCAAGACCACCAAGACCCTCGACGGCGTCCCCACCACCGGCTGGTTCACCGAGGACTTCACGCTCGCCGAGCTGAAGACCCTGCGCGCCGTCGAGCGCATCCCCGCCAACCGTCCGCACAACACCCTCTACGACGGCCGCTGGGAGATCCCCACCTTCGAAGAGGTGCTGCGCTGGCAGGACGAGCAGACCCGCAAGCGGGGCAAACAGGTCTGGATCTACCCCGAGACCAAGCACCCCACCTACTTCCGGGCCCTCGGCCTCGGCCTGGAGGAGCGGGTCGCGAAGCTGCTGCGCAAGTACGGCAAGGACAGGAAGGACTCGCCGGTCATCCTCCAGTCCTTCGAGCCGAGCAGCATCCAGCGGCTGGACAAGCTCGTCGGCAACCCGCTCGTCGTCCTGCTGTCCGCCGCGAACACCCGCCCCTGGGACTTCGTCGCCGCCGGCGACCCCCGCACGGTCGCCGACCTCGTCACGCCCGCGGGCCTGGAGTGGATCGCCTCGTACGCCCAGGGCATCGGTCCCACCCTCGACCTGGTCATCCCGAAGGACGCGGCCGGCAACCTCACCACCGCGACCACGCTCGTCGCCGACGCGCACCGCGCCGGCCTGATCCTGCACCCGTACACGATGCGCAACGAGAACCCCTTCCTGCCCGCGAACTTCCGCAAGGGCACCGCCGTGGACGCCTACGGGGACCCCTTCGGCGCCTTCAAGGCCTACTTCGAGACGGGCATCGACGGCGTGTTCTCCGACAACGCGGACACCGCGGTGCTGGCCCGCGCGGACTTCCTGATGCGGTGAGTCCACCGCCCCGGCCCGCCCCCGGAACGGGGCGCGGAACGGGACAGGAGCAGGGAACGGGAGCTGGACGGGCGCCCGTCCTTCGTCAACGCAAGGCCCGCTCATCCCGGATGGGGTGAGAAACGGCCGCCCCGGCAACCTCGTGCCGGGGCGGCCACGTCGTGCCGCACATGACCCACGAACTGCTCACCACCCTGCGCCCGCTGCTCACCGCCGAGGCGTCGGCGGAGGCCCATGCCTCCGGCGCCGAGCGGGGCGACCTGGAACAGACGGTCTGGCTGCGGCTGCTGGAACGTCTGGAGACGACGGGACCGCCCGCGGACCCGCAGCGCTGGGTGCGCCGGGCCGTGCGCTCGGAGGCCCGCCGCTGCCGTCGCAGGGCCCGCGTCGAGCAGCCCTACGCCGTCGAGCCCGCCGACGACCGGGGCTTTGGCCCGGAGCAGCGGGCGCTGGCCGCCGCCGGCCGGCGCGAACTGCTCGCGGCGGTGCGCCGGCTGCCCGGCCGCTGCCCGGGTCTGGTGGCCGCCCTGCTGTCCCCGCACGACCTCACGTACCGGGAGATCGCAGGCGAGTTGGGTATCTCACAGGGCAATCTTGGTCCGGAACGCTCCAGATGTCTTGGATGTCTTCGGCGATTGCTGACGCCGGAGGTTGCGGCCCGCTGACGACGGGGATAGGAGTGGGGGACGACCGGAACAGGTGAGCGGGAGGCATGCACACATGGGCATGAGCGTGACCATCTCGGCGGCGACCGAGCAGGATGCGGAATCGATCCTGAAGCTGCAGTACCTCTGCTATCAGAGCGAGGCCGAGCTGTACGGCGACTACGGCATCGAGCCCCTCACGCAGCCGCTCGACTCGCTCCGGGCGGAACTGGCGGGCGGCACCGTACTGGTGGCCCGGCTCGGCGACGAGGTGGTGGCCTCCGTACGCGGCGCCGTCGACGCCGACGGCACGGCCCGCATCAACAAGCTCATCGTGCACCCCCGCATGCAGCGGCACGGACTGGGCGGACGTCTGCTCGACGCCATCGAGGCCCGCCTCGGCACCGAGGGCGCGGCCAAGTCCTTCCAGCTCTTCACCGGCCACCGCAGCGAGCGCAACCTGCGCCTGTACCGCAAGCACGGCTACGCGCCCGTCTCGCAGGAGCGGGTCGGCGAGCGGATGACGCTGGTGACGCTGGCCAAGGGCGCCGACACCGGCGCGTACGCCACCAGCGCCTGACGCGCCCGGCCTCGCCCGCGGCCGTCAGACGGCGTTCGTACGCGCCTTGCGCAGCCAGTACATCGCCGACAGCGGCAGCAGGACCGGGATGAAGAGATAGCCCATGCCGTAGTCGGACCACACCGTGGCGTCGGGGAAGGCGGACGGCTCGGCCAGCGTCCAGGTCCCGACGACCAGCACACCCGCGAGCTCGGCGGCGCAGCACACCAGCGCCGCCCTGCGCGCCTTCTCGCCGCCGCGCACGAGCGAGTACGTGATGAACCCGTAGACGAGACCGGCGACGGCGGACAGTGCGTAGGCGAGCGGCGCCTTGTCGAACTGGGCGGAGATCTGCACGGCCGACCGTGAGACGGCGCCGACCACCATCACCCCGTACAGCCACACCAGCAGGATGCCCGGGCCGCTGATGAGCCGCGCGCGCTTCGGGCCGGCGGCCCCTTCCACCGGCGTCCCGCCCTGTCCGTCCGTCATGTCCTGACTCACCGTCGTGTTCTCCTTCGCGGCCGTCATCTCAGCCTCCCCAGATGTCGTAGAGCCGGACCTCGAGCACGGCGAGGACGATGCCGCCGGCCGCCACCGTGACCGAACCCCAGCGGGAGCGCTCGGCGAGCGACATGAACCCCGCGGCGGGAATGCACGCGAAGGCTCCGATCAGATAGGCCACGAAGATGGTCGTGCCCTGCTCCGGCTTCTCGCCGCGCGCGAGCTGGACGACGCCCGTCACGAGCTGGACCAGCGCGAGCACGCTCACCACGGCCATGCCGATGAAGTGCCAGTCCTTGGTGGGCTGATCGCGGTGGGCGGCCCAGCCGCACCAGGCCGCGAGCGCGAGCGCGGCGACAGCCGTCACGACCGTCAGGGCATCAAACATGCCGTGACCCTATTACGGGCCAAAAGACCTGATGCGCTCGCCCCCGGGCTGCCCTCCGGGCGGGCCGCGCCGCGGGCGTGACCGTCGTGGCGTTGGCCACAGCGTGCCGGGCCGGCGGACCCGGCGCGGACCTCGTGGCCGGGGACCCTGCGCCCTGTGCGCACTGGTGACGGACAAGGGAACCGGGATCTCCGTGCGGGGCTGGGGTGTCTCAGCAGCCGTCCATCGCTGTCCGCTATTCGGACAGGATTGGCGGTCCCCGCCCCCCGGTCTGCTTTACTTCCTTCCATGACCACGACGAGCGACCGCATCCTTGCGACCGAGGCGACCATGACGCCCGGTGCTCGTTGTATGTGTCGAATGTGTGCCTGCTAGAGGGCCCTCGCACCACCGCCTGATCCCGCGCCCCGAAGCGGGACCGCCGCGCCCGGTGTCCGTACCGCGTACGTGACCGGGCTGCCCCGCGCACACGTTCTCCTTCCGGTTCCATCGCCATCGCGAGAACCGTGCCGCGTTCCGACCGCATGCACCCGTGCCCGGCGCACACCCACGCCCCGCACTCGACAGTGACGGAATTTTCCAGTGATCACGACAACGGGCCTCACCAAGGTCTACCGCTCGCGCGGCCGTGAAGTGACCGCCCTCGACGGCGTCGATCTGCACGTCCGCGAAGGCGAGGTGTTCGGCGTCATCGGCCAGTCCGGCGCCGGCAAGTCCTCGCTCATCCGCTGCGTGAACCTCCTGGAGCGTCCCAGCTCCGGAACGGTCACCGTCGACGGCCGGGACCTCACCGCCCTCGCCGGACGCGGCCCGCGCGCCGGGCGGGAACTCCGCCAGGCGCGCACCCGGATCGGCATGGTCTTCCAGCACTTCAACCTGCTGTCCTCGCGGACCGTCCAGGAGAACGTCGAGCTGCCGCTCGAAATCCTCGGCGTGTCAGGGAAGGAACGTTCTTCCAAGGCGCTCGGACTGCTCGACCTCGTCGGCCTCTCCGACAAGGCCAAGGCATACCCCGCGCAGCTCTCCGGCGGTCAGAAGCAGCGCGTCGGCATCGCCCGCGCGCTGACCGGCGACCCGAAGGTGCTGCTCTCCGACGAGGCGACCAGCGCGCTCGACCCGGAGACGACCCGCTCCATCCTGCAGCTCCTGCGCGACCTGAACCGCCGGCTCGGTCTGACCGTCCTGCTCATCACCCACGAGATGGACGTCGTCAAGACCGTCTGCGACTCGGCCGCGCTGATGGACAGGGGCCGCATCGTCGAGTCGGGCACCGTCAGCGAACTCCTCGCGACGCCCGGCTCCGAACTGGCCGCCGCGCTCTTCCCGGTCAGCGGGACCGCCTCCGGCGACGACCGCACGGTCATCGACGTCACCTTCCACGGCGAGTCGGCGACCCAGCCGGTCATCTCGCAGCTCTCGCGCACGTACAACATCGACATCTCGATCCTCGGCGCCGCCATGGACACCGTCGCGGGCAAGCAGGTCGGCCGGATGCGCATCGAACTGCCCGGCCGCTACGAGGAGAACGTCGTGCCGATCGGGTTCCTGCGCGAACAGGGCCTGCAGATCGATGTCCAGGGGCAGCAGCCCGTCCTGGCGAAGGAAGGTGCCAAGTGACCTGGTCCGAGATGCAGCCGCTGCTGTCCGAGGAGTGTTGGAACACGCTCTACATGGTCGGCTGGTCCACGCTCATCGCGATCGTCGGCGGTCTGCCGCTCGGCGTCCTGCTGGTCCTGACGGACCGAGGGGGCCTGCTGCAGAACGTCGTCGCCAACAGGGTCGTCGGGCAGGTCGTGAACATAGCCCGCTCGATGCCGTTCATCATCCTGATGGTCGCGCTGATGACGTTCACCCGGTGGGTCACCGGCACGACCATCGGCCGCGACGCCGCCATCGTGCCGCTCGCCATCGGCGCGATCCCGTTCTTCGCGCGTCTGGTCGAGACGGCCGTACGTGAAGTCGACGGCGGTCTCGTCGAGGCCGTGCAGGCGATGGGCGGCAACACCTGGACCGTCGTCCGCAAGGTCCTCGTCCCCGAGTCGCTGCCGTCGCTGATCTCCTCGGCGACCACCACGGTCGTGGCCCTCATCGGCTACTCCGCGATGGCCGGCACCGTCGGCGCGGGCGGCCTGGGCGACCTCGCCATCCGCTACGGCTACCAGCGCTTCGAGACCCAGCTCATGTGGATCATCGTCGCCATCCTCGCCGTCGTCATCTCGGCCATCCAGTTCGCCGGCGACTACGCGGCCCGCACCCTGGACCGCCGCGGGGGTCACTCGGGACCCGCCCCCAGGCTGCGCCTGCTGAAGGCCGGCCGGCCCGCCGCCACCGACGTCGGCGAGGCCGCCTGAACCACCGGGGACCCGCACGCGGGTCCCCGGCCCCACCCGCAGATTTCCCCGTCCACCCCATGACGGGGTCGCTCCACCCCTCAGGAAAGGCACTTTTCGTGCGTAACACTGCCAAGATCACCACTGCCGTCCTCGCCGCCGGAGCCCTCACCCTGGGCCTCTCCGCCTGCGGCTCCGACAAGGATTCCTCCGCCTCCGACAGCAACGGCGCGCTCGTCGTCGCCGCGAGCCCGGTTCCCCACGCCGAGATCCTGAACTTCATCAAGAAGAACCTGGCGAAGAAGGCTGGCCTCGACCTCGAGGTCAAGGAGTTCCAGGACTACATCGTGCCCAACACGGCCACCGAGGACGGTTCGGTCGACGCCAACTACTTCCAGAACCAGCCGTACCTGGACGACTTCAACAAGAAGCGCGGCACCCACATCGTGCCCGTCGTCACGGTGCACCTGGAGCCGCTCGGCCTCTACTCCCACAAGGTGAAGAGCGCCGACGCCCTGAAGAGCGGCGCGACCGTCGCGGTGCCGAACGACGCCGTGAACGAGGCGCGTGCCCTGAAGCTGCTCGCGGCCAACGGGCTCATCACCCTCAAGGACGGCGCCGGCAGCGAGGCGACCCCGCAGGACATCGCCAAGAACCCCAAGAACCTCAAGTTCAAGGAGGTCGAGGCGGCCCAGACCCCGCGCTCCCTGGACGACGTGGACGCCGCGGTGATCAACGGCAACTACGCCATATCCGCCGGCCTCAAGCCCGCCAAGGACGCCCTCGTCCTGGAGTCGGCGACGAACAACCCGTACGGCAACTTCCTCGCGGTCAAGAAGGGCAACGAGAACGACCCGCGCGTGAAGAAGCTCGCCAAGCTCCTCACCTCGCCCGAGGTCAAGAAGTTCATCGAGGACAAGTACGCGGGTTCCGTCATTCCGTCGTTCAAGTAGACAGGCGCCCGGGCCGATTTGCGGCCCGCGGCCCGACTCGTCACCGCACGGGGTCCACTCCATTACCCGGAGTGGACCCCGTTGTGCCGTTCAGTGGTTTCATGCTGCATGCTGGGCAGTTCAGCGGACCCGACGGCATATCAGGTCCGAAGTCCCCGACGGTTACGGAGCGTCGCATGACGAGCACCTTCCCCGACATCTCCATCAGCACGGAGCGGTTGGTCCTGCGTGCGCTCGACGAGGACGACGTGCCCGCGCTGACGGAGATGATGAACGACGAGATGGTGGCGGCCTGGACGTCGATCCCCCAGCCGTTCACCGAGGACGGCGCCCGCGGCTGGATCGACGACTACGCCCCCACGGAACGCGCCCGGGGCCGTGGACTCGACCTCGCCGTCACCGAGTTCCTCACCCAGCGCCTGGTCGGCGTCATCCAGCTCGGCAAGACCAACTGGCGGGTCAGGTCCACCGAGCTGTCGTACATCATCGCCCCCTGGGCGCGCGGCGAGGGCTACGCGTCCGAGGCCGCGCTCGCCACCGCACGCTGGCTCTTCCGCGACCAGAAGTTCGAGCGCGTGGAACTGCGCACGGCGGCAGGCAACACCGCCTCGCAGCAGGTGGCCCAGAAGATCGGCTGCATCAGCGAGGGCGTGCTGCGCAACGCCTGCATAGCGCGCACCCGGACCGAGGACGGCACCTGGGTCGACCTGCGCACCGACTTCATCGTGTGGAGCCTGCTGCCCGAGGACCTCGACGGCATGGACGGGCACCTCACGGACACGGGCGGCTTCGCCTCCTTCAACGACTGGAACTGAGGCGCCGGCAGGCCCGCGCGACAGCCGCCCCCCGCGAACGGGAGCTCTCGGAACGGGTCGTGCGCGGCCGTACCGGGACAAGTACGGCATGGCGAGTCGTGCGGGGCCATGGCCGGTCGTAAGCGGTCACGGCGGGTCGTATACGGTCGAGTCGAGTCACATGGGTGTACGGAAGTCAGCTCGCCGGACACCGGTCGCGCGGACCCGGTCCCGTGGACCCGGACCGCCGTCCGGACCCCCGTCCCGGCAGGGCGGCACCGCTCCGAGCGCCACGCCGACCGCCGCACGCCCGCCGCGCCGCACCGGGGTACCCTCACCAAGCCCGCCCGGGCTGCACCTGAGACCCGCGAAGACCTGTCTGGAGACTGACGACGATGGCCGACCGGGTCACGGTGATCGGCTGGGACGGCTCGCCGCCGACCGCCGCGGCGCGCTCCGCCCTCGGTGCCGCCACGCTGGTGGCCGGCGCGGCCCACCATCTCGACCTCCCCGAAGTGCCCGAGGGCGCCGAACGCGTCCGGCTGGGCAGCGTCGCGCTGGCCGCCCGGCGCATCGCGGGCCACCGGGGCACCGCCGTCGTCCTCGCCGACGGGGACCCGGGCTTCTTCGGCGTCGTACGCACCCTGCGCGCACCCGAGTTCGGCCTGGAGGTCGAGGTCGTGCCCGCCGTCTCGTCCGTGGCCGCCGCCTTCGCCCGCGCCGGAATGCCCTGGGACGACGCACAAGTAGTCGTCGCACACAGCCGCACCCTGCGACGCGCGGTGAATGTATGCCGAGCCCACACCAAGGTCGCCGTCCTCACGTCTCCCGGCGCCGGACCCGCCGAACTCGGCCTGCTGCTCGAAGGGGTGCACCGCACCTTCGTCATCTGCGAGGAGCTCGGCACCTCCCGGGAACAGGTCACGATCCTCACCTCCGACAAGGCCGCCGACCACACCTGGCGCGACCCGAACGTCGTGATCGTCATCGGCGGCTTCGTGGCCGCGGCCGAGGGCGGCGGCTGGATCGCCGGCCGGGAACCCGCCGGCGGGACGCGCGGCTGGGCACTGCCCGCGCGGGCGTACGGAGGGGCCCTCGGCGAGGGCGAGACGGATCTGCTGCGCGCCGCCCAACTCGCCCGGCTGGGACCGCGCGTCGGCGACCTCGTCTGGGACATCGGCTGCGGCAGCGGCGCCTTCGCGACCGAGGCCGCCCGCACCGGCGCCGCCGTCATCGCGGTGGACCGCAGTCCGGGCTCCTGCGCCCGCACCGAACACTCGGCCCGCCGCTACGGCGTGCAGATGCAGATCGTGCACGGCAGCGCCCCGCACGTCCTGGAGGACCTGCCCGAACCCGACGTCGTGCGGGTCGGGGGCGGGGGAGCGGCCGTCGTCTCCGCGGTCGCCGACCGCCGTCCCCAGCGGATCGTCGCGCACGCCGCGACCCGTGACGCCGCCGAACTCATCGGCCGCGATCTGAGCGAACACGGCTATGACGTCGAGTGCGCTCTCATTCAGTCCGTCGAACTCGATACACGGGCCTGGACGGAGAAGGAGCGGAGCGTCGCGTTCCTGCTCAGCGGCCGTCTGCCGGATCGCGCCCCGTGATCCTGTTGTCGTACTGCGCGCGGTAGGCTGGCCGATCGTTGTACCGCTCCCGGGGGTCGGCCTTTCGTAGGTCAATGTCCGGAAAACCCGCCCGTTTTGAGGCGTGTGTGGTACGGCGGAACCCGGGGGACGCGCAACGTGGCGTAGTCCACAGCGGGCTCTCGCGGATCACGCTGTCGCGAGGGCGGGATGACCGGGACAATGCCTGTTAATGGCTTTGTCGTCTTTGTTGGCCGGTCGTACGTGCCGCTGGGCACGCACGCTCGTTCTTCACTGTGGGGCGGTCGGTGCGCCGTTCCGGGCGAGCTGGACTTTGGAGCACTAACCGATGGGCGAGGGGTACGCATGACCGACACCGGCCAGGTCCCGGGCGAGGGAATGCCGGAGAACGCAGGCATGGTGGAGCAGCCGGGCGTCACCACACCGGGCGCGTACACCTACCTCGACTCCGCCGAGAGCCCCGTCGAGGAGGAGGACCTCCTTCTCCTGCCGGGCGCGCCCGGTGCCCAGGGTGCCTGGGGCAACGAGGTGCCGCCGCCGGCCCCGATGCCCTTCACGGACGAACCCGGCCCGCACGAGACGGACGGGCGCGACACCGGCGCGATCGACCTCGGCGCCGTGCGCGCGCCGAGTCCCGCGCCCGTTCCCCAGCCGGTCCCGCAGCCCGTGACGCCGCGCCGTCCGCTGCACCTCGGCCCGCCCACTCCGGACGGTTCCTCCAGCCCCGTGCGCTCCCTGGCCGACCGCGGACCGGCGGGCGCCCGCCCGAGCGCCATGGCGACCCCGGTCGCTCCGCCGCGCCAGGCGGGCCCGCCGACCGCCGGCCCCGAGTACCTGGACGTGCCCGCGTCCGGCGACGTCCCGCAGAGCGCCGTGTCGTGGACGGCCGCGCCCGGCGGAGAGGCCGTGGCCGCGGAAGCGGCCGGCCCCGAGGCGCTGCCCCAGTCCGCCGTGATCACGGAACCCGTACCGGGTCCCGAGGCGGCGCAGGCCGCCGAGGCCGGGCACGCGCCCGCCGTCGAGCCGGCACCCGTCCCCCACGACCCGGCCCAGGCGCCGGTGCCGGCGGCCGACGGCGTCCCGCTCGACCTCCAGGACCAGCCGCACGGTCCGGCTCCCGAAGCCGTGCCCGCGGCGGACGGCTCGGCCGCGCCGCAGTTCCAGGACGCCCCGGAGGTGCCGGTCGCCCCGGTTGCGCCGGACACCGCCGACCTTTCCGCGCCGGTCGCGGGCCAGGCGCAGCCGCCCGGGCCCGGACCCGAGGACGTGCCCGCGCAGATCGCGGGGGACGCCGGGCACGCCTTGCCCGCACAGCCGCTCGCCCCGGTCGAGGGCCTCGCGCCCGCCGAGGACGCCGCCGCGCAGGTCCCGGCGCAGTCCGACGGCCAGGACACCCCCGGAGTGGACCCGGCCGCAGCCGTCGCCCAGGAGCCCGGGCTCGCGGAGCCCGTCGTCCCGATGCCGGAACCCGCCGCCCCCGTCGCGGACGACGCCGACGAGGTGACCCCGCCCGCCGCCGAGGAGCCCGCCGCCGTCCCGGCCGCCCACGCCTACGAGACCCCGGAGTCCGCCCTGTCGGCGCTCTCCGCGCGCTCGGGGGAAGCCTCGCTCGGCGGTCAGGAGTTCGCCCTCGACGCGGTCCGGGCCCAGCAGTTCACCGACCTGTCCGCCCTCGCCGAGAACGGCGTGGCGCCGTCCGAGGACGTCGCCCTCGCCCAGGACCTCACCGTCCCGGCCGCCGTCGCCGTCGACGCCCCGCAGGCCGTTCCGGTCGGCGTGGCCGCCCGGACCGAGGCCGCGCACCTGGCCGCCGGGGACCCGCACCACCCGTCCGCCGGCGACCGGCAGCCCGAGAGCGCCCCTGACGCGGAGAGCGTCCCCGGGTTCCCCGGCGCGCCCCTCGTACCGCAGGCAGACCAGAGCCTCGGCGCGTTCGTGCCCGTGGACAGCACCGTGCCCATGACCGGGCACCTGGCCCCGACCCCGCCGCACGGCATGACCCTGGCTCCGCTGCCCGAGGAGGAGCAGCCGCCGGTCCAGGAGCCCGCGCAGGCCGCCCCGGCCGTGACACCCCTCCCGGCCGAGGAGACCCCCGCGGCGGAGGCCGGGCCCGTCGCCCAGGCGTCGGTGCCCGCCCCCCGTGAGGCGGAAGCCGCTCCCGAGGCCCTGCCCCTGGCGGAGCCCGTCGCCGCGGAGCCGGAACCCGTGGCCGCGCAGCATGCGGAGGACCTGCACACGCAGGTCGCCGACCAGGAAGAGAGCACGGCCGTGGTGGAAGACGTACGCGAGTCCACCGGTCCGGCGGCCCCCGGCTTCAACGACGCCGAACGCGAGGCCGTCCTGCGCGTGATCCGCGAGCGCCGTGACATCCGCAACGGCTTCCGCAGCGACCCGATCCCGCACGACGTGCTGCTGCGCGTCCTGGAGGCCGCGCACACCGCGCCGTCCGTCGGCCACTCCCAGCCCTGGGACTTCGTCGTCATCCGCTCCGCCGAGACCCGGCGCAGCATGCACGAACTCGCCCAGCGCCAGCGCGAGGCCTACGCCCAGTCGCTTCCCAAGGGCCGTGCCAAGCAGTTCAAGGAACTGAAGATCGAGGCCATCCTCGACACCCCGGTCAACATCCTCGTCACCGCCGACCCGACCCGGGGCGGCCGGCACACCCTCGGCCGGCACACCCAGCCGCAGATGGCGCCGTACTCCTCCGCCCTCGCGGTCGAGAACCTGTGGCTCGCGGCCCGTGCCGAGGGCCTCGGCGTCGGCTGGGTCAGCTTCTTCGACGAGCGTGAGATGGTCCGCGCGCTGGGCCTGCCCGAGCACCTCGAAGCGGTCGCCTACCTCTGTGTCGGTTACGTCGACGAGTTCCCGGACGAGCCCGAGCTGATGCAGGCCGGCTGGTCCAAGCGCCGCCCCCTCTCGTGGGTCGTGCACGAGGAGACGTACGGCCGCCGCGCACTGCCCGGCGAGGAGCCGCACGACCTGCTCGCCGAGACGGTCGGCAACATCCGCCCGCTGGACGCCAAGGCGCTCGGCGAGGCCTGGGAGCGTCAGAAGCGGATGACCAAGCCCGCGGGCGCCCTCGGCATGCTGGAGATCATCTCCGCGCAGCTGTCGGGCCTGTCCCGGATGTGCCCCCCGCCGATCCCGGAGCCCGCGGCCGTCGCGATCTTCGCCGGCGACCACGGCGTCCACGCGCAGGGCGTCACCCCCTGGCCGCAGGAGGTCACCGGCCAGATGGTGGCCAACTTCCTCGGCGGCGGCGCGGTCTGCAACGCGTTCGCCAACCAGGTGGGCGCCGAGGTCTGCGTCGTCGACGTGGGCGTCGCCTCCGACCTGCCCGCCACCCCGGGTCTGCTGCCGCGCAAGGTCCGCGCGGGCACCGCCGACATGACCACGGGTCCCGCCATGACCAGGGAAGAGGCCGTGGCCGCGCTGGAGGTGGGCATCGAGACGGCCCGCGACCTGGTGGCCGCTGGCAACAAGGCACTGCTGACCGGCGAGATGGGCATCGCCAACACGACCGCGTCGGCCGCCCTGATCTCGGTCTTCACCGGTGCCGACCCGGCCGAGGTGACGGGCCGCGGCACCGGCATCAACGACGAGACCCTGGCCCGCAAGACCGAGGTCGTCCGCCGCGCCATCGAGTTCCACCAGCCGGACCCGGCGGACCCGATCGGCGTCCTCGCCGCGATCGGCGGCCTGGAACACGCCGCCATGGTTGGTCTCCTCCTCGGCGGCGCGTCCCTGCGGACACCGGTGATCCTGGACGGCGTCAGCGCGGGCGCCGCCGCGCTGGTCGCCCGCGCCATCGCCCCCGAGGTCCTGGCCGCCTGCATCGCGGGCCACCGCAGCGCCGAGCCCGGTCACGTGGCCGCTCTGAACAAGCTGGGCCTGCGCCCCCTGATCGACCTCGACCTGCGTCTGGGCGAGGGCACCGGCGCCCTGCTGGCCCTGCCCGTCGTGCAGAGCGCGGCGCGGGCGATGCACGAGGTCGCGACGTTCGACTCGGCCGGGGTGACCGAGAAGTAGACCCCCGGCACCCGTGGGGGGGGGGGGGGGGGGGGGGGGGGGGCGCCCCCCCCCCCCCCCGCGGGGGGGAGTGAAACAAGAACACACCCCCAGCCCGCCCCCCCCCCCGCCCCCCCCCCCCCCCCCCCCGCCCCCCCCCCGGGGCCC
>NZ_JBIASW010000007.1:309341-431677 GCF_042891215.1 Streptomyces sp. NPDC001914
GGGGGGGCGGGGGGGGGGGGGGGCCGCCCGGGGGGGGGGGGCGCGCCGGCGGGCCCCCCCCCCCCCCCCCCCCCCCCCGGGGGGGGGGGGCGGCGCGCCCGCCCCCCCCCCCCCCCCCCCCCCCACCGCCGTAGTCTGGATTCCTACCGAAGAACCCCACGTCAGGGCCGCTCCAGAGCCGCAGCGCCCACCGCACCGCCTGCCCGTACGAGGAGCCGCACCTCCATGGCCGAACACCCCGCCTACCCGGTAGGCCTCCGCCTCGCCGGCCGTCGTGTCGTCGTCCTCGGCGGTGGCCAGGTGGCCCAGCGCCGGCTCCCCGCGCTCATCGCGGCGGGCGCCGACATCCACCTCGTCTCCCCGCACGCGACCCCGTCCGTCGAGGCGATGGCCGACGCGGGCGAGATCACCTGGACCAGGCGCCCCTACGAGGAGGGCGACCTCGCCGACGCCTGGTACGCGCTGATCGCCACCAGCGACCCGCGGGCCAGTGCCGAGGCCTCGGCCGAGGCCGAGCGCCTGCGCGTCTGGTGCGTCCGCGCGGACGACGCCGACGCGGCGACCGCGTGGACCCCGGCCACCGGCCACAGCGAGGGCGTGACCGTCGCCGTCCTCACCACCGACGCCAAGGGCCGCGATCCCCGCCACACCGCCGCGATCCGCGACGCCGTGGTCGAGGGCCTGCGCGACGGCACGCTCGTCGCGCCGCACCACCGCACCCGTACCCCCGGAGTCGCCCTCGTCGGCGGAGGCCCCGGCGACCCCGACCTGATCACCGTCCGCGGACGCCGGCTGCTGGCCGAGGCCGACGTGGTCATCGCCGACCGTCTTGGCCCCCGCGACCTGCTCGCCGAACTCCCGCCGCACGTCGAGGTGATCGACGCGGCGAAGATCCCCTACGGCCGGTTCATGGCCCAGGAGGCCATCAACAACGCCCTCGTCGAGCACGCGAAGCAGGGCAAGTCCGTCGTCCGTCTGAAGGGCGGCGACCCGTTCGTCTTCGGCCGCGGGATGGAGGAGGCCCAGGCGCTCGCCGAGGCGGGCATCGCCTGCACGATCGTCCCCGGCATCTCCAGCTCGATCTCGGTGCCGGGCGCCGCCGGAATCCCGGTCACCCACCGGGGTGTCGCCCACGAGTTCACCGTGGTCAGCGGTCATGTCGCCCCGGACGACGAGCGCTCCCTCGTCGACTGGCCCGCCCTCGCCAAGCTGCGCGGCACCCTCGTCGTCCTCATGGGCGTCGACAAGATCGGCAAGATCGCCGACACCCTCGTGGCGCACGGCAAGCCGGCCGACACCCCCGTCGCCCTCGTCCAGGAGGGAACGACCGCCGCGCAGCGCCGCGTCGACGCCACCCTGGCCACCGTCGCCGACACCGTGCGCGCCGAGGACGTGCGGCCGCCCGCCGTCATCGTCATCGGCGAGGTCGTCGACGTCGGCTCCGGACTTCCCGAGTAACCCCGGGTAACCCAACCCGTTCCCAGCCGTTGGCACCGCACCCAGGACAAGGCAGTATCACCCTGTGGCCGATCTCATCACCGTCGAGAACCCCGACGACCCGCGTCTGCGCGACTACACGGGCCTGACCGACGTGGAACTGCGCCGCAAGCGCGAACCCGCCGAGGGCCTGTTCATCGCCGAGGGCGAGAAGGTCATCAGACGGGCCAAGGACGCCGGCTACGAGATGCGCTCGATGCTGCTGTCCGCCAAGTGGGTCGACGTCATGCGCGACGTCATCGACGAACTCCCGGCACCCGTCTACGCGGTCAGCCCGGAGCTCGCCGAGCAGGTCACCGGCTATCACGTGCACCGAGGAGCGCTGGCCTCCATGCAGCGCAAGCCGCTGCCCACGGCGGAGGAACTGCTGCGGTCCGCGCGCCGGGTCGTCGTCATGGAGTCGGTCAACGACCACACCAACATCGGCGCCATCTTCCGCTCCGCCGCCGCGCTCGGCATGGACGCGGTCCTGCTCTCCCCGGACTGCGCCGACCCCCTCTACCGCCGCTCGGTGAAGGTCTCGATGGGCGCCGTCTTCTCGGTCCCGTACGCCCGTCTCGACACCTGGCCCAAGGGCCTGGAGTCGGTGCGCGACGCCGGGTTCAACCTGCTCGCCCTCACCCCGGACGAGAAGGCCAGGTCCCTGGACGAGGCCGCCCCGCACACGATGGACCGGGTCGCGCTGATGCTCGGCGCGGAGGGCGACGGTCTGTCCACCCGGGCCCTGATGGCGGCCGACGAATGGGTCCGCATCCCGATGGCCCACGGCGTCGACTCCCTGAACGTCGGCGCGGCGGCCGCGGTCGCCTTCTACGCGGTGGCGACGGGCCGGCCCACGAGCTGAGAGCCGCACCCCCCGGGGGTGCCGTGCGAGGAGTGCCGTCCAAGCGGTGCCGTCCACGGGGTGTCGTCAGGACCGGACCGGATCAGGACCGGTCCGAACGGCACCCCTAGTCGTCGTGAAGCGCGCTTCCGTACGGACGGGCGGTCGCGGCGTCCGCCGCCAGGGCCCCGGACACCGGCTGTTCGCGGTGTACGCCGCCACGCGGGCCGTCGTCGAGTCCCCGGGAGGGACCCTGGCACCCCTGGGCCGCCGCGATCCCCAGCGCGACCAGCAGCGTCACCACCACGAACACGAAGAGCCGCTGACGCAGCAGCCGCGGATTGGCGGGCCGCCGGCCGGTGCCGGTGGTGCGCGGACCGGGGCGTCCGGCGCCGCTGCGCGGGGCGGGACGGCTCCCGGAGCGTCCCGTGTTGCGGACGGGCGCCGGACGCGACCCCGACCGCGAGCCGCCGTTCGTCCCGCCGGTGCGCGGCGAAGGAGCGGTCCCCCGCGGGGGAGGAGTGGTGCCCCGTGGCGGGGGAGTGGTCCCCGGCCGCCGCTGGGTGCGCTGCTCGGCGTACTGCTCGGCCAGGCGTCCCGTCGGCCGGTCCGGGTCCGAGCGCGGCGCGGGCGGCCGCGTGTCCACCATGCCCTGGGCCTCGCGGGCCGCGATCTCCTTGAGCCGCAGCGACAGTTGGAGGGTGCTGGGCCGCTCCTCCGGGTCCTTGGCCAGGCAGGCCCGGACGAGCGGGGCGAGCGCGTCCGGAACGCCGTGCAGATGCGGCTCCTCGTGCACCACGCGGTAGAGCATCACCTCGGAACTGCCCTGACCGAAGGGTGAGTCCTGGGTCGCCGCGTACGCGAGGGTCGCCCCGAGCGCGAACACGTCCGTGGCCGGGGTGACGGCGATGCCGCGCACCTGCTCCGGCGCCAGGAAGCCCGGGGAGCCGACCGCCGTGCCGACGTGCGTGAGGGTGCTCGCGCCGGTCGCCCACGCGATGCCGAAGTCGATGATCCGCGGTCCCTTCGGGGACAGCAGGATGTTGGACGGCTTGAGGTCACGGTGAACCACCCCGGCCTCGTGCACCGCGACCAGCCCCTCGGAGAGGGCGGCACCGACCGCGGCCACGTCGGCGGCCGACAGCGGCCCCTCCTCGGCGACCTTGTCGTGCAGGGACGGGCCGGGCACGTACTGCGTGGCGAACCACGGACGGTCCGCCTCCAGGTCGGCGGCGACGAGCCGTGCCGTGCAGCCGCCCCTGATCCTGCGTGCCGCCGAGACCTCGCGCGCGAACCGGGAACGGAACTCCTGATCCTCCGCCAGATCAGGCCGGATCACCTTCAGTGCGACCCGCTGACCCCGCCGGTCGGAGCCCAGGTAGACAACACCCATACCCCCCGCGCCGAGCCGTCGGTGAAGCCTGAACGAGCCGACGACACGCGGGTCCTCGCGCCTCAGGCGCATCATCGCCATGTCCATCCCCGCTGCCCGGTCCGTTTGACGAGCCACAGCTTACGTTTCCGCGGCCGGGTGCGCGCAGAGGCCGCGCCCTCTCGTCCCGATCGATTGTCAGTGCCGGGTGGGAAACTTGAGAGGTGGTCAGGGAGCGTGCGAACAGTGCCTCCTTGACCTGCCCTTGATCCCAACCGTCCATCGTCGAAGGGGGATTGAGCCCGTGAGGGGTGACCGCGTGGAGATAGTCGTGGACGCAGGGGACACGACGCGTACGTACGAGGTGGTGGCGAGCAGGGCGGGTCGCCGGGTGGAGACGGCGGTGCGCCGAGGTGTGGTGGAAGTGAGCGAAGTCACTCGAAACGGAACAGTGGTACGGACCGCCCGCTTCATGGCGACTCGGGTGCTGGCACTCGTCGAGCAGCCGGTTCCCCGGGAGGACAGCTCGGAACAGTAGGGGCACATCGGGCGTCCCCTCCGGGAAGACCCTGAGACCTGGGTCCGCGTCTCCACCCACGGTAGTACTCAGCAGGTCACAGCTCATCCTCCGGGAGGCCCGGCAATCGGTACGAGGGCATGACGACCCTTCGTCGTCGCGCGCCTAGATTTGAGGTCAAGCGGCGGGTGCAGCACTCGTCCCCCGAGGTCAGACACCCGCCGCTGCCAGGCACAACAGAATCTCGGTCAGGAGAGGGACCATGGCCCACACGGCACCGCGGACGGAGCTCCGCACGCAGGGACGCAAGGCGTACGCCGCCGCGTTCGGCACGCGCCAGGGCCGGCGCCACCCCTTGGTGGCGACAGCGATGGTCCTTCCCCTGGCGGCCCTGCTCGTGGTCGTCTTCGGCGGCTGGGACGCGGTGGTCACACAGGCGTCGTCCGTGGGCGTGATGCTGGGGCGCTGAGCGGCGCCCCAGGCCCGGAAGAGCGGTCCGGGCGGGGACATCCGGCCATGAAACCCCGTGGGGACGGGGGTGCGGCGGACGGCAGGAAGATGCCCGCGCAGCTGGGGAGCTGCGCGGGCATCTCTTTGTCCCCGCTCGCCGCCCGACCCCCCTTGGGCAGCGGCGAACGACGCCGAGTCGGAGAATCCCCGCACCCCACCGATGACGGACAGGCCCCGACGCGCGGCCGCGCACGAGGCCCGGAACCTTCGAGGGAGCACGAAGAGCCGGCGAAGCTCCGGCGCCGCGGAACCCTCCCCTTCAAGCCGCACGCGCCTTGGCCCGCCGGCCCGCCGGCCTGTTGAGCCCGGGTCGCCTCGCTCGCTCGCACGCTCCGCCCGCTGGCCCCGCTGGGCCCGGTCGTTCTGCCGGGCCCGCCTGCCCGCTCGCCCCGGCCGACAAGGGCGCCCCGCCTCGGTGTCATCCGATCCGGACGACCGGCCGGGGCCCGGTGTCGGGGAGCCGGTTCGGGTGGTTACCCTCACCGGCAGGTGCCCGGGGTGGATGTCGTACGGGCCCGTCGTCCAGCTCAGGGGGATCCGTGACCGTACTCGGCCTGCCGGCCGCGCTCGGTGGTGCGGCGCGCGGCGCGGCGCACCACCCGGTGGCCGCCGTGCCCGGTCCCCGCGGAGCCTGTTCCTGCGGCGCCGAGGACACACTCCTCGCGGACCGCGACGACGGCACCGTGGTCCGCCACGGCGGCATCGTCGCCAAGGCCCACGCCCCGGACACGGAACCCGGCGCGCTCGCCCTCCGCGTCTCCGCGGCGGCGCGCCTCCCCGGCATCCTCCTGCCGCCGGCCGCCCCGGCCCCCGCCGACCTCCTCGGCCGCCGGGTGACCCTCTGGCCCTACGGCGCTCCCGTCGACCCCGACGCACCCGACGCGGCCCCCTGGGAGGCGGCCGCGACCCTGCTGGCCGGGCTGCACCGGGCCCCGGCTCCGGACGGGCTGCCGCCCATGCGCGGCCCCGTCAAGGCCGCCCGGGCGATCGCCCGGATGCGCGCGGCCGGCCCGCACCCGGCCGCCGCCCCGGTCCTGCGGGCCTGGGCCGCGCTGCCCGGCTGGGCGCGGGCCGAGGCCCCGATGCCGGACTCCACGACCCTGTGCCACGGCGACCTGCACCTCGGCCAGCTCGTGCGCCACCCCGCCCCGGACGGCCCCTGGCTCCTCATCGACGTCGACGACCTGGGCGTCGGCACCCCGGCCTGGGACCTGGCTCGCCCCGCCGCCTGGTACGCCTGCGGGCTGCTGCCGCCCGACGCGTGGTTCCGCTTCCTGGCCGCCTACCGGGCCGCGGGTGGCCCCGCCGTCCCCGCCGACGGCGATCCCTGGCCCGCCCTGGACGTCGCTGCCCGCGCCCTCACCGTGCAGACCGCCGCCATCGCGGTCGCCAAATCCGTTGCCGCGGGACGGCCGTTGGACGAGGTGCAGCAGGCCGTCGTCGACGCCTGTGACCGAATGGGTTCCGTCCCACCCGAGTTGACCCGAGGATTCGCGACGTAGGCTGCAACCGACCGAAGCCGGGCGGTGTCTGTCCTGGCGGAAGCAGTACCGACCGGCGAGGAGTTGAGCCGAGCATGCAGTGTCCGAAATGTCATGCGCCGATGCACACGTACAACCGCAATGGCGTCCAGATCGAGCAGTGCAGCGGCTGCCGCGGCATCTTTCTCGACTACGGCGAGCTGGAGGCGCTGACCCGCGTGGAGTCGCAGTGGTCCCAGCCCGCGCCGCCGCCCCAGGGCGCCCCGCAGGCGTACCCGTCCGCGCCGGCCCCCGCCTGGGGTGCCCCGCAGCACGGCGGCCACGGCGGTCACTACGGCGGCCACGGCGGTCACCACCGTCACAAGAGCTTCGGCCACATGCTCTTCTCCTCCTGAACGCCCGAAGGGGCCCCGTCCGAGTGGCGGGGCCCCTTCGGCGTGTCGGGACCCGCGTGGGTCAGGTCACACCGGACCGGGGCGGGTGGACCGGGGCACGTGGACCGGAGCACGACGAAGCCCCCGGTCGCCGATACGACCGGGGGCTTGCTTGTGCGCGATACTGGGATTGAACCAGTGACCTCTTCCGTGTCAGGGAAGCGCTCTCCCGCTGAGCTAATCGCGCAGGTCACGCGACCGAAGCCACGCTTGCTGCTGGTACTGCGTGCGCGATACTGGGATTGAACCAGTGACCTCTTCCGTGTCAGGGAAGCGCTCTCCCGCTGAGCTAATCGCGCGGGGATCCTCGCGGATCGAGTCCTTGCGGACCAGTGGACGATACTGGGATTGAACCAGTGACCTCTTCCGTGTCAGGGAAGCGCTCTCCCGCTGAGCTAATCGTCCTTGGAGGTGGAGACGGGATTTGAACCCGTGTAGACGGCTTTGCAGGCCGTTGCCTCGCCTCTCGGCCACTCCACCAGGAGTGCGGGGGTTCGGGAAGATCCCCCACGTTCCTGCGAGCGGACGACCAGGTTCGAACTGGCGACCTCAACCTTGGCAAGGTTGCGCTCTACCAACTGAGCTACGTCCGCTTGTCGTTTCCGTTTCGCTTGCGCGTCCCGGCGACGAGTTGAACTCTAGCGGATTCCCGGGCCAGCACAAAAACGCGTTTGTGCAGCGTGCTGCGGTCTGTCCCCCCGAGGACATGGCCAGGGCACTCGTGGGACACCCGCCCTAGACTCGTCTGCGTGCTCGACCTCCCTCCTCTCGCCCGCTTCGGCGGCCTCGTAGCGACCGGTCTCCTCGATGTCACCAGCGATCCCGCGGCCCTCGACTCGACCGGCTTCTGGGCCGTCGCGGCCGACTTCGAAGGCCGCCTGACCTGCGCCCGCTTCCGCGACGTACGAGAGGAGCCGGTCCCCGCCCCGGTGCCCGGACGGTGGCACGGCCCGGCGGCCGGCGACTGGACGTCGTCCCTCGACCACACCGCGTACACCGCCGGTGTGCGCCGCATCCGGGAGCACATCGCGGCCGGCGAGGTCTATCAGGCGAACCTCTGCCGCGTGCTCTCCGCGCCCGTCCCGGCCGACGCCGACGTCGACGCGCTCACCGCCCTCCTGGCCCGCGGCAACCCGGCACCGTACGCGGGAACGATCCGGCTGCCGGAACACGGCGTCGAGATAGCCACCGCCTCCCCGGAACTGTTCGTCCGCCGCGCGGGCCGCAGCGTCGAGTCGGGGCCGATCAAGGGCACCGGACGCACCGAGGCGGACCTCCTGGACAAGGACTACGCCGAGAACGTGATGATCGTGGACCTCGTCCGCAACGACATCGGCCAGGTCTGCGCCACCGGCACCGTGACCGTGCCCGACCTGTGCGTCGTCGAGAAGCACCCGGGGCTCGTGCACCTCGTCTCGACGGTCGCCGGCGAGCTGCGCGAGGACGCCGGCTGGCCCGAGCTCCTCGCCGCGGCCTTCCCGCCCGGCTCCGTCACCGGCGCTCCGAAGTCCAGCGCCCTGCGGATCATCGACGCCCTGGAGACCGCGCCGCGCGGCCCCTACTGCGGAGGCATCGGCTGGGTCGACGCCGACCGGGGCACCGGAGAGCTGGCCGTGGGCATCCGCACGTTCTGGATCGACCGCGCCGACGGCGCCCTGCGCTTCGGCACGGGGGCCGGGATCACCTGGGGGTCCGACCCCGAGGGGGAGTGGCGGGAGACCGAGCTGAAGGCGTCCCGGCTGCTCGCGGTAGCGTCGGGAACGTACGACGCGGGTGACGGGACCCTCACCGACTGACCTGATCCGGGGACGGCGCGGGGACCGGGGCCGGAACACCGTGCCGGCGACACACCCGGCACTTCACATGCGAGGTAGGACCAGTGAAGCTTTGGCTCGACGGCGGGCTGCAGGACATCGAGGCCGCCCGCGTCTCCGTCTTCGACCACGGACTGACCGTGGGTGACGGCATCTTCGAGACCGTGAAGGCGGTCGACGGCCGGCCCTTCGCGCTGACCCGCCACCTCGACCGGCTGGCCCGCTCGGCGCGCGGCCTCGGTCTGCCCGAGCCCGACGCCGACGAGGTGCGCCGCGCCTGCGCCGCCGTCCTCGAGGCCAACCCGATGCCGCTCGGCCGGCTCCGCATCACCTACACCGGTGGTCACGGCCCGCTCGGCTCCGACCGCGGAGAGCACGGTCCCACCCTCGTCGTCGCGCTCGGCGGCTCCTCCCCGCGCCCCGACTCCACGGCCGTCGTCACCGTCCCCTGGACCCGCAACGAGCGCGGCGCCCTGACCGGCCTGAAGACCACCTCGTACGCCGAGAACGTCGTCGCCCTGGCCCGCGCGCGGGAACACGGCGCGTCCGAGGCGCTGTTCGCCAACACGGTGGGCCAACTCTGCGAGGGCACCGGGTCGAACGTCTTCGTCGTCCTCGACGGTGAGATCCACACCCCGCCGGTCGCCTCCGGCTGCCTCGCCGGCATCACCCGCGCCCTCACGGTCGAATGGACCGGTGCCAAGGAGACCGACCTGCCGCTGGACGTCCTGGAGCGCGCCGACGAGATCTTCCTGACCTCCACGCTGCGCGACGTGCAGGCCGTGCACCGGGTCGACGCCCGTGAACTGCCGGGCGCGCCGGGCCCGGTGACGGCCAAGGCGATGCGCGTCTTCGACGAGCGGGCCGCGGACGACCTCGACCCCTGACCGTCCCCCGAGGGCCATCTGCCGCCGGTCGCCGGGCACTTCGGCCGAGCCGGCCGGCGGGTCCTCCGGCCGACGGGTCTTCCTGCCTGCGGCGGCCGGGCGACCGTACGGCCGTGGCCCGGTAATTCGGCTGACGAGGCGGTCGTGAGCGGGTACAACACCCCTGATGACGACGACCCTGCGGCCGACCGAGCCGCTCCATCGCGCCGCCGACGGGACCCGCTCACGCCGCTACCAGGTGTGCGTGAACAGCCGTCCCGTCGGCCGGGTACACCTCGCCACGGAACCCGGCTCGGGACCGCCCGCCGCCCGGATCCACGAGCTGAGCATCGACGAGCCGGACCGGGGCCGCGGCCGCGGCACCGTGGCCGCGCTGGCGGCCGAGGAGGTCGCGCGCGGATGGGGCTGCCGGCAGATCGTGGTGACCGTTCCCGGTGACGCCACGGGGGCCCTGGAGCTGACCAGGGTGCTCGGTTACGTCCTGCGCAACCGGATCATGGAGAAGGCGCCCGACGACTCCGCGCTCGTCCTGCCCCCGGGAAGCGCCGACCGTCCCATGACGCGGGACGAGTACGAGATCTGGGACCGAGCGGGCAGAGCGCGGTACGCCGAGGACTGGATCCGGCGGGGGCTGCCGGAGGCCGAGGCGCTCGCCAAGGCGGACCGCGACTTCGGCGGCGCACTGCCGCAGGGCCCGGCCACCGCGAACATGTGGCTGAGCGTCCTGGAGCACGAGGGCGTCCCCGTGGGCGAACTCTGGCTGGGGCGCCGGGGCGGACAGGCCTTCATCTACGACGTCGGGGTCCGCGCCGACCAGCGCGGACGCGGACACGGCCGGACGCTCATGCGGCTCGCCGAGGCCAGGGCGAAGGCCGCCGGAATGAACCGCATCGGGCTCAACGTCTTCGCGGGCAACACCCCGGCCGAGCGGCTCTACGAGTCGCTCGGCTACGAGACGACGGCCTACCACCTGTACAAGACGCTGCTCTAGGCCGGGCGAGGCCCTGTTCCGGGACTGGCTGCGCCGGGCGGGGCTCTGTCCGGGACTGGCTGGGCGCGGTGGAGTTCTGGGCGGGGCCGGTTCGGGTCAGGAGGAGGTGCCGTCCCGGCCAGGGGCATGTGCTCTCCTGGCCAGGAACGGGACCGTCCGGGGTCCAGGGGCAGGCCCTGTCCCCGGCAAGGAAAGCCTGGTCCGGGGCGGGTGAGGTTTCGTCGGGGCCGGCAGGTTTCGGGCCGGGCCCTGCTGCGGACGGGTCGGTGTCAGGCCTGTTCGGCGAGCAGCCGGTCGGCGATCTCCTCGATCCGCTCGCGCAGCCCGTCCTGGCTCTTGCCGCCGTCCAGACGCTCACCGCCGATGACGTACGTCGGGGTGCCGGTGACCCCGATGGCCTTGCCCTCGGCCTGGTCCGCGTCGACGATCAGGATGTGCCGCCCGTCGATCAGGGCCGTGTCGAACTCCTCGGCGTCCAGGCCGAGTTCCCGGGCGACCTCGACGAGGAACCCTTCGCCCCCGCGGTCCAGCTCCTCGACGCGGCCGAGTACGGCCTCCACGTACGGCCAGGCGCGGCCCTGCTCGGCGGCCTCCTCCGCAGCCTGCGCGGCGGCGAAGGCGTGCTTGTGCTTCTCCAGGGGGAAGTGCCGCAGCCGCAGGTCCAGACGGTCGCCGTAGCGGGCGCGCAGCGCGCTCAGGTCGGTGAGGGCGTCACGGCAGTCGGGGCACTGCAGTTCGCACCACACGTCCAGCACGACGGGGGCCGGGCGCGCGGCGGAGGAGCCGGAGAAGTCGTTCATGGATCCAGTCTCCCAGTCCGCCGGAGGGGAGGCGCCACCGGCGGTCCGGACAGGGGGAGGCTCCACCGGGACCTGAGGAGGACGTGACCCCGAGATGTCCCTGAGGTCTGCCCGGACCGTGGCATACCGGGCACGGTGCGGTGCAGGATGGGAGGGAAGAGGTACACGCCGCACCGAGCCCTGCCTGGAGGACCGGAATGATCGCAGAGACCGTCTGCTCCGCCGTCTCCGTAGCCGGCCTCGGCATCGCCGCGGTGACGGCCTACCGCAAGCGTTTCCTGGCGGCCGCGCGCATCGCCGCCTACTCCCTGGTGCCGCTCGGCCTGGTCATGACCGGAGTGGTCGGCTGGCTGTCCGACACCGCCTTCAGCCCGACCGCCTGGGCCGGTTTCGTGGTCCTCGGCGGCGCCTGGGCGCTGTTCATGATCACCCGTGCCGTGGAGCGGCGCGGCGGCGGGACCCGGAAGGAACGCAGGGCGGCCAAGGCCGCCGCGCAGCGTGAGGCGGCGGCGCCCACGGCCTCGGCCCCGTCGCTCGGCCCCGGTGCCGGGCCCGGTTCCCGGCCGGCGTCGGCACCACGGGCGACGGGCTCCGGGGACGACTTCAGCGACATCGAGGCGATCCTGAAGAAGCACGGCATATGACCGGCAGAAGCGACACAAGATCACAAGGGTGACGCAGGGAACGCGCGGAACCGTTCACGTTCGGGCGCGGCCGTCACATCATCCAGCGAACTCCCGTATATTCCGGGCGTGTTGATCGCGAAGCGGGTGCTCTCTGCGTCATCATCGCCCGCGAGATGCTGGACACAACAACGAGCGACACCGCTGCTCCGCCCGAGGAGCGGCGCGGTTGTCTCTTCGCGCTCTCCCAGCCGCCGCTGATGATCTTCCTTGCGGTGATCGGCTGTCTGCTGCTCATGGCTTCGCTGCACGACCTGCTGCTGCTCTGAGCTGTACACGGAGCCCCTGGCGTCACCCGCCGAGGGCTCCGTCAGTCCGACAGTCCGGCCAGGGGGCGCATGCCTCTTCGCGCGCCGGGTTCGTGTGCCGGCGCGGTCCGGTCAGCTCGCGGCTTCCTTGCGGCGTGCCCGGTAGGCGGCCACGTGGAGGCGGTTCCCGCAGGTCCTGCTGTCGCAGTAGCGGCGGGAGCGGTTGCGGGAGAGGTCCACGAAGGCGCGCCGGCAGTCCGGGGCCTCGCAGCGCCGCAGGCGTTCCTGCTCCCCGGCGACCACGAAGAAGGCGAGGGCCATCCCGCAGTCGGCCGCGAGGTGGTCGGCGACCGAGGCGCCCGGCGCGAAGTAGTGGACATGCCAGTCGTAGCCGTCGTGGTCCGTCAGCCGGGGCGTGGTGCCCGCGGCCGCGACCAGTTCGTTGATCAGCGAGGCGGCGGCCCGTGGATCGTCGGCGGCGAAGATCCTGGCGAACAGGTCGCGGACGTCCCGCACGGTGGCGAGATCACGCTCCGACAGCACCCCGACATCGCTGATGTCGTGCTTTCGTACGAAATCGGCGAGGGACGGCACGTCGGCGAGCCCGTCCGCCGTCTCGTCCTCCGGCGCGGTGTTCACCAGATCCACCACGGCGTCGAGTGCGCACCGGGTGTCGTGGGTGATCAGCACGTTTCGCTCCCTGGCCTGGGGGTCGGGCGAGGGCGCCCGCCCGATGCTGGCCGATCGTAGTGGCTTCCCGGCGCGACCGAGACGGGCGCGGGGCAGGAGCCTGTGCCTGGGAGGCGTGGGACGCGCGGCGGCGCCGCCACCGCGTACTTCCGCGGTGCCGACGCCGTCGCCTTCCCTATGCGGTTGTCTAGGCCCGAGCCGTCTCCCCGAGTGGACGGCGCCGGGCGGCTCTGTCGTGACGCGTCAGCTCTCGGCCAGGATGTGTGAGAGCTCCGTGTCGAGATCGAAGTGCCGGTGTTCCGTGCCGGGCGGCACGGCTGCGTCCGTTCGCTTCAGGAATGACTCCAGGGCCCGCGCGGGGGCTTCGAGCAGGGCTTCACCCTCCGGAGAGCTCAGGGCGATGCAGACGACGCCCTGGCCGTGGCTTCGGGACGGCCAGACTCGGACGTCGCCGGTACCGGTGGGCCGATGCAGGCCCTCGGCGAGGAGGTCGCGGGCGAACACCCACTCGACGGTTTCCTCGGCTCCGGTGTGGAAGGTGGCGTGCACGGCATAGGGATCGGCCGTGTCATACCGCAGTCCTGCGGGTACAGGCAGTGAGGACTCGCTCGACACAACGAGGCGCAGGTGCAGCTCGCAGCTGACCGTGGTGTTCATAAGCGCCAGGGCCTTTCGCTCAGTGTGCGCTCGGGGATTCGCACGTCGGCGAAATCGACATGCCACCTACGGTGCCGTTGTAAACCCCTCTGAGGGTTTTGCATGTCTTTATGTAACTCATCCGGCCGAGGGCGCGTTCTCCGGATAGGGCCATTCCGGTGACTGGTTTCTCTCGGGTAGGGTTTGGTCGTATGAATACGGGGAGTGACGAGGCGGGCGAAGTCGCCACGACGGGCGACGGGGCGGGCGATGAGCGAGCGCTCGGTTCGCGTGCGCCTCAATTCATCAAGGCTCGGCGTGCGCTGCACGTGAGCTGGCAGGTGGGTGTTTTCATCGTCGGGCTCGCGGTGGTCGCCGCGGGTGTGGTCATGCTGCCGTTGCCGGGGCCCGGGTGGCTGGTGATCTTCGGGGGCATGGCGATCTGGGCGACCGAGTTCGTCTGGGCGCAGCTCGTGCTCCGGTGGACGAAGCGCAAGGTCACGGAGGCCGCGCAGCGGGCGCTCGATCCCAAGGTCCGGCGTCGCAACATCATCCTCACCACGGTGGGGCTCGTGATCGTCGCCGTGCTGGTGGGGGTGTATCTGTGGAGGTTCGGGCTGGTGATGCCGTGGAACATCACTGAGTGACCGAGGCACCCCCTGACATGGGGTAATGTTCTTCCTGCGCCCGGGCGATTAGCTCAGCGGGAGAGCGCTTCGTTCACACCGAAGAGGTCACTGGTTCGAACCCAGTATCGCCCACACGTAGGAAAGACGGCTCCGGCCCACGACATCGTGGACCGGGGCCGTTTTCGTTGTTCGCGGTGCTGGTCGGGGTGGGTGCGGCTCCGGGTTCGGTCCGGTGGGTGGGTCGGGGCCGTGCCGGTGCATCAGGCCGTCGCTGTCGGGCGGAGAAGTGGCCGTTAGTGGCGACGGCCATCGATGTACCGGCACGTCCCCTCCCGCCGCATTCCGACTGCGGCTGCGCCGTGGTGGCCCGCCAGGCCCCCTCCATGCGTTGCCGGGTGCGGATGCGTCGTGGTGGCCCCAGGCCAGGCCGCGCCGCTGGATCCCGGCTGCGGGTGCGTCGTGGTGGCCTGCCCTTCGGCCCCTTCCGCCGGATCCCTGTTGCGGGTGCGCGTGCTGGATTCAACCCCGGCCGGCGAACGTCTCAGCCCCGGGCGGGGAAAGTTCCAACCCCGGCCGGGGAAAGTTCCAGCCCCGGCCGGGGAAAGTTTCAGCCCCTCCGGCGATTGAGGAGCGGGGTCTGGGGCGGAGCCCCAGGTGCGGGACGGGTAGGGGCGGAGGGGGCGAGAGGAGTCCCCGCGCTCACGCTCTGTTTCCGGCGGCTCCGCAGACACCCCGTCAGCACCCTTCACGGGAGTACGTTTTCGGCCGCGTCGGCGGATCGTTCCGGCTGGCAGGGAGTGTTCGGCGGGCCGACCGTGCGGGGCCCGACCTGCGTACTCCTGTGCGAATAGGTCGGAAGGCGTGCGGCGGCCGGCGTGACGGGATGAGAGCGCCCGGCGGCGATTCCTGTCCGAATCATTGACGCGCTCGGAGCGCCTCCGTACCTTGTGCCAGCAAGCGCTTACTTGAAACGATTCATGCAGGCGGTGGCGACAGTGCGGGGAGGCCTGGCAGTGGGGAACAACGGGAGTGTCGAGAGGCGGACGGTGCTCAGGGCGGCCGGAGCCTCGGTGGCCGCGCTGGGGCTGGCCGCGACGACGGGCTGCGGTGGAGGCGAAGGCGGCGCCGGGGACGGGACGGTGACGATCCGTTACGCGTGGTGGGGTGCGGACGAGCGGGCGAAGCGGATCAACCGGTCCGTCGCGCTCTTCGAGAAGAAGTATCCGAAGATCAAGGTGCAGACGGACTTCCAGGATTATGCGGCCTTCTGGGAGAAGTTCCAGACACAGGCCGCCGGCGGAAATCCGCCGGACGTATTCCAGAACGCCGTCGGATTTCTGCGGAAGTACGACAAGCGAGGGATCCTGCTTGACCTCAAGTCCCAGATAGACGCCGGAAATCTCAGCCTGAAAGGCTTCCGCGCCGGAGTCGAGAAGGTCGGTCAGGTCGACGGAAAGCAGCTCGGAATTCCCGTCGGATCCAACACCATGTCACTTGTCATAGACGAGAAGGTGTTCGAGAAGGCGGGCGTCACGCCGAAGCAGGGCTGGACCTGGGACGAGTACTTCGCCGCGCTCAAGAGGATTCACGACACGCAGAAGGTGGCGGGCGACACCGGCTACTTCGCCATCATGTACCTGTACGACCTCTACCTCCGGCAGAACGGCAAGGCGTTCTTCACCGAGGACGGACTCGGTTTCGACGAGGCCGATCTGACGGAGTGGTGGACCGACGGCTACAACCGTGTGAAGGCCGGCATCATCACCGATCCCAAGCGGGTCGAACAGGACAAGCCCAAGTCCTCCCTCTCGGCGGGTCACGCGGCCTCCGAGTTCACGTGGGACAACTTCACGGTCCGTTATACGGCCGAGGGTGACAGCAGTTACGGTCTGGCGCCGATCCCGACGACCGACGGCAAACAGACCGGCCAGTACCTCGCCTCGCTGATGCTCAGTGCTTCCGCGCGTACCGAACATCCCAAGGAGGTGGCTCAGTTCATCGATTTCATGGTCCACGACCCCGAGGTCGGCAAGATCATGGGATACGACCGCGGGATCCTCGCCACCACGGGGCAGTTCGAGGCGTTCCGGCCCTCCGACGCCCCCAGCAAGGCCATCGCGCGGTACGAGCAGGACGTCGCCGCGGCCGGCGTGCTGGGCACCATCACCCCGCACCCGGCAGGTGCGGACACCGTCGAAGCCGCCTTCCTGCGCATCGGCGGCGACATGTCGCAGGGCACCACCAAGGTCTCCGACGCGGTGAAGCAGTTCTTCTCCGAGGCGAAGTCCGCCCTCGCCGTCTGATGGGAACCGCCGTGACGCTCGTCAAGGACTCCCCGCCCGACGCGCCCCGACTGCGCGTCGCGGCCCCCGGCGCCGCCGGGCGGCGGCGACGCGGGGAGCATCTCGCCGGCTTTCTCTTCATGTCGCCGTGGATCGCGGGCTTCCTGTTCCTGACCGCCGGCCCGATGGCCGCCTCCCTCTACTTCGCGTTCACCGACTACAACCTCTTCGACGCGCCACGGTGGATCGGCTTCGACAACTTCACGACTATGTTCGACGACCCCCGGTGGCGGAAGTCCGTCGAAGTGACGGCCAGGTACGTCGTCATCGGGACGCCGCTCAAACTGCTGCTGGCGCTCGGGGTTGCCCTGCTCCTCGCGCAGAGCCGCCGCGGCCAGGCCTTCTACCGGGCCGCGTTCTACGCCCCGTCGCTGATCGGCGCGAGTGTCTCGGTCGGCTTCGTCTGGCGGGCGCTGTTCTCGGACGACGCCGTCGTGGACCGTACGCAGTCCTTCCTCGGCTTCTCCCCGGGAGGCTGGGTCGGTGACCCGGGCCGGGTTCTCTACAGCCTGGTGGCGCTCACCGTCTGGCAGTTCGGTGCCCCCATGGTCATCTTCCTGGCCGGGCTCAAACAGGTGCCGAGGGAGCTGTACGAGGCGGCAGAGGTGGACGGCGCGGGACCGCTGCGCAGGTTCTGGAGCATCACGCTGCCCATGATCTCCCCGGTCCTGTTCTTCAACGTGCTCCTGGAGACCATCCACTCGTTCCAGATCTTCGGTTCGGCGTACGTGGTCTCCAACACCACCTGCGGACCGGCCGACGCCACGCTCGTCTACACCTGCTACCTCTACCAGAAGGGCTTCAAGGAGTCCCAGATGGGTTTCGCCTCCGCCATGGCCTGGATGCTGCTCCTCGCCGTCGCCCTGGTGACGGCCGTCCTCTTCTGGTCCCAGAAGCGCTGGGTGCACTACGCGGAGGACGCCCGATGAGCGGCGTCACCGGCCGGCCGGCCGGCTCCACGGCGGCCCGGGGACGCGTACGGACACCGGGGCGGGGACGCGCCGGCTCGCTCGCCTGGCACGGCGGGGCCCTGCTGATCCTCGCGGTCGTCCTCTACCCCGTGCTCTGGGTCCTCGGCGCCTCCTTCAAGCCCGGCCGCGAGATCATCGGCAGCCTGGAGCTGTTCCCGGCCCGCCCGATCCTCGCCAACTTCAAGGGGCTGGCCGACGGCATCGCCGACATCTCGATCGCCACCTTCTTCCAGAACTCGCTCTTCTACGCCCTCGGTTCCGTCGCCGGCATCCTGATCTCCTGCTCGCTGACCGCGTACGCCTTCGCCAGGATCCGCTTCGCCGGGCGCAACGTGCTGTTCTCGCTGATGATCGGCACGCTCCTGCTCCCGTACCACGTGCTGCTCATCCCGCAGTACGTGATGTTCCAGAAGGCGGGGCTGGTCAACACCTACGTGCCGCTGCTGATCGGCAAGTACCTGGCCACCGAGGCGTTCTTCGTCTTCCTCATGGTGCAGTTCATGCGGAACCTGCCGCGCGAACTGGACGAGGCGGCGCGGCTCGACGGCTGCGGGCATCCGCGGATCTACTGGTCGATCGTGCTGCCGCTGTGCCGCCCGGCCCTCATCACCAGCGCCATCTTCACGTTCATCAACGCCTGGAACGACTTCATGGGCCCGCTGATCTACCTCAACGAGCCCGGCAAGTACACGGTCTCGCTCGGCATGATGATGTTCCGCGACCAGGAGGGGGTCGCGAACTACGGCGGCATGATCGCGATGTCCCTGGTGGCGCTGCTGCCCGTGCTCCTCTTCTTCCTCGCCTTCCAGCGCCATCTGATCGACGGTATGGCGACCTCGGGACTGAAGGGGTGAGCGTGATCGTTTCGCAGTCGCGGGCCCGTGACAGGGCGAAAGCCCGCCGGGCACCCCGTGAGTCCGTCCTCGCCGAGCCGTTCGCCCTCTTCGCGGAGTGTCTGCTGACCGGCGTGTGGATCGCGGTGGCCTCGCTGCCGCTCGTGACCGTTCCCGCCGCGTTCGCGGCCGGGGCGCGGCACCTTCGCCGCCGCACGGCTCATGTGGGCGGCGGACGGCGGGAGTTCGTGGCCGACTTCCGGGCGGCCCTGCGGGGCGGCTGGCTCGTCGGGGTCGCCGGATGGGCCGGGGCGGGCGCGGTCTGGGTGGACGTCCAGGCCGCACGTGCCGGAATCCCCGGAGGTCCGCTCGTGGGGGCCGTCGGGCTCCTCGCCCTGATCGGGGGAGCCGTCGCGGGACTGCGCGCGGCCGCGGCCTGGGAGCCGGGAGCCGCCTGGCGCGGGCTGCTCGCGGCCGCCGGCCGCCGGACCGTCCTCGATCCCGCCGGGTCCTTCCTGCTCGTCGGCGGGATGGCCGTGGTGGTCTGCTCCGCCGTGCTCGTCGCGCCGCTGGCGGTGCCCGTCCTCGGGGCGGTGGCCGCGGCGGCCGTCTCCGTCGAGGAGCGTCACCGCCGGCGCCGCTGACCTGGTACCTCCGCGGGCCGGAGCGTGAAGCGCCGGGCCCCGTTCCGCCGCACCCTCATGACTGTCATGCCCCTGACATTCCGTATGGAGAGGAAAGGCCATGTCGCCCATTCCCCGCAGGTCGCTTCTCAAGGCGGCCGCCGTCGCCGGAGCCGCCACGCAGTTCAGCTGGGCCCTCGGAACCCCGAACGCGCAGGCCGAGCCCGGAGCGGAGGCCGCCGACGCGGACCCCGTGAGCCTCGACTGGCTGGAAGACGGCGGCCTTGGTGCCGCCCCCGGCTCCACCGTCGGCGTGCCCTGGCCCAGGGGTGCCCACCGGCCCGACCAGACCTTCGCGCTCACGGCCGCCGACGGTACGGCCGTCCCCGTGCAGTCCTGGCCCCTCGCCCACTGGCCGGACGGCTCCCTCAAGTGGACCGCCCACGCGATGAGTTCGGACACGGGCCCGCTCACGCTGACCGCGGGGGAGGCAGCCGCGCCCGAGCGGAGGGTCAGCGTCACCACGAGCGGCGGAGCCGTGTCCGTCTCGACCGGGGTCATCACCGCGAAGCTCGGCAAAAGCGGCTCCGCGCTGGTCAGGTCCGTGACGCGCGGCACGACCGAGATCGCGAGGAACGGCCGTCTCGTCCTCATCCGCCGGCCGGAGATCGAGGACGGCGACCAGGGTGCCGTGAAGTCCGAGCGCTTCGAGAGCGTGATCTCCGCGACCGAGGTCGAACAGGACGGCCCGGTGCGGGCCGTCGTCCGTATCGACGGCAAGCACCGCAAGGGCGACCGCAGTTGGCTGCCCTTCTCGGTCCGTCTGTACTTCTACGCGGGCGCCGACTCCTTCCGCATGGTGCACACGATCACCTTCGACGGGAAGCAGGAACCCGGCAGGAGCAGCGGCGACTTCGTGGGCGGGCTCGGCGTCCGCTTCACCGTGCCGATGCGGGACGCCGCCTACGACCGGCACATCCGCGTCGGCGGCGACGGCACGGGCCTGCTCCGTGAGGCCGTCCAGGGCGTCACCGGACTGCGCCGCGACCCCGGAGCCGCCGTCCAGACGGCCCAGTTCGCCGGCGAGAAGCTGGCCGACCCGTCCACCTGGGACCAGCGGGTCACCACCCGGCTCCCGTACATCCCCCGATGGGGCGACTACACCCTCTCCCAGCTCTCCGCCGACGGCTTCACCCTGCGCAAGCGCACCGGGAAGGGGCACGGCTGGATCGCCGCGGGCGGCGGCCGGCGCGCCTCGGGCTTCGGCTACGTCGGCGGGCCGAGCGGCGGATTCTCCTTCGGGCTGCGGGACTTCTGGGAGAAGTTCCCCGCCCAGCTCGACATCCGCGACGCCCACACCGACGCGGCCGAGGTCACCCTCTGGCTCTGGTCGCCCGAGGCGCAGCCCATGGACCTGCGCTTCTACCACGACGGCATGGGCCAGGACACGTACGCGGAACAGCTCGAAGGCCTCAACATCACCTATGAGGACTACGAGCCGGGCTTCGGAACCCCGTACGGCATCGCCCGCACCTCCGAACTGCTCTTCTGGGCCAACGAGTCGACACCCACGCCCGAGCGGCTCGCCGAACAGATCGACGCCGTCCGCGTGCTGCCGCAACTCGTCGCCCCGCCCCGGCAGTTGATCAAGGCGAAGGTGTTCGGCCCGGGCCTCTACTCCGAACCCGACCGCTCGACACCCGCCAAGGCGAGGATCGAGGACCACCTCGACTTCCTCTTCACCTACTACAAGGACCAGGTGGAGATGCGCCGTTGGTACGGGTTCTGGGACTACGGCGACATCATGCACTCCTACGACCCGGTCAGGCACCAGTGGCGCTACGACGTCGGCGGCTACGCCTGGGACAACTCCGAACTGTCGCCCGACCTGTGGCTGTGGTTCGCCTATCTGCGCAGCGGCCGCGCGGACATCTTCCGCTTCGCCGAGGCGATGACCCGGCACACCGGCGAGGTCGACGTCTACCACCTCGGCCGATGGGCCGGCCTCGGCACCCGGCACGGGGTGCAGCACTACGCCGACAGCGCCAAGCAGCAGCGCATCGCCAACACCACCTACCGGCGCTACTACTACTTCCTCACCGCCGACGAGCGGGTCGGCGACCTCATGCACGCCAACGTCGACTCCGACGAGACCTTCCTCGCCCTGGACCCGCTGCGCAAGATCCGCACCGAGCCGTACACCCCCGACCGGCACGCGCTGTCGATCGGATTCGGCACCGACTGGAGCGGGCTCGTCTCGGCGTGGCTGACCGAGTGGGAGCGCAAGGGCCCGAAGTGGGAGAAGGCGAGGGCCAGGGTGCTGTCGACGATGGAGACGATCGCTGCGCAGCCCAACGGATTCGTCCAGGGCTCCGGTCTGTACGACCTCGACACCGGCCGGTTCGCCGTCGCGGACGCCCCGGTCGTCGGCGTCTCGCACCTGTCCGCCGTCTTCGGTCTGAACGAACTGTGCGCCGAACTCATCGATCTCGTCGACATGCCCGCCTTCAAGGAGGCGTACCTCGACTACTGCCGCTACTTCAACGCCACCAAGGCCGAGCAGGCGGCCCGCTACGGCGGCAACTTCGGCACCCTGCTGCTCTTCCAGGGCCATTCGCGCCTCGACGCGTACGCCGCCGTCCAGACGGGCGACGACCGCCTCGCCACCCGCGCCTGGGCCAAGTTCTACAACTCCGACGGCTACACCGAGTCCTCGCCCTGGAAGACGGAGAAGGTCGGCGGCCCGGTCACCTTGGTGCCGGGCACCGAGGCCGACTGGGTCTACACGAACGACACTGCGCTCTACGGCCTCGCCGCCATCGAGAACCTGGCACTCCTCGGGGACCGGATGCCCTCCTGACCGGTCCCCGAGGAACGCGCGACAGGCCCTAGCGCATCCTCCCCAGCACCTCCCGCACCCGCCGCGCGTCGCGGATCCGCTGCTCGTACGTGGCACCGAGCGCGAGCAGCAGCAGACCGGCGAGTGCGGGAGGTGTCCAGCGGGGGAGCGCGTCCACCACCTGCACGATGTACGGGGCGAGTTCGTGCAGCGCGTCCAGGACGAGCACCGCGCCGCCCAGCACCAGCGGAGCCTGGAGCCGGTGCCGGACACCCAGCAGGGTGACCGCGAGAGCCGCCGCGCCCAGCAGCAGCGGACGCGGCCACTGTCCGTCGCCCCACACCGCGAACAGGCTCGGCACGAGCGTCACGGACAGGCCCGGCGCGTACGCCGTCCACGAGGACACCGAGGTGTCCGAGCGGCGCCTGAACGCGCCCAGGAGCAGTGCCGGAACGGTCACCGGCAGGGTGTACGCCTCCGGGGCGCCGGCGCCCCAGGACGCGAGCCGCACCCAGGACGCCAGCACGAACAGGGCGACGGCCGCGTGTCCGACGGGGCGCCGGTCCTCACGTACTGCCGTGCCCGCGGCGATCACCCCGCACAGGGCCAGGACCGTGGCCAGCAGGGCCGGTTCGGCCACCGCGAGCGCGACGGCGAGCAGCCCGGCGAGGGCGCCGGCGACCTCGATCGACACGGTCGTCGGCACGTCCTCGGCGCGCGCGGCGAGCAGCGCGGCGGCCACGGGCACGAGCAGCACGAGCAGCGCCGTGTGCTCGGGCCGCAGGCCGAGGGAGGCGCCGGCCGCGCAGGCGAGGGCCGAGGCGTATGCGAGTGCCGCGGGCGCCGTCACCGGACGGAGACCGGGCCGCAGGCAGGCCGCCGCGAACAGGGCGGTCAGCGCGGCCAGCACCGTCAGGGTCGCGCCCTCGGAGGCCAGCGCGAGGAAGGCGAGACTCAGAGAAGTGAGCAGGGAGAGCACCAGTGCCGTCAGCCGGTGACCGGTCCGGCGGGCGTATGCGAGCAGGGCCGCCGTGACGAGTCCGTGGACGGACAGCGCGGCGGCGTAGGGGAGTTCGAGGGTCGCCGGGAGGACGAACACCGTCGCCCACGCCAGGGTCAGCGCGGCGGCCAGGGCGTGCGGACGCCAGGCGGCGGCGCGGACGGCCACCACCAGCACCGCGGCGACGAGTGCGAGCACGAGCGGCGCCGTGACCGCGTCGGCCGGCCAGGGCAGACCGTCGGTCACCGCGTCCCGCGCGTCGGCCGGAGCACCGGACCAGGCGGAGCCCGCCCGGCCGGCCGGTCCCAGCAGGGTGATCGCGACCACGGGCAGCGCCCAGGCCACGGCGAGCGCCCCCACGCAGCCGGAGGCCAGGGCGATCCCGCGGCGCACCGGCCCGGGAAGGCCCGCTCCGGCGACGGCGAGAAGGACGATGGCGCACACCAGATGACCGGGGACCGTCCACTCGTCGGGCAGGGACGTGCGCAGCAGCCCGCCGAACGCGACGACGGCGGTCAGCCCCCCGGCCGCCGCCACACCCGTCGCGGTGTGCGTGCCGAAGCCCGGCTTCGGGGCGGCCCATGCCGCCGTCAGCGCGATCGCGGCGGCGAGGAGGAGGAGCGCCGCCGCACGGGCGGCGGCGCTCGGGCCGGCGGACGTCCAGGACAGCCAGCCGGCCGCGAAGGTGCCCCAGCCGCCCAGACCGTACGCGCCGACGGCGGCCACGGCACGGACGGAGCGCACGGGCACGCGCACGGCGAGCGCCGTGTCGAGCGCCGCCGTGACCAGCAGGGCGGCCGTGACGGCGTGGGCGCCCGCGGAGGCGGCCACCGCCCACAGCAGCAGCGGCAACTGCGCGGCGGCCACGGCGGCGGGCAGCGGCAGCCGCAGCGAGGGAAGCGCACCGGGGCCGGCCGTCCGCGGCGGCGCGCCCAGCGCGAGTCCGTACGCCGTCCACACCGCGGCCAGCGCCGCCGAGGCGAGCGCCGCGTAACCGGCGCCGTCCGTGCCGGGGAGCGCCACCGCGTACAGCGCGTACGCGTCCAGGACCGTCAGGACGAGGCCGATGCCCGCCAGCGCCTCGGCCGTCGAGCGCAGCCCGCGCCCCAGCAGAGGCACGGGAGCACCGAGCGCGGCCAGCGTCACGGCGCCGAGCACCAGCGACCGTCCCGTGATCCCCATGTGCCCCCACCCGACCAGGGTGAACGCGATGGCGGCGACGGCCAGCAGGATGCCGCCGAGGAGCAGGAGCGCGTTCTGCACCCCGGGTGCGGTGGTCTCGGGGCGCCGGGCCCCGGGTGCCGGGGACGCGGTCCGTACGGGCGCCGCCTGGAGCGCGTGGACCAGCCAGGCACGGCGGTTCAGCAACACGGCGCGGCGCGCGTCGAGTTGCCGCAACTCGGTGTCCAGGAGCCGCAACTCGTCGGCCGGGGACGGGATCTGGGTCATGGTTCGGAGTGTGGTCCCCGTCACGCCCGCGGACATGAGCGCACGTACTCACGCCGTACTCAGATCCGCGGACACGCGCCGCGGGTACTTCCGGCGGACCCGGCGCCGTGGGCACACTCGGTCCATGGACTGGACCCACTACCGCTTCCACACCGCGTGGGAGCTGCCCGCGCCGCCGGCGGACGTCTACGCCGTCCTGGAGGAGGCCGGTAGCTACCCGCGCTGGTGGCCCCAGGTCCGCGAGGTGACCCCCGTCGACGAGGACGGCGGCGTCATCCGGATCCGCTCGGTCCTGCCGTACGACATCACCATCACCGCCCGCGCCGCGCGCCGGGACCCGGCGGCGGGCGTCCTGGAGATCGGCATGTCGGGTGACCTCGACGGCTGGGCACGCTGGACCTTCACCGCGGCCGGAACGGGAACCCGCGCACGGTACGACCAGGAAGTGCACATCACCACGCCCCTGCTGCGGCGGCTCGCCGTGCCGGGACGCCCCTTCTTCCGCGCCAACCACGCCCTGATGATGCGCGCGGGAGAGCGCGGACTGAGGGCTCACCTCACAACGGTTTGAACCGCACCCGCCGGGACCTGTATTGTTCAGTCCGTTCCCGGGCGATTAGCTCAGTGGGAGAGCGCTTCGTTCACACCGAAGAGGTCACTGGTTCGAACCCAGTATCGCCCACCCGGAGAAGACCGGTCCGTCTGCAGACGGACCGGTTTTTCGTTTCCCCGACACCATCGCGCCAGGTCGGGCCGCACCCGGTCAGGCCGCCGCCGGCAGGTCCGGGCGCAGCGGCCACGCCGGATCCACCGCCTCCGGCGAACCGCTGCGCGCGAACCAGGCCTGCAGCCCGCGCGCCTGCGCCGCGTGCCACACCGCCTGGAGCGTGTGCAGCTCGGACGGCGACAGCCGCTCCAGACGGGCCGCGAAGCGGCGCCCCACCGCGCGGACGACCTCCATCGAGGCCAGCGCGTCGGCCGCCGCGTCGTGCGCGCCCTCCAGCGGCACCTCGTAGTGCGCGCACAGATCGGTCAGGGTGCGGCGGCCCTTCCTGTACCGGTCCAGATGCTTGTCGAGGACACGGGGGTCGAGCACGCGCAGCGACGCCGACTCGAACCAGCGGTCGAGGGACGAGGCCCGATGCCTGCGCAACTCCCGGTCCAGCAGCGTCAGATCGAACGGGGCGTTCATCACCACCAGCGGCCGGCCCGCCGCGGCCTGTTCACTCAGCTCCCGCGCTATCTCCTCCATCACGGGCGACGGCCAGCGGCCGTTGCGCTGCAGATGTTCGTCCGTGAGCCCGTGCACCGCCGTCGCCCCCGCGGGCACCGGCACTCCCGGGTTCACCAGCCATCGGGTGACCCGCGGACGGGCACCCGGGGCGTCCTGGACGACGACGGCGGCCGACACGATCCTGTCGGTCTCGACGTCCACGCCCGTGGTCTCCGTGTCGAACGCGGCCAAAGGGCCCTCGTACCAGCACGTCATACGTACACAACTCCTCGTTCACCCACGGCAGCTGACGCACCGTCTTCTGCCCGTTTGGTGATACCCGGCCCGTTTGCGCCGTACGCCGGAAGGAGACAACAGAGGTACGGGTCTTTGCAGTTCAGCGACCCGTCGCGGGGATACATCACGCCTGGAAGGCTGTTGGACTCATGGCACTCGCGCAGCCCGAACGGGGCGGGCTGCTGCCCCAGCGGACGGCACCCCATCGCGGATCGCTCGCCACCACCGCCTGCATGGAGACCTTGCAGGTGGGCTACCTGCACGCGGTCGCGGCGGCCGCGGGCTGTTCGCTGTCCCAGCCGTTTCCCGACAACGGCATCGACTGGCACGTCAGCCACAGCGCCCCCGGGCACACGGTCGACGACGAAGTCACCATCAAAGTGCAGCTCAAGTGCACGTACCAGATCCCGCCCAACCCGCCGGGGCCCGCCTTCTCCTTCACGCTCGACAACGAGCACCTGGCGAAGCTCGCGCGCACCCCGGTCTCGGTGCACAAGATCCTGGTCGTGATGCTCGTGCCCAGATCCCAGGACGACTGGCTGCGCGCCAGCCACGACCGGCTCGACCTGCGGCACTGCTGCTACTGGATCAACCTCGCCGGACACGCCATCACGGGCCGGCGCCGGACCACCGTCCGGATCCCCACGGCCCGGATCTTCGACGACCGGGCCCTGTGCGAGATCATGACGCGGGTCGGGACGGGAGGCAGACCATGACACACCGCCCCATCGACGCAGTGCTCCGGCCGGTCAGGCCCCACCCCGCCGAAGCCTTCTGGAACGACCCGCCGGCCCCGGACCAGGTGGACCCTGCCGTGCTCGGCGCGCTGCTGCGGCGGCACGGCTGGCAGCGCCGCGGGGGAGCGGCCGGGCGGTACGGCAGATGGACCCCACCCGGGCCCGGGGGCGGCGGCATCAGCCTGCTGGTGCCGGAGAACCGGGCCTTCCCCGACAGCGACGACCTCCTCGGCGAGGCCCTCGTCGCGCTCTCCCGCAGCGGCTCCCCGGCCGCGCGGGACGTCCTCGTCGCCCTCGCCGTGCCCAGCGACGAGATCCGCTGGTGGCGGGACGTGCCGACCGGTCCCGTGGGCGCGGCGCCCTGGACCGTCGAGGAGCAGACACGCGGTGCCGCCCGCCGGATGCTGCTCGCCGGGGCGCTCGCCGCACGCGCGCGTGCCGGCTACTACGGCGCCCGGCACCGCAGGGCGGCCACCGCCTCCCTGGAGAACGTCCTGGTCGGCGCGGAACCCGGCGGCCGCGGCCTCACCGCCTTCGTGCCCGTCACCTCCGGCCGGCCCATCGCCGTACGCCTGCACGAGGCGCTGTGCGCGGCCCGCGAGGCCGTCGACTACCAGCGGGCCACCGGCGGCATGGACGCCTTCGACGCCGCCGTGGAGGCGGGCGTCAGCCATGAACTGACGGAAGCCCTGGTGGCCCTCGTCCGCGGAACCGAGGGTGCCCGCGTCACCGTGGAGTGGTCACCCGCCGCGGGCGTCCCCGAGGGCGGCGCGAACCCCGCCGAGCCCGTCGAGTTCTCGCCCGGCGACCTGCCCGTGCTGCGCGAGGCCGGGGCTCGCTACCTGCGGGAGGAGCCGTCCGTGCCGGTGCGGCTGACCGGTGCCGTGGTCCGGATGCGCAGGTCGGGTCCGCGCGGGGCGGGCACGGTACGGCTGCGGGTCATCGCGGGTGCCGACGTCCCGCACGTGCGGGCGACCCTCGACGAGGAGGCGTACCGGATCGCGGGCCAGGCCCATCTGGTGGGACTGCCGGTGCGGCTGCACGGCCGCCTGGAGAGCCGCGGCGGCTTCCGCAGGCTCACGGACGCCACCGGTGTCGTACCCGTCCAGGTGGACGAGGCCGAACGGGACCGGCTGATGAAGTCGCTCCAGGAGAACCTGGACTTCTTCGAGGAGGCGTGCAGCGAGGACTGAGGCACGCGTACGGGTGGGACCGGGGCGCGCCCGAGGGGTGGCCCGGGCGTATGTGACGGGTGGACCGGGCGCGCTCGAGGGGCGGACCGGGCGTGCCTGCGGCGGGGGCCCGGGACGCTGACCGGGCTGGTGTCGGGGCAGGGCCGGGGCGCTCTGTCCACAACCGTTTCGCGGAGGGGACCCCGGGCTCGGTAGGATTCGGGGCATTGCCATGCCATCCCGTATGTGGTGTGGAGCCCCTTCAGTCAGGAGAGACCGGTGTCAGACGTCCGTGTGATCATCCAACGCGATTCCGAGCGGGAAGAGCGCGTGGTGACGACGGGCACTACGGCCGCCGACCTCTTCACCGGCGAGCGCACCGTCGTCGCGGCCCGTGTCGCGGGCGAGCTGAAGGACCTCGCGTACGAGGTGAAGGACGGCGAGGAGGTCGAGCCGGTCGAGATCTCCTCCGAGGACGGCCTGAACATCCTGCGCCACTCCACCGCGCACGTCATGGCCCAGGCCGTGCAGGAGCTCTTCCCCGAGGCCAAGCTGGGCATCGGCCCGCCGGTCAAGGACGGCTTCTACTACGACTTCGACGTGGAGAAGCCCTTCACGCCCGAGGACCTCAAGGCCGTCGAGAAGAAGATGCAGGAGATCCAGCGGCGCGGGCAGCGCTTCTCCCGCCGCGTCGTCACCGACGAGGACGCCCGCGAGGAGCTCGCCGCCGAGCCGTACAAGCTGGAGCTCATCGGCATCAAGGGCTCCGCGTCCTCGGACGACGGCGCGGACGTCGAGGTGGGCGGCGGCGAGCTGACCATCTACGACAACCTCGACGCCAAGACCGGCGAGCTGTGCTGGAAGGACCTCTGCCGCGGTCCCCACCTGCCCACCACCCGCAACATCCCGGCGTTCAAGCTGATGCGCAACGCCGCCGCGTACTGGCGCGGCAGCGAGAAGAACCCGATGCTCCAGCGCATCTACGGCACCGCCTGGCCCTCCAAGGAGGAGCTGAAGGCCCACCTCGACTTCCTCGCCGAGGCCGAGAAGCGCGACCACCGCAAGCTGGGCAACGAGCTGGACCTGTTCTCCATCCCGGACCAGATCGGCTCCGGCCTCGCCGTCTTCCACCCCAAGGGCGGCATCATCCGCCGGGTCATGGAGGACTACTCGCGCCGTCGGCACGAGGAGGAGGGCTACGAGTTCGTCTACACCCCGCACGCCACCAAGGGGAAGCTCTTCGAGACCTCGGGCCACCTGGACTGGTACGCCGACGGCATGTACCCGCCCATGCAGCTCGACGAGGGCGTGGACTACTACCTCAAGCCCATGAACTGCCCGATGCACAACCTGATCTTCGACGCGCGCGGCCGCTCGTACCGCGAACTGCCGCTGCGCCTGTTCGAGTTCGGCACCGTGTACCGCTACGAGAAGTCGGGCGTCGTGCACGGCCTGACCCGTGCCCGGGGCTTCACACAGGACGACGCGCACATCTACTGCACCAAGGAGCAGATGGCGGACGAGCTCGACAAGACGCTCACCTTCGTCTTGAACCTCCTGCGCGACTACGGCCTCACCGACTTCTACCTGGAGCTGTCCACCAAGGACCCGGAGAAGTTCGTCGGCTCGGACGAGATCTGGGAAGAGGCCACCGAGACGCTGCGCCAGGTCGCCGAGAAGCAGGGCCTCCCGCTGGTCCCGGACCCGGGCGGCGCCGCCTTCTACGGTCCGAAGATCTCCGTGCAGGCCAAGGACGCCATCGGCCGGACCTGGCAGATGTCGACCGTGCAGCTCGACTTCAACCTGCCCGAGCGCTTCGACCTCGAGTACACCGGCCCCGACGGTTCCAAGCAGCGCCCGGTCATGATCCACCGCGCGCTCTTCGGCTCCATCGAGCGCTTCTTCGCCGTGCTCCTGGAGCACTACGCGGGCGCGTTCCCGGCGTGGCTGGCGCCCGTCCAGGCGATCGGCATCCCGATCGGCGACGCGCACGTGGAGTACCTGCAGAAGTTCGCCGCCGAGGCCAAGAAGCAGGGGCTGCGCGTAGAGGTCGACGCGTCCTCGGACCGGATGCAGAAGAAGATCCGCAACGCGCAGAAGCAGAAGGTGCCCTTCATGGTCATCGCGGGCGACGAGGACATGGCGGCCGGCGCCGTCTCCTTCCGCTACCGCGACGGCTCCCAGGAGAACGGCATCCCCCTCGCAGAGGCCATCGCCAAGATCGCGAAGGTAGTCGAGGAGCGCGCCCAGATCTGATCCGGCCGACTCCGATCGGGCAGCTCCGGTTCACCGGCTCCGGTCGGATGAGGCCGGCGCGGCTCGGCCGGGACACCAGCCCCCGGGAAGCTCAGCTTCCCGGGGGCTTCTCGTCGCCCTCGCGAGAGAACCGCTGGAGCAGCCACGAGGAGAACGACCCCGTCACGGCGCCGAGCAGCCCCAGACCGCACGCCATCATGGCGACCGCGATCGTGCGCCCTCGCGGCGTCACCGGCGTCACATCCCCGTACCCGACCGTCGCGAGCGTGGACGCGGCCCACCACACCGAGTCGCCGAAGGTGACGATCGTCGCGTGCGGCGCCCGGTACTCGGCCTGGTAGACGGCGAGGGCGCCCGAGAAGCCGAGCAGCAGGACCGAGATGCTCGCGTAGAAGATCACCCGCGCGTACAGCGGGAGCCGGGGCTCTCCGCGGCGCCGCAGCACGGAGTCGTAGAGCTTGACGACCCGCAGCGGCCGCAGCAGTGGCAGCACGAGCACCACGGTGTCCAGCACATGACGCCGGACGAACCGCCGGCCCTGTCCGCTCAGCCGCCAGCGCACCAGGTAGTCGGCGAGGAACACGCTCCAGACGGCCATGACCAACGCGAAGCAGGCCTCGCGTACGTCCTCGGGCAGACCGTGCCCCAGGACGTGCACGGCGTACCCGGCGAGGAACAGCAGCGACCCGATCGCCAGAGGTACCTCCGTGCGGCGCTCCCAGCGGGTCATCGGGCTGTCGTCGTCCATGGCCACAGCTTGGCCGCAGGCGCCTTTGCCCGGTACCCGCCGACACGCCGCGAACGGGCGAAGCAATATGCTGCAACACATGACGAGTGAGCCGGAGCAGCAGATCGGAGTGGGAACGCAGGACGCGTTCCAGCGCCTTTGGACGCCCCACCGGATGGCTTACATCCAGGGCGAGAACAAGCCCACCGGCCCGGGGGCCGACGACGGTTGTCCGTTCTGCTCGATACCGGCCAAGTCCGACGAGGACGGGCTGATCGTGAGGCGCGGGGAGCACGTGTACGCGGTGCTCAACCTCTACCCGTACAACGGCGGGCACCTCATGGTCGTGCCCTACCGGCACGTCGCCGACTACACGGACCTCACGGGGCCCGAGACCGCCGAACTCGGCGAGCTGACCAAGCAGGCCATGACCGCCCTGCGCACGGCCTCCGGCGCGCACGGCTTCAACATCGGCATGAACCAGGGAACGGTCGCGGGCGCCGGCATCGCCGCCCACCTGCACCAGCACATCGTGCCCCGCTGGGGCGGCGACACGAATTTCATGCCGGTCGTCGGCCACACCAAGGTCCTGCCGCAGCTGCTCGCGGACACCCGCAAGATGCTCGCGGACGCCTGGCCCACCGCTTAGCCGGTCCGGGGCGCCTCACGGGGCGCCCCGTCCGGCCCGCCCGCCGCGCGGTTCCGTACGGGACGCGCCATGAGGCGCCCGGCGCGAGGGACCCGGCGCGAGGCGTCCGGCTACGCGTCGTACACGTCGGCCTTGCGCGGTGAGGGATCCTGCACCGCCGTGCTGAGGAACGCCGAGCGGTTGCCGAACTTCTCCGTGTCGACGCCGTTCTCCTGGAGGACCTTGATCGCCGCCGAGTGCACCACGCGCAGTACGGGCGTCGCGGCCCGCAGCGCGTCGTCCGCCATGAAACGGTGCCGCCACGGCTGATCGGCCCAGGCGTGCCGCAGCCCGAAGGGCTCGGGCAGCCCCACGCTTCCGCCGAGCCAGTTCAGCAGCGGCGGATACCAGGTGAGCGGGGCCCGGGCCGCGAGCCGCACGACCTCGTCCGCGGTGACCAGCGGCAGACTCACCTTGCGGGTCTCCCAGAACTTGACGGTCTTCGCGACCTCCTTCGTGGGAGCCTCCGGCTTGCTGGTGAAGAGCGGGTTCACCGGTCCCAGCGCGTGCCCGGTCACCTCGATGCGCAGCGTCTGGTGCAGCACGGTCACCGTGATCATCATCGTGATGATCAACTGGCCGTCCCAGAGCGTCCACTGGACTCCGAGATAGTGCCGGTCACCGCTGCCGAACTGCTGCTTGTTGCAGATGTCCTGCACGGCGTGCGTCTTGATCGTGTACGCCTCGACATCCGTGCCGCCCGGCCGGGACACCGCGGTCGCCTTCTCGCCGATCGGGGTGACGATCCAGTGCTTTATCGAAGGCGCCGGAAAACCACCGGTGTTGAGCGGGCCGCGCTCCAGCATGCGCAACTGGTCGTGGATGTTGCGGATCACGTCCCAGCTCCGGAACGGATGGATCTCCTTCTTCTCGTCCAGCGCCACCAGGTCCTCGGCGAGCTGCCAGCTCCCCCAGCGGGTGCCCATGCCCAATATGCCCTTGGGGCCCGCGTAGAAGACCGAGTTGGACTGCTGCTCCGCGGTGAGCCGGGCGAGCGACTGGCGCAGTTGCTCCGCCGCCGTCTCACCGGGGCTGCCGGGGACCGCCTCGGGAATCTTGGCGCCGATGCCGCCGCCCGACAGCAGGCTGTCCCAGCGCTCCCGCAGATCCTTGGCCGTGCCCTCGCAGATCCGCTTCGCCCACAGCCAGCCCACGACCGGGAGGACCACCGCGGCGCGCGCGTACCAGGCCCAGAAGCCGGTGAACGGCATGCGGACGAGGAAGAGCACGGCCAGGGCGCCGACGGCGAACAGGAGCGTGGTGCCGAGCGCGGAGCCCCGCTTGTCCGTGCGCTTGGAGATCTGCGTGCGGATCTGGAAGGCCATCAGCCACACCAGCAGTCCGGGCAGGACCAGCAGCCCGCAGAGCACCATCACGGCGGAGAGCCAATTGTCGCGCTCCCGGCGGATGTTGGTGGCCGCGAGACAGTGCTCCACGACGACCTGCGGCTCGGTGCCGAACGACTGGATCAGCGGAGCGCGGCCCGCGCCCAGCATGCGGGCCGCGACGGCGCCCGCGAAGGCCTCGCCGAGATTCGGCGCGAACAGCTTGATCCGGCCCGCCTTGACCGTGGACTGGTGCCATTCGTTGTCGGCCTTGAGGATCTCCTCGATCGGGCTGTCGCGGTACGCAGCCGAGGCCAGGGCGAACGTCGCCGCCGTCTGTCCCGCGGAGCCCGTGAGCGGCACCTGCGCCCCGGGAGTGAAATCGAAACCGTCGAACGCCACTTCCGCCCCCATCGCCGCCGCACCCGCTCCTGCGGCCTTCCCGACTTCGGTGCCCCGCACACCTGTTGATCAGGTCTTCGTCTTGATCGGTTCTCAGAGTATCGGCCGCGGCCGACATTCGTCGGCGGACGGCCGAAGCCGCCCACCGACGGATGAAACCCCCGCGAAGTGCCCGGAGCGTCCCGGCTCTCAGATACCCGCCTCCTGCTCCACTCAGGTACCGGCCTCCTGCTCCTCTCAGGTACCGGCCCCCTGCTCCTCTCAGGTACCGGCCTCCTGCTCCCGAAGCCGCTCGGCGATGTGCTGCGGCATGGGTTCGTGCCGTGCGTAGGACCGGTCGAAGCGCGCGGTGCCGTGCGAGACGGACCGCAGATCGACGGCGTACCGCCCGATCTCGATCTCCGGCACCTCGGCACGTACGAGCGTGCGCCCGCCGGCCGCCTGCTCGGTGCCGACCACCCGGCCCCGCCGTCCCGACAGGTCGCTCATCACCGGGCCCACGTAGTCGTCGCCGACGAGGACGGTCACCTCCGCCACCGGCTCCAGGAGATGGATCGTGGCCTCCCGGGCCGCCTCGCGCAGCGCGAGCGCGCCCGCCGTCTGGAAGGCGGCGTCGGAGGAGTCCACCGAGTGCGCCTTGCCGTCCCGCAGCGTGACGCGCACGTCGATGAGCGGATAGCCGGCGACCACGCCCTTGGCCGCCTGGGCGCGCACCCCCTTCTCGACGGAGGGGATGAACTGCCGGGGCACGGCTCCTCCCACGACCTTGTCCACGAACTCGATGCCCGAGCCGTTCGGCAGCGGCTCGACCTCGATCTCGCAGATCGCGAACTGGCCGTGTCCGCCGGACTGCTTGACATGGCGGCCGCGCCCGGTCGACGGGCCGGCGAACGTCTCGCGCAGGGACACCTTGTGCGGGACCACGTCGACCTGCACGCCGTAGCGGTTGCGCAGCCGTTCCAGGGCGACGTCCGCGTGCGCCTCGCCGAGGCACCACAGCACGACCTGATGGGTGTTCTGGTTCTGTTCCAGACGCATCGTGGGGTCCTCGGCCACCAGCCGGCCGAGCCCCTGGGAGAGCTTGTCCTCGTCCGCCTTGCTGTGCGCCTCGATGGCGAGCGGGAGCAGCGGGTCGGGCATCTGCCACGGCTCCATCAGCAGCGGGTCGTCCTTGGCCGAAAGGGTGTCCCCCGTCTCGGCCCGGCCCAGCTTCGCCACACTGGCCAGGTCGCCCGCGATGCAGTGGGTGAGGGCGCGCTGCTGTTTGCCGAACGGCGCGGACAGGGCGCCGATGCGTTCGTCGACGTCGTGGTCCTCGTGCCCGCGGTCGGTCAGCCCGTGCCCGGAGACGTGCACCGTCGCGTCGGGGCGCAGGGTCCCGGAGAAGACGCGGACCAGGGAGACCCGGCCCACGTACGGGTCGGACGCGGTCTTCACGACCTCCGCGACCAGCGGGCCGTCCGGGTCGCAGGCCGCCACCTCCCGGGGTGCGCCCTCCGGTGTGGTCACGGCGGGCGCCGGGCGCTCCAGCGGGGTGGGGAAGCCGCCCGTGATCAGTTCGAGGAGTTCGACCGTGCCGAGGCCCTGCCGGGCTCCCTCGGCGGCGGGCGCGGCGGCCAGCACGGGGAAGAAGCTCCCGCGGGCCACGGCCCGTTCCAGGTCCTGCACGAGTGTCTTGAGGTCGATCTCCTCGCCGCCGAGGTAGCGGTCCATGAGCGTCTCGTCCTCGCTCTCGGCGATGATCCCCTCGATCAGCCGGTTGCGGGCCGTCTCGATGAGCGGCTGTTCCCCGGGCCCCGGATCCGCCTCCTTGCGCTCCCCGGACGAGTAGTCGAACAACTGCTGCGTGAGCAGGCCGATCAGGCCGGTGACGGGCGCGTGCCCGTCCGGACCCGCGGCGCCGTGCAGCGGCAGGTAGAGCGGCAGTACGGCGTCGGGGTCGTCCCCGCCGAACGCCTGCGCGCAGGTCGCGGTCATCTCCTCGAAGTCCGAGCGGGCCGATTCGAGATGGGTGACCACGATGGCCCGCGGCATCCCGACGGCCGCGCACTCCTCCCACAGCATCCGGGTCGAGCCGTCCACCCCGTCCGCTGCCGAGACGACGAAGAGGGCCGCGTCCGCCGCTCGCAGACCGGCCCTCAGCTCGCCGACGAAGTCGGCGTATCCGGGGGTGTCGATGAGGTTGATCTTGAACCCGTCCCAGTCGACGGGTACCAGGGAGAGCTGCACCGAACGCTGCTGCCGGTGCTCGATCTCGTCGTAGTCCGAGACGGTGCCGCCGTCCTCCACGCGGCCCGCCCGGTTCACCGCTCCCGCCGTCAGCGCGAGAGCTTCCACCAATGTCGTCTTGCCCGATCCGCTGTGGCCGACCAGCACCACATTCCGTACGGACGCGGGGTGGTCGGCCGCCGTAGCCCTGCCGGCGGCTCCGGGGTGTGCGTTCGCCTTGTCGCCCATGGCCTTGCCTCCCGTGCACGGTGAGGTCTCATTGGGCGCGGGACATGCCGGGGCCGCGTGCGGCGGCTCCGGTGACGCCCGCGGTCCTTCGAGCTTTGCACTCGCGTCACGGTGCGTCCATACAGAGGACGCGATCGCGCCGGGACGCGGGCGGCACGGGGCCGGGACACGGGGCGCGGGTGCCCGGCCATCGCACAAGCGCTCGCGTGGCTACGATGGGCCAGCCGACGGCCAGCAGGGGCCGCCCGCGACACCGACCCCTCGGGAAGGCCATGCTGAACAAGTACGCGCGTGCATTCTTCACGCGTGTCCTCACACCGTTCGCCGCGTTTCTCGTCCGCCGGGGGGTGAGCCCCGACACGGTCACCCTCCTGGGCACGGCCGGAGTCATGGCGGGCGCGCTGGTCTTCTTCCCCCGGGGAGAGTTCTTCTGGGGAACGATCGTCATCACCCTCTTCGTGTTCTCCGACCTGGTCGACGGGAACATGGCGCGCCAGCTCGGCCGCTCCAGCCGCTGGGGCGCCTTCCTGGACTCCACGCTCGACCGGGTCGCCGACGGCGCGATCTTCGGCGGCTTCGCGCTCTGGTACGCGGGCAACGGCGACGACAACGTCCTGTGCGCCGTGTCGATCTTCTGTCTCGCCAGCGGCCAGGTCGTCTCGTACACCAAGGCCCGCGGTGAGTCGATCGGCCTGCCGGTCGCGGTCAACGGTCTCGTCGAGCGAGCGGAGCGGCTGGTGATCTCCCTGGTCGCCGCCGGTCTGGCCGGTCTGCACACGTTCGGCGTGCCCGGCATCCAGGTGCTGCTGCCCATCGCGCTGTGGATCGTCGCCGTCGGCAGCCTCGTCACGCTGATCCAGCGTGTCGTCACCGTGCGCCGGGAGGCCGCCGAGGCGGACGCCGACGTCGCCGCGCAGAGCACCGAGGCCACCTCGTGACCAGCCTGCGCGACAGGCTGGTCGACGGCGCGTACGCCGCGGGCTGGAGCGTCGTCAAGAAGCTTCCCGAGCCGGTCGCCGCGGGCCTCGGCCGCACGATCGCGGACATCGCCTGGAAGCGGCGCGGCAAGGGGGTCCAGCGCCTGGAGAGCAACTACGCGCGCGTGGTGCCCGACGCGACGCCCGAGCGGCTCGCGGAGCTCTCCCGGGCCGGCATGCGCTCGTACCTGCGCTACTGGATGGAGTCGTTCCGGCTTCCCGCCTGGAGCGAGGAGCGGGTGACGAACGGGTTCGATCCCAAGGACGTGCACTACCTCACCGACGGGATCGCCTCCGACCGGGGCGTCATCCTGGCCCTTCCGCACATGGCGAACTGGGATCTCGCGGGCGCCTGGGTCACCACCGGGCTGAGGACGCCGTTCACGACCGTCGCCGAGCGCCTCAAGCCCGAATCGCTGTACGACCGTTTCGTCGCCTATCGCGAGGGCCTCGGCATGGAGGTGCTGCCGCACAGCGGGGGCGCCGCGTTCGGCACGCTGGCCCGGCGTCTGCGCGACGGCGGGCTGATCTGCCTGGTCGCCGAGCGGGACCTGTCCGCGTCGGGCGTCGAGGTGGAGTTCTTCGGTGAGACGACCCGGATGCCCGCGGGACCGGCCCTGCTCGCGCAGCAGACCGGCGCCCTCCTCCTGCCCGTGACGCTCTGGTACGACGACTCTCCCGTGATGCGCGGCCGGGTCCATCCGCCGGTCGAGGTACCCCTGTCAGGCAGCCGGCCCGAGAAGACGTCTGTCATGACACAGGCGCTGGCCGACGCCTTCGCCGACGGCATCGCCGAGCACCCGGAGGACTGGCACATGTTGCAGCGGCTGTGGCTCAAGGACCTCGACGCCGGGAAGGCTCCCCGTGAGGGGTCCGGCGCGCAGGATCCCGAGAAGAGGGCTTCGTGAGGATCGGCATCGTCTGCCCGTACTCCTGGGACGTGCCGGGCGGCGTCCAGTTCCACATCCGCGACCTGGCCGAACATCTCATCGGTCTGGGGCACGAGGTCTCCGTCCTCGCCCCCGCGGACGACGACACACCCCTGCCCCCGTACGTCGTCTCGGCGGGCCGCGCGGTCCCGGTCCCGTACAACGGCTCGGTGGCGCGGCTGAACTTCGGCTTCCTGTCCGCGGCCCGGGTACGGCGCTGGCTGCACGACGGCACCTTCGACGTGGTCCACATCCACGAGCCGTCCTCGCCGTCGCTCGGCCTGCTCACGTGCTGGGCGGCGCAGGGGCCGATCGTGGCGACCTTCCACACCTCGAACCCGCGTTCCAGGGCGATGGTCGCCGCGTACTCGATCCTCCAGGCCGCCCTGGAGAAGATCAGCGCGCGCATCGCCGTGAGCGAGTACGCCCGGCGCACCCTGGTCGAGCACCTGGGCGGCGACGCCGTCGTCATCCCGAACGGCGTCGACGTCGACTTCTTCGCCCGCGCCAAGCCCAAGCCCGAGTGGCAGGGCGACACCATCGGGTTCATCGGCCGCATCGACGAGCCCCGCAAGGGTCTGCCGGTGCTCATGAAGGCCCTGCCCGCGATCCTGGCCGAGCGTCCCCAGACCCGGCTGCTGGTCGCCGGGCGCGGCGACGAGAAGGAGGCCGTGGAGTCGCTGCCCGCCGAGATGCGCTCACGCGTCGAGTTCCTCGGCATGGTCAGCGACGAGGACAAGGCCCGCTTCCTGCGCAGCGTCGACCTGTACATCGCGCCCAACACCGGCGGCGAGAGCTTCGGGATCATCCTGGTCGAGGCGATGTCCGCCGGGGCGCCCGTGCTCGCCGCGGACCTCGACGCGTTCGCCCAGGTCCTCGATCAGGGCGCGGCGGGCGAGCTGTTCGCCAACGAGGACGCGGACGACCTGGCCGCCGCCGCGCTGCGGCTGCTCGCCGACCCGGACCGCCGGGCCGCCCTGCGCGCGCGGGGGAGCGAACACGTGCGGCGCTTCGACTGGTCGACGGTCGGTGCGGACATCCTGTCCGTGTACGAGACGGTGGCGGACGGCGCCGCCGCCGTGGCCACGGACGAACGCACGGGCCTGCGCGCCCGCTTCGGCCTGGCCCGGGACTGACGCCCACCGGGCCGACGCGACCAGGGCCCGCGGCGAGCCGGGGTTTCCGGTGAACGGGGGCCTTCGGTGAACGGGTGTCTCCAGTGAACCGGGGCCTTCGGTGGGCCAGGGGCTGTGGTGAGCCGGGGTCTCCGATGGACCGGAGTCTCTGGTGAACCAGGGTCCCCGGTGGATCGGGGCTTCGGGGGGACCGGGACTTCCGGGGCGTGGAGCCCGGAGGCATCGGCTTCGGCCTGGCCTGACCCACCCCGGCTCGGTCCCGGCCGGCCTCGGTCCAGGCCCACGCCGCCCCGTCCCGGCCGACCCCCGCCCCGGTCCCACCCGGCTCGTGTGCGGCTCCAGGGGTGGCTCGCCCTGTGCGTGGGCCCCGGTGGGGTGGTGATCGGCACGGGTAGCCTTGCCGCCCGTGACCGCAACCCTGATCTGGATCCTCGTCGGCCTCGTCGCGATCGGCCTCTACCTGAGCTGGACCGCCGGGCGTCTCGACCGGCTGCACGCCCGCATCGACGCCGCCCGCGCCGCGCTCGACGCGCAGTTGCTGCGCCGCGCCTCCGTGGCACAGGAACTGGCCACCTCCGGGGTGCTCGACCCGGCCGCCTCGATCGTGCTCTACGAAGCGGCGCACGCGGCGCGCCAGGCCGAGGAGGAGCAGCGCGAGGTGGCCGAGAGCGAGCTGAGCCAGGCCCTGCGGGCGGTGTTCGGGGAGACCCAGCAGGTCGAGGCGGTGCGCGAGGTGCCCGGTGGCGAGGAGGCGGCCGGCGAGCTGGCCCAGGCCGTGCGCCGGGTACCGATGGCGCGGCGCTTCCACAACGACGCCGTACGCGCCGCCCGCGCCCTGCGCCGGCACCGCAAGGTCCGCTGGTTCCGCCTCGCGGGCCACGCCCCGTTCCCCATGGCCTTCGAGATGGACGACGAGCCCCCGACGGCCCTGGCGGACCGCCCGACGAACTGACGTCCACGGGCGGGCGGAAGGATGTCCACAGGTGGACGGAAGCAAAACGATCCACCGCCTCCTCATTGGCCCTTGCAGTGGCCTGGTCACCTCGCGTTTCCTCAGAGCTGCAGAAATCCTCTTTCCCCGAGTGAGGTCAACCCGTGTCCAGCACCCTCCCCAACTCCGCCGAGACCACCGCCATCGGCACCGCCCGCGTCAAGCGCGGCATGGCCGAGCAGCTCAAGGGCGGCGTGATCATGGACGTGGTCAACGCCGAGCAGGCGAAGATCGCCGAGGACGCCGGCGCCGTGGCCGTCATGGCCCTGGAGCGGGTCCCCGCCGACATCCGCAAGGACGGCGGAGTCGCCCGGATGTCGGACCCGAACATGATCGAGGAGATCATCGAGGCGGTCTCCATCCCCGTGATGGCCAAGTCCCGCATCGGCCACTTCGTCGAGGCCCAGGTCCTGCAGTCCCTCGGCGTCGACTACATCGACGAGTCCGAGGTCCTCACCCCGGCCGACGAGGTCAACCACTCCGACAAGTTCGCGTTCACCACCCCCTTCGTGTGCGGCGCCACCAACCTGGGCGAGGCCCTGCGCCGCATCGCCGAGGGCGCGGCCATGATCCGCTCCAAGGGCGAGGCCGGCACCGGCAACGTCGTCGAGGCCGTCCGCCACCTGCGCCAGATCAAGAACGAGATCGCCCGCCTGCGCGGCTTCGACAACAACGAGCTGTACGCCGCCGCCAAGGACCTGCGCGCCCCGTACGAGCTCGTCAAGGAGGTCGCCGAGCTCGGCAAGCTGCCGGTCGTGCTGTTCTCCGCCGGTGGTGTCGCCACCCCCGCCGACGCCGCGCTCATGCGCCAGCTCGGCGCCGAGGGCGTCTTCGTCGGCTCCGGCATCTTCAAGTCCGGCGACCCGGCCAAGCGCGCCGCCGCCATCGTGAAGGCCACCACCTTCTACGACGACCCGAAGATCATCGCGGACGCTTCCCGCAACCTCGGCGAGGCCATGGTCGGCATCAACTGCGACACCCTCCCCGAGACCGAGCGCTACGCCAACCGCGGCTGGTAACCACATGAGCACTCCTGTCATCGGTGTCCTGGCCCTCCAGGGCGACGTACGGGAACACCTCATCGCCCTGGCCGCGGCGGACGCCGTGGCCAGGCCGGTGAGGCGCCCCGAGGAGCTCGCCGAGATCGACGGTCTGGTGATCCCCGGCGGCGAGTCCACCACCATCTCCAAGCTGGCGGTCCTCTTCGGAGTGATGGAGCCGCTGCGCGCGCGGGTCCGCGACGGCATGCCCGTCTACGGCACCTGCGCGGGCATGATCATGCTCGCCGACAAGATCCTCGACCCGCGCTCGGGCCAGGAGACCATCGGCGGCATCGACATGATCGTGCGCCGCAACGCCTTCGGACGGCAGAACGAGTCCTTCGAGGCGGCGGTCGACGTCAAGGGCGTCGAGGGCGATCCTGTAGAGGGCGTCTTCATCCGCGCACCCTGGGTCGAGTCCGTGGGTGCCGAGGCCGAGGTGATCGCCGAGCACGGCGGCCACATCGTCGCGGTACGCCAGGGGAACGCGCTCGCCACGTCGTTCCACCCGGAGCTGACCGGCGACCACCGTGTGCACGGCCTGTTCGTCGACATGGTCAGGGCGAACCGGACAGCGGCGTCCTAGTAGGATCTGGGGGTCCCCTCAGGCTCCGCGAGCCCGGGGGAGTTCGTCCAGGTTGGGTTACGCGAAGGAGACAGGCAGATGTCCGGCCACTCTAAATGGGCTACGACGAAGCACAAGAAGGCCGTGATCGACGCCAAGCGCGGCAAGCTCTTCGCGAAGATGATCAAGAACATCGAGGTCGCCGCCCGTACCGGCGGCGCCGACGTGTCCGGCAACCCGACGCTGTTCGACGCCATCCAGAAGGCGAAGAAGAGCTCGGTCCCGAACAAGAACATCGACTCCGCGGTCAAGCGCGGCGCCGGTCTCGAAGCCGGTGGCGCCGACTACGAGACGATCATGTACGAGGGTTACGGCCCGAACGGTGTCGCGGTGCTCATCGAGTGCCTCACCGACAACCGCAACCGCGCCGCCTCCGACGTGCGGGTCGCCATGACCCGCAACGGCGGCAGCATGGCCGACCCGGGCTCCGTGTCGTACCTCTTCAACCGCAAGGGCGTCATCGTCGTCCCCAAGGGCGAGCTGACCGAGGACGACGTCCTCGGTGCCGTGCTCGACGCGGGCGCCGAGGAGGTCAACGACCTCGGCGAGAGCTTCGAGGTCCTCTCCGAGGCCACCGACCTGGTCGCGGTGCGCACCGCGCTCCAGGGCGCCGGCATCGACTACGACTCCGCCGACGCCAACTTCGTCCCGACCATGCAGGTCGAGCTCGACGAAGAGGGCGCCCGGAAGATCTTCAAGCTGATCGACGCGCTCGAGGACAGCGACGACGTGCAGAACGTCTTCGCCAACTTCGACGTCAGCGACGAGGTCATGGAGAAGGTCGACGCCTGACCGAGGGCATGCCCCGAACGACGGGCCGACGGGACACCCCCGTCGGCCCGTCGTTCTGTCAGTGGCACCCGATAGCCTGCACGAACTGGGGAGACCCCCAGCGGTGAGCGGTGAGATCGAAGGAGGGCCCGGGTGCGGGTGCTGGGTGTTGACCCCGGGCTGACCCGGTGCGGTGTCGGGGTGGTCGAAGGAGTCGCCGGGCGGCCCCTGACCATGCGCGGCGTCGGCGTCGTGCGCACCCCCGCGGACGCCGAGCTCGGCCTGCGCCTGGTCGCCGTCGAGCAGGGCATCGAGCAGTGGCTCGACGAGTACGAACCCGAGTACGTCGCCGTGGAGCGTGTCTTCAGCCAGCACAACGTCCGCACGGTGATGGGCACCGCCCAGGCCAGCGCGGTCGCCATGCTCTGCGCGGCCCGCCGCGGCATCCCCGTCGCGCTGCACACCCCGAGCGAGGTCAAGGCCGCCGTCACCGGCAGCGGCCGAGCGGACAAGGCCCAGGTCGGCGCGATGGTCACCCGCCTGCTCCGGCTCGCCGAACCCCCCAAGCCCGCCGACGCGGCCGACGCCCTCGCGCTCGCCATCTGTCACATCTGGCGCGCCCCGGCCCAGAACAGACTCCAGCAGGCCGCCGCGCGCACCGGGCCCGACCGGGCCGTCGCGCAGAACAGAATCCAGCGGGCCGCGGCCGCGCACGCCCGGAAACCAGCATCGAAAGGCCGTACCGCATGATCGCCTTCGTCAGCGGCCCGGTCGCCGCCCTCGCCCCCGACTCCGCGGTCGTCGAGGTCGGCGGCATCGGCATCTCCGTCCAGTGCACGCCGGGCACGCTCGCCGGGCTCCGCACCGGACAGCCGGCCAAGCTCGCCACCTCCCTCGTCGTCCGCGAGGACTCCCTCACGCTGTACGGCTTCGCCGACGACGACGAACGCCAGGTCTTCGAACTGCTCCAGACGGCGAGCGGGGTCGGCCCGCGCCTCGCCCAGGCGATGCTCGCCGTGCACACCCCCGACGCCCTGCGCCGCGCCGTGTCCACCGGCGACGAGAAGGCCCTCATCGCCGTCCCCGGCATCGGCAAGAAGGGCGCCCAGAAGCTCCTGCTGGAGCTGAAGGACCGGCTCGGCGAACCGCTCGGCCCCGGCGGCCCGGCCATCGGCACGGCGGTCACCGCGAGCTGGCGCGACCAGCTCCACGCGGCGCTCGTCGGCCTCGGGTACGCGACCCGCGAGGCCGACGAGGCGGTCGCGGCCGTCGCCCCGCAGGCCGAGGCCGCCGAGGGAACCCCGCAGGTCGGCCAGCTCCTGCGCGCCGCGCTGCAGACCCTGAACCGAGCCCGCTGAACGGCCCCGGCCCCCGGGCCGGGCGCGCGCCCCGGTGCGGGCCGCGCCGGGCGCACCGCCGACCGCCCCACCACCACGAGACCGCGAGGCACCACCGATGAACTGGGACGACACGACAGACGAAGCCGCCGAGGGGCTCGTCGGACCCGCCGCGGAGCGGCTGGTGCGCTCGGTCGCCGACGGCGAGGACCAGGCCGTCGAGGCCGCGCTGCGCCCCAAGGACCTGGACGAGTTCATCGGCCAGGAGAAGGTGCGCGAGCAGCTCGACCTGGTGCTGCGCGCCGCCCGCGCGCGGGGCGCCACCGCCGACCACGTCCTGCTCTCCGGCGCCCCCGGCCTCGGCAAGACCACGCTGTCCATGATCATCGCGGCCGAGATGGGCGCCCCCATCCGCATCACCAGCGGCCCCGCCATCCAGCACGCCGGAGACCTCGCCGCGATCCTCTCCTCCCTCCAGGAGGGCGAGGTCCTCTTCCTCGACGAGATCCACCGCATGTCCCGGCCCGCCGAGGAGATGCTGTACATGGCGATGGAGGACTTCCGCGTCGACGTCATCGTCGGCAAGGGCCCCGGCGCCACCGCCATCCCGCTGGAGCTGCCCCCGTTCACCCTGGTCGGCGCCACCACCCGCGCGGGACTGCTGCCCCCGCCGCTGCGCGACCGCTTCGGCTTCACCGCGCACATGGAGTTCTACGAACCCGCCGAGCTGGAGCGGGTCGTCCACCGCTCCGCCGGCCTCCTGGACGTCGAGATCGGCGCCGAGGGCGCCGCGGAGATCGCCGGCCGCTCCCGCGGCACGCCCCGCATCGCCAACCGCCTGCTGCGCCGTGTCCGCGACTACGCGCAGGTCAGGGCGGACGGGATCATCACCCGTGACATCGCGGCTGCGGCCCTGAAGGTCTACGAGGTGGACGCCCGCGGTCTCGACCGGCTCGACCGCGGGGTTCTCGAGGCCCTGCTCAAGCTTTTCGGCGGTGGCCCTGTCGGATTGTCCACACTTGCTGTCGCTGTGGGGGAGGAGCGTGAGACCGTGGAGGAGGTCGCCGAGCCCTTCCTCGTACGGGAGGGACTCCTCGCCCGCACTCCCCGTGGCCGGGTGGCGACACCCGCGGCATGGGCACATCTCGGCCTCACACCGCCCCGCCGGTCAGCCGGCGGAAACGGACAAGAGGACCTGTTCGGGGCGTGACGGCGTGCGTACGCACCGGGGCAGGAACCCCGGTGCCATGCTGAGCGTTGTTCCCTGAGTGCGGACTCGCTTAGACTCCGCCGATGCCGCCCTTGTCGACGGCAGACACCCCCCATACATACCCCCATCCAGCAGGCCGCTCACCTGGTGCGGTCGAAGAAGGAAGTTCCGACCCGTGAGTCTCGTGACCCTCCTCCCGTTCATCGTGCTCATCGGGGCCATGTTCCTGATGACCCGGTCGGCCAAGAAGAAGCAGCAGCAGGCGGCTTCCATGCGCAACGAGCTGCAGCCCGGCTCCGGCGTGCGCACGATCGGCGGTATGTACGCCACCGTCAAGGAGGTCAACGAGGACACGGTTCTCCTCGACGCCGCCCCGGGTGTCGACCTGCTCTTCGCCAAGAACGCGATCGGCGCCGTCCTCACGGACGACGAGTACAACCGCATCGTCCACGGCATCGAGCACGACCTGAAGGCCGACGGCACCGTCGTGCCGGACGACGCCTCCTCCCTCACCGAGACCGACGAGCCCGCCGCCGACGCCTCTTCCGACGCCTCCGACGACAAGCCCCTCGACCTCGGCAAGAAGGACCTGGCCGACAAGCCGGCCGAAGCGTCGGTCGAGGCCAAGGCCGACGAGGCCGGCACCGACGAGGCGGAGTCGAAGAAGACCGACGGCGGGACCGAAGCGAAGTAGTCACGAACCGGGAGCACGGCGCGATCCGCTCGCGCCCCACACCTCCCGGGACGTGCTGTTCTCGCACGGAGTCCCGACACCATGGCATGGCCGTCCACGCGCTCACCCGGCGCAGGGCGGCCCGAGAGGGAGTACGAGAAGGTGGCAGCACCGAAGAAGGGCCGGAGCGCGAGCGCCCAGAGCAGGCCGGGGCGCTCGCTGGCCCTGATCCTGATCGCCATCGCGGCGCTCACCGGAGGGATGTTCGCCTCCGGCAACACCACTCCGCGTCTCGGCATCGATCTCGCCGGCGGCACGAGCATCACGCTCACGGCGAAGAACGAGCCGGGCCAGCCCAACGCGATCAACAAGACCAACATGGACACCGCGGTCGACATCATGAACCGCCGTGTCAACGGTCTCGGTGTCTCCGAGGCCGAGGTTCAGACCCAGGGTTCCGACAACATCATTGTCAACATCCCCAAGGGCACGAACTCTCAGCAGGCCCGCCAGCAGGTCGGCACCACCGCCAAGCTCTACTTCCGCCCCGTGCTGACCACGGACGTCTCCGGAGCGGCGGCCTCGTCCAGCCCGTCGCCGAGCGCGTCCAGCAGCCCCTCGGGCAAGGCCGGGGACAAGGCGACCTCGTCCTCCTCGTCCTCCCCGACGCCGTCGGCCTCCGCCACCACCCAGGGCCGCGCGGTCAGTGACGCCCTGAAGGCGGACTCCTCGCCGTCCGCGAGCGCCTCCACCAGCGCCTCGCCCTCCGCGAGCGCCAGCGTGGACCCCGCGACCGCCAAGCTCCAGGCCCAGTACGAAGCGCTCGACTGCACCGACAAGGCCGTCCGCGCCAAGGCCGGTTCCGGCGCCAAGCCGACCGAGCCGACCGTGGCCTGTGGCCAGGACAAGAACTCCTCCGGCCAGTGGCAGAAGTACATCCTCGGCCCGGCCGAGGTCGCCGGCACGGACATCAAGAAGGCCGGAGCGGTCTTCGACACGCAGAGCGGTGCGGGCTGGAAGGTCACCATGGACTTCACGTCCGGTGGCTCCAAGAAGTTCGCCTCCATCACCGGCAAGCTCGCGCAGAACCAGCCGCCGCAGAACCAGTTCGCGATCGTCCTCGACGGCCAGGTCGTCTCCGACCCCTCCGTGGCCCAGTCGCTGAGCGGCAGCGCCGAGATCTCCGGCAGCTTCACCCAGACCGAGGCCCAGGACCTGGCCAACATGCTGAAGTACGGCGCCCTGCCGCTCAGCTTCAAGGAGTCCAGCGTCACCACGGTCACCGCCGCGCTCGGTGGTGAGCAGCTGCACGCCGGTCTGATCGCGGGCGCCATCGGCCTCGCGCTGGTCATCATCTACCTGGTGATCTACTACCGGGGTCTGTCGGTCATCGCGATCGCCTCCCTGGGCGTCTCGGCGATCCTCACCTACGTGCTCATGGCGCTGCTCGGCCCGGCCATCGGCTTCGCGCTGAACCTCCCGGCCGTCTGCGGCGCGATCGTGGCGATCGGTATCACGGCGGACTCGTTCATCGTCTTCTTCGAACGCATCCGTGACGAGATCCGCGAGGGCCGCACCCTGCGTCCGGCCGTCGAGCGTGCCTGGCCGCGTGCCCGGCGCACCATCCTGGTCTCCGACTTCGTGTCGTTCCTCGCCGCTGCGGTGCTCTTCATCGTCACCGTCGGCAAGGTCCAGGGCTTCGCGTTCACCCTCGGTCTGACCACGGTGCTCGACGTCGTCGTCGTGTTCTTCTTCACCAAGCCGCTGATGACCATCCTCGCCCGCAAGAAGTTCTTCGCGGAGGGGCACCGCTGGTCCGGCCTCGACCCGAAGCGACTGGGCGCCAAGCCGCCGCTGCGCCGCACCCGTCGCGCGTCCGCCCCCGTCGACACGAAGGAGGCGTGAGATGTCGAAACTCGGCACCCTCGGCGCCCGGCTCCACCGCGGCGAGATCGGCTACGACTTCGTCGGCAAGCGCAAGATCTGGTACGGCATCTCGATCCTGATCACCATCACGGCCATCCTCGGCCTGACGGTGCGCGGCCTGAACATGGGCATCGAGTTCCAGGGCGGCGCCGTCTTCACCACAACCGGGAAGAGCACCGTCTCGGTGAGCCAGGCCGAGACGTTCGCGGAGGAGGCCTCCGGCCACGACGCGGTCGTCCAGGGGCTCGGCAAGGGCGGCCTGCGCATCCAGATCGCCGGCATCGACACCGACAAGTCCGACGCGATCAAGGAAAAGCTCGCCGCGGACCTGAAGGTCAACCCCGAGCAGATCAACGCCGACCTGGTCGGCCCGAGCTGGGGTGACCAGATCGCCAACAAGGCCTGGGAGGGCCTGGCGATCTTCATGGTCCTCGTCGTGATCTACCTGGCGATCGCCTTCGAGTGGCGCATGGCCATCGCGGCCCTGGTCGCGCTGATCCACGACATCACCATCACGGTCGGCATCTACGCCCTGGTCGGCTTCGAGGTCACCCCGGGCACCGTGATCGGTCTGCTCACGATCCTCGGTTACTCGCTCTACGACACGGTCGTCGTCTTCGACAGCCTCAAGGAGCAGACGAAGGACATCACCAAGCAGACCCGCTACACCTACAGCGACGTCGCCGACCGCTCGATCAACAGCACCCTGGTGCGTTCCATCAACACCACGGTGGTCGCGCTGCTCCCGGTCGCCGGCCTGCTGTTCATCGGCGGCGGTGTGCTCGGCGCCGGCATGCTCAACGACATCTCGCTGTCGCTGTTCGTGGGCCTCGCGGCCGGCGCGTACTCCTCGATCTTCATCGCCACGCCGCTCGTCGCCGACCTCAAGGAGCGCGAGCCGGAGATGAAGGCCCTGCGCAAGCGGGTCCTCGCCAAGCGCGCCCAGGCGGCCGCCAAGGGCGAGTCCCTGGAGCCGCAGGCCGCCGGGCCGGCGTACGAGGACGACGAGACGGACGACGCCACCCCGGCGGTCGTCGGTCCCCGCAACCAGCCCGCGTCCCGCGCCCGCGGCCGCGGCCGTCCCTCGGGGAAGCGCCGATGACCGGCATCGAGGAGCTGCTGACCAGCCGTATCCGTGACGTGGCCGACTACCCGGAGCCGGGCGTGATGTTCAAGGACATCACCCCGCTCCTGGCCGACCCGGCCGCGTTCGGCGCCCTGACCGGTGCCCTGGCGGACATCGCCGTCCGCACGAGCGCCACCAAGATCGTCGGCCTGGAGGCCCGCGGCTTCATCCTCGGAGCCCCGGTCGCCGTCCACGCCGGGATCGGCTTCATCCCCGTGCGTAAGGCGGGCAAGCTCCCCGGAGCGACCCTGTCGCAGGCGTACGACCTGGAGTACGGCTCCGCCGAGATCGAGGTGCACGCCGAGGACCTGAACGCGGCCGACCGCGTCCTCGTCGTCGACGACGTCCTCGCCACCGGCGGCACCGCCGAGGCCTCGCTCCAGCTCATCCGCAGGGCGGGCGCCGCGGTCGCGGGCGTCGCCGTGCTGATGGAGCTCGGCTTCCTGGGCGGCCGCGGCCGTCTGGAGCCGGCCCTCGCGGGGGCTCCCCTGGAGGCGCTGCTGACGGTCTGAGGACCGCGTGCGGCACCCGGGGCCACGCCCTGGCAAGGCCCCCGAAAGGCCTGAGGCACCCGTAGGACACCCTGGAGGCGGGCCCGGAGGAATCCGGTGCCCGCCTCCGGCGTTCTCCTTGTACGAGGCCGCCCGCGGCGGCCGACAGCGAGTCCGGCACGAAGGATCGCTACCATGGGGTTTCCGGAGCCTGACCGGGGGACCCGGATCGCGCACGAGGAGCCCTCTTGCCAGACGAGGCCCAGCCACTCGCCCCCAGCGCGGAACGCCTGGGGCGAACCGCCGCCACTCAGCCCGAGCCCGCCTCGGGCGCCGCGGAGAAGCCCGCACGGAACGCAGCGAGCGGGCAGGTCGAGCACGCCCAGTCCGCGCCCGACGGGACGGCGGCCGAGGCGTCGCGCCCCAAACCGGCCGCGCCCGAGCGCCCCGCGAACACCCCGGCGGTCCGGCCCGCGGCGGCGCAGCCCAGCCGCTCCGGTGGCTCCTCCAACCGCGTCCGGGCCCGCCTCGCCCGTCTCGGCGTCCAGCGCTCCAACCCGTACAACCCGGTCCTGGAACCGCTGCTACGGATAGTGCGCAGCAACGACCCCAAGATCGAGACGTCCACGCTCCGGCAGATCGAGAAGGCCTACCAGGTCGCCGAGCGCTGGCACCGGGGCCAGAAGCGCAAGAGCGGCGACCCGTACATCACGCACCCGCTCGCCGTCACCACCATCCTCGCCGAGCTGGGCATGGACCCGGCGACGCTCATGGCGGGCCTCCTGCACGACACGGTCGAGGACACCGAGTACGGCCTCGACCAGCTGCGCCGCGACTTCGGCGACTCCGTCGGCCTCCTCGTCGACGGCGTCACCAAGCTGGACAAGGTCAAGTTCGGCGAGGCCGCCCAGGCCGAGACCGTGCGCAAGATGGTCGTCGCCATGGCCAAGGACCCCCGCGTCCTGGTCATCAAGCTCGCCGACCGCCTGCACAACATGCGCACCATGCGGTATCTCAAGCGTGAGAAGCAGGAGAAGAAGGCGCGCGAGACCCTGGAGATCTACGCGCCGCTCGCCCACCGCCTGGGCATGAACACCATCAAGTGGGAGCTGGAGGACCTCGCCTTCGCGATCCTCTACCCCAAGATGTACGACGAGATCGTGCGCCTGGTCGCCGAGCGCGCTCCCAAGCGCGACGAGTACCTCGCCATAGTGACGGACGAGGTCCAGTCCGACCTGCGCGCGGCCCGTATCAAGGCGACCGTCACCGGCCGCCCGAAGCACTACTACAGCGTCTACCAGAAGATGATCGTCCGCGGCCGTGACTTCGCGGAGATCTACGACCTGGTGGGCATCCGCGTCCTCGTGGACACCGTCCGCGACTGCTACGCGGCACTCGGCACCGTGCACGCGCGATGGAACCCGGTCCCCGGCCGGTTCAAGGACTACATCGCGATGCCGAAGTTCAACATGTACCAGTCGCTGCACACGACGGTCATCGGCCCCAACGGCAAGCCCGTCGAACTCCAGATCCGTACGTTCGACATGCACCGCCGCGCCGAGTACGGCATCGCCGCGCACTGGAAGTACAAGCAGGAGACCGTCGCCGGGTCCTCCAAGATCCGCACCGACGTGCCCCGGGCGGCCAAGGGAAGCGCCGGCCAGGACACCGTCAACGACATGGCGTGGCTGCGCCAGCTCCTGGACTGGCAGAAGGAGACCGAGGACCCCAGCGAGTTCCTGGAGTCCCTGCGCTTCGACCTCTCGCGCAACGAGGTCTTCGTCTTCACGCCCAAGGGCGACGTCATAGCGCTTCCGGCCGGTGCGACACCGGTGGACTTCGCGTACGCGGTCCACACGGAGGTCGGCCACCGGACCATAGGAGCACGGGTCAACGGACGGCTCGTGCCGCTGGAGTCCACCCTGGACAACGGCGACCTGGTGGAGGTCTTCACCTCCAAGGCGGCCGGCGCGGGCCCCTCCCGCGACTGGCTCGGCTTCGTGAAGTCGCCGCGGGCCCGCAACAAGATCCGCGCGTGGTTCTCCAAGGAGCGCCGCGACGAGGCGATCGAGCACGGCAAGGACGCCATCGCCCGCGCGATGCGCAAGCAGAACCTGCCCATCCAGCGGATCCTCACCGGCGACTCCCTGGTCACCCTCGCGCACGAGATGCGCTACCCGGACATCTCGTCGCTGTACGCGGCGATCGGCGAGGGCCATGTCACCGCCCAGAGCGTCGTCCAGAAGCTCGTGCAGGCGCTCGGCGGCGAGGAGGCGGCCACCGAGGAGATCGACGAGGCCGTACCGCCCGCGCGGGGCCGCGGCCGCAAGCGGCGCAGCAACAACGACCCCGGTGTGGTCGTCAAGGGCGTCGACGACGTCTGGGTCAAGCTGGCCCGCTGCTGCACGCCGGTGCCGGGCGACCCGATCATCGGATTCGTCACCCGCGGCAGCGGCGTCTCGGTCCACCGCAGCGACTGCGTGAACGTCGACTCGCTCTCGCGCGAACCCGAGCGCATCCTCGAGGTCGAGTGGGCGCCCACCCAGTCCTCGGTCTTCCTGGTCGCCATACAGGTCGAGGCACTGGACCGGTCCCGGCTGCTGTCGGACGTCACCCGCGTGCTGTCCGACCAGCACGTCAACATCCTGTCCGCGGCCGTCCAGACCTCCCGCGACCGTGTCGCCACCTCCCGGTTCACCTTCGAGATGGGCGACCCCAAGCACCTGGGACACGTCCTGAAGGCCGTACGGGGCGTCGAGGGCGTCTACGACGTGTACCGCGTGACCTCGGCCCGCAGACCCTCCGACTCCTGACGCCCGCCGTCCGCCCGGCCACCGCGGCCGGGCGGACGCACGGAACGGACGGTCGCACGGCCACAGTGGCCGGGCGGCGGCGCGGACGGACGGCTGAAACACGCGAAGGGGCTCCCGTACGGTGCGTACGGGAGCCCCTTCGCGTGGGCGCGGCGGGTATCAGCCGCCGAACTCCTGAAGACCCTTCAGAGCCTGGTCCAGCAGCGCCTGACGGCCGTCCAGCTCCTTCTGGAGCTTGTCGGCCCTGGCGTTGTTGCCACCGGAGCGCGCCGTCTCGATCTGGCCCTTGAGCTTGTCGACGGCGGCCTGGAGCTGACCGGTCAGACCCTCGGCACGCGCGCGTGCCTCAGGGTTCGTCCGGCGCCACTCGGTCTCCTCCGACTCCTGGAGGGCCCGCTCCACCGCGTGCATCCGGCCCTCGACCTTCGGGCGGGCGTCACGCGGCACGTGGCCGATGGCCTCCCAGCGCTCGTTGATGGAACGGAAGGCCGCACGGGCCGCCTTCAGATCCTGCACCGGGACGAGCTTCTCGGCCTCCTCGGCCAGCTCCTCCTTGAGCTTGAGGTTCTCCGTCTGCTCCGCGTCGCGCTCGGCGAACACCGAGCTGCGCGCCGCGAAGAAGACGTCCTGGGCGCCGCGGAAGCGGTTCCACAGGTCGTCCTCGTGCTCGCGCTGGGCGCGGCCCGCGGCCTTCCAGTCCGCCATCAGCTCGCGGTAGCGAGCCGCCGTCGGGCCCCAGTCCGCCGAGCCGGACAGCGACTCGGCCTCGGCGACCAGCTTCTCCTTGGTCTTACGGGCCTCCTCGCGCTGCGCGTCCAGCGACGCGAAGTGCGCCTTGCGCCGCTTGGAGAACGCCGAGCGGGCGTGCGAGAAGCGGTGCCACAGCTCGTCGTCCGACTTGCGGTCGAGTCGCGGCAGCCCCTTCCAGGTGTCCACCAGCGCGCGCAGCCGCTCGCCGGCCGCCCGCCACTGGTCGCTCTGCGCCAGCTCCTCGGCCTCGACGACCAGCGCCTCCTTGGCGTGCCGTGCCTCGTCGGACTGCTTGGCCCGCTGGACCTTGCGTTCCTCACGGCGCGCGTCGACGGTCTCCACGAGCTTGTCCAGCCGCACCTTGAGCGCGTCCAGATCACCGACCGCGTGGTGGGCGTCCACCTGCTCGCGGATGTGATCGATGGCGGTCTGGGCGTCCTTCGCCGACAGGTCGGTGGTCTTCACTCGCTTTTCGAGGAGGCCGATCTCGACAACCAGGCCTTCGTACTTGCGCTCGAAGTAGGCCAGCGCCTCATCAGGGGTGCCTGCCTGCCAGGAGCCGACGACCTGCTCGCCGTCGGCCGTACGCACGTACACGGTCCCCGTCTCGTCGACGCGGCCCCACGGGTCGCTGCTCACAGCGCCTCCTCCACATGATGCCTGTGGGGGGCTTCGGAGCCCCCTGGCATCGTCCACAGTTTCGTCACGGCCAACATAGGCGACCGGCGGGGCGGCTGTCCGCATCCCGCGCGACCGAAATTCAGCAGCTGACGGTCAGGATTTCGTCACGGTCAGCTTGTTGACGACGACGGTCGCGTTCGGTGCGCCGTCGCCCTGGCCCGTGCTCTCACCGGCCGCCGCGATCTTCTTCAGTACGGTCATGCCCGACTTGGAAATAGTTCCGAACGGTGTGTAGCTGGGCGGAAGCTGACTGTCCTGGTACACGAGGAAGAACTGGCTGCCGCCGGTGTGCTTCTGCCCGGTGTTCGCCATGGCGATCGTGCCCGCCGGGTACACGTTGCCCTTGAGCGTCTTGTCCTTCAGATTCTCGTCCGGAATCGTGTAGCCGGGACCGCCGGAGCCCTGGGCCGTCGGGTCGCCGCACTGCAGGACGTAGATCCCGTTGGTGGTGAGGCGGTGGCACTTCGTGTGGTCGAAGTAGCCCTTGCCGGCGAGGAAGGCGAACGAGTTCACCGTGTGCGGGGCGGCGGCCGCCTTCAGAGCGATGTCGATGTCGCCGCACGTCGTCGCCATCTTCATGGAGTAGGCGGCGGACTTGTCGATGGTGACCGCCGGCTCCTTCTTCCATGTGAGCGACTTCACGGCGCCCTCGGCGGGCTTCTCGCACGGATCGGGCGCCTTGCTCGTCGGCGCCGCGCTGGGCGTCGCCTCGGCGCCCGCGTTGGTCTTCTTGCCGTCGCTCTTGAAGACCCCGGTCGCGTACGCCGTGGCACCGCCCGCGACCACCACGCCCACGACCGCCGCGATCACCGCGTTGCGGGTCTGGGTCCTCCGTCGAGCGGATGTGCGGCGCTGCTGCTGTCGCAAGAACTTCTCCCGGGCGAGCTGACGCCGCCGCTGTTCCTGGCTGACCACCGGAGTTCTCCTCGTGCGTCTCGTACGTCGAGTGGGACGCGAGCGTCGCCTGAGCCGACCGCCTGCGTGTGCCCCGTACCGTATATGGGTTCGCTGAGGAATCGGCAGCGCCGGTAGGCTCTGATCCACAGCCGCCCGCCCGTACGCCACTCGCGCGTACGCCACCACGAAGGACGATCGTGCTCATTGCCGGGTTCCCCGCAGGGGCCTGGGGGACCAACTGTTACCTGGTCGCCCCCGCCGCGGGTGAGGAGTGCGTGATCATCGACCCGGGCCATCAGGCCGCCCAGGGAGTCGAGGACGCGCTCAAGAAACATCGGCTCAAGCCCGTCGCTGTCGTCCTCACCCATGGACACATCGACCACGTCGCCTCGGTCGTCCCGGTGTGCGGAGCGCATGACGTTCCGGCCTGGATCCACCCCGAGGACCGGTTCATGATGAGCGACCCGGAGAAGGCGCTCGGGCGGTCCATCGGAATGCCGCTGATGGGCGAGCTGACCGTGGGGGAGCCCGACGACGTGCGGACGCTGACCGACGGCGCGGAGCTGAAGCTGGCGGGCCTCGATCTCTCCGTCGCGCACGCGCCCGGCCATACGAAGGGGTCGGTGACGTTCCGGATGCCCGAGAGCGCGGACATCCCGTCCGTGTTCTTCTCCGGGGATCTGCTCTTCGCCGGCTCCATCGGACGCACCGACCTTCCGGGCGGCGACATGGACGAGATGCTCGACTCGCTGGGCCGTGTGTGCCTGCCGCTCGACGACTCGACCGTGGTGCTGTCCGGCCACGGCCCCCAGACGACCATCGGCCAGGAGCGCGCCACCAACCCGTATCTGCGGCAGGTGGCGGCGAACCGCCGGGAACGCGGGGCGGACCCGACCTCCGCTCCACGACGAGGAATGTGACAAGACTTCCGTGAGCACCTTCAGGGCCCCCAAGGGCACGTACGACCTCATTCCGCCGGACAGCGCCAAGTACCTCGCGGTCCGCGAGGCCATCGCGGCCCCGCTGCGCAACTCCGGCTACGGCTACATCGAGACGCCCGGTTTCGAGAACGTCGAGCTGTTCGCCCGCGGTGTCGGTGAGTCCACCGACATCGTGACCAAGGAGATGTACGCCTTCGAGACCAAGGGCGGCGACAGGCTTGCGCTGCGCCCCGAGGGCACCGCCTCCGTCCTGCGCGCCGCGCTGGAGGCCAACCTGCACAAGGCGGGCAACCTCCCCGTCAAGCTCTGGTACTCGGGCTCGTACTACCGCTACGAGCGTCCCCAGAAGGGCCGTTACCGCCACTTCTCCCAGGTGGGCGCCGAGGCGATCGGAGCCGAGGACCCGGCGCTCGACGCCGAGCTGATCATCCTGGCGGACCAGGCGTACCGGTCACTGGGCCTGCGGAACTTCCGCATCCTGCTCAACAGCCTGGGTGACAAGGAGTGCCGTCCCGTCTACCGGGCCGCGCTCCAGGACTTCCTGCGCGGCCTGGACCTCGACGAGGAGACGCTGCGCCGCGCGGAGATCAACCCGCTGCGGGTGCTCGACGACAAGCGCGAGGACGTCCAGAAGCAGCTCGGCGGGGCGCCGCTGCTGCGCGACTACCTGTGCGACGCGTGCAAGGCGTACCACGAGGAGGTGCGCGACCTGATCACGGCCGCCGGCGTCTCCTTCGAGGACGACCCGAAGCTGGTGCGCGGTCTGGACTACTACACGCGCACGACCTTCGAGTTCGTGCACGACGGTCTCGGCTCCCAGTCCGCCGTGGGCGGCGGTGGCCGCTACGACGGGCTGTCCGAGATGATCGGCGGTCCCGCGCTGCCGTCCGTCGGCTGGGCGCTGGGCGTCGACCGTACGGTGCTGGCGCTGGAGGCGGAGGGCGTGGAGCTCGAAATCCCGGCGTCCACCAGTGTGTTCGCGGTGCCGCTCGGTGAGGAGGCCCGCCGGATGCTCTTCGGCGTGGTGACCGAACTGCGCCGGGCCGGTGTCGCCGCCGACTTCTCGTACGGCGCGAAGGGCCTCAAGGGCGCGATGAAGAACGCGAACCGCAGCGGTGCCCGCTTCACGGTCGTCGCCGGTGAGCGTGATCTCGCCGAGGGCGTCGTGCAGCTCAAGGACATGGAGTCCGGGGAGCAGACGGCGGTCGCGGCCGACGCGATCGTGTCCGAACTGCGTTCGCGCCTGGGCTGACCCGGTCTCTCCCGCCCCGGTGGGCCTCCCACCGGGGCGGGGGTGCCGGCCGTCCGCGTTCCGCGGACCGGCCCCGCGCCCGGACCCGGCGCCGCGCGCCGGCGCCCTGGGGCCTCAGTCCAGCAGCCCGTGGCGCATGGCGCTCGTCACCGCGGCCGTCCGGTCGTCGACCCCGAGTTTCCCGAAGGCCCGCAGCAGATGGGTCTTCACGGTGGACTCGCCTATGAACAGGCGGCGGCCGATCTCCGCGTTCGTGCAGCCCTCCGCCACCAGGCGCAGCACCGCCCGCTCGCGCTCCGACAGCCGTGGCCGTTCCGGCCGGGCGCGCAGCTGGTCCACCAGACGGGCCGCGACCGAGGGGGCCAGGACGGTCTCGCCCCGCGCCGCGGCGCGGACCGAGTCGGCCAGCTGGCCGCGCGGAAGATCCTTGAGCAGATAGCCCGCCGCGCCCGCCTCCACGGCGCGCAGGATGTCACGGTCGGTCTCGTACGTCGTGAGCACGATCACCCGGCACGGCAGCGCGGCCTCGGCCATCCGCACGATCGAGTCGACCCCGTCACCGCCCGGCATCCGCAGGTCCATCAGCACGATGTCGGGCCGGAGTTCGGCCGCGAGAGCCTCCGCCTGCGGACCGCTGGACGCGTCGGCCACCACCTCCAGGTCGGGCTCGGCGCTGAGCATCGCGCGCAGCCCCTCCCGTACGACGGGATGGTCGTCGGCCAGGACGATCCGGATCACCGGGTCTCACTCCTCGGGGTCGCGGGGACGGGCAGCGTCACCGTCACGGTCGTTCCGTCGCCCGGCGCGCTGCGGATCGAAGCGGTGCCGCCCGCCTCGGCGGCCCGGGCGCGCAGCCCCGCCAGACCGTACCCGTCGACCGGCGTGGCGGGGTCGAATCCGCGGCCGTCGTCGCGCACCGACAGCGCCAGCGAGTCGGCGGCGTACGCGAGGCCGACCGTGACGGCGGGTGAACTCCCGGCGTGCTTGCGGGCGTTGGCCAGAGCTTCCTGGCAGGAGCGGAGGATCACCACCTCGGGTCCTGCGGGCAGCGGGCGCACCGGGCCGGTCACGGCGATGCTCGCGTCGTGCCGGGCGGCCAGCCGCCGCAGCGCGTCGGGCAGGGTGGCGCCGTCCAGATCGGCGGGCGTGCCGCCGGTGACGAGGGCCCGTGCCTCGGCGAGGTTCTGCCGGGCGGTCTCGTCCATGAGGGCCAGATGGCGGCGGGCCTGCGGCAGATCGTGGTCGAGTTCGGCCTCGACGGCCTGGACCAGCATCAGGAGGCTGGTGAAACCCTGCGCGAGGGTGTCGTGGATCTCCCTGGAGAACCGTTCGCGTTCGGACAGCGCGCCGTGCATGGCCGAGAGCCGGGCGATCTCGTGCCGGCTGGCGTCCAACTCGGTGATGAGCTCCGCCCGTTCGCGGCTCTGTTCCATGATGCGGATGATCCAGCTCCCCAGAGCCGCCGAGAACACGAGCGTGACCGCCGCGAAGACCGAGTTGAAGAACAGGACCTGACCGGCGGGCCGCCACAGCAGGGCCCAGCCCGCCACCGGAGCGATGTTGATGACGGTCGAGGCGGTCAGGGCCCGGCGCAGCCGCAGCCCGATGAAGCACTGCGGGATGAGCGCGAAGGTCATCAGCCGGGTCTCGCCGACCAGCACGCCCGGCGGCAGGAACAGCAGGACCGCGCCCGCGATGTAACCGAGGGCGCGGCGCTCGTCGGGGACCTCGGCCGTGAGGACGGGACGTCCGACCAGCAGGTACCAGGGGATCAGCAGCAGGAGCAGCGCGCCCGCCGCGAGCCGGACGTGCCACCCCGGGTGCGCCGTGCCGAGCACGAACACCAGGGTGGCCACCCACACGACGGCGAAGTACCCGTCCCAGAGCCGGAACGAGAGCTCCCAGGTGTCCGCCGCCCGGGCCCCGCCCGGCACCGGACCGTGCAGGGCCCCGCCCGGCACCGGGGCGCGGCGCGCGGCCGGACTCGTCATCCGTCGCGCCGGTTCTTCCAGCGGAAGGTCAGCAGGCACAGCAGCAATCCTCCGACGCACCACGCCCCGAGCACCAGCGCGATCCGCCCGAACTCCCAGTCGCCCGCCTGCTCCAGGACCTTCGCGGAATCGGGCAGGAACACCCCGCGCAGCCCCTGGCACATCCACTTGAGGGGGAACAGCGCGCCGATGTTCAGCATCCAGTCCGGAATGGTGTCGATGGCGATGTAGACACCGGAGATGAACTGGAGGACGAGGAAGGGCAGGACGACCACCGAGGTGGCGCTCTTGCCCGACTTCGGGACCGAGCTGATCGCGATGCCGAGCAGGGCGCAGGCCGTGAGGCCCAGGACGAAGATCCAGCCGAAGTCCGCCCACTTGCCGGGATCCGAGGGCAGGTCGACGTCGTACAGCGTGGTGCCGACGGTGAGCAGGATCGCCGTCTCCAGGGCGCCGGTCACCAGGACCAGCCATATCTTGCCGAAGAAGTACGCGGCCGGCGGCATCGGCGTGCCGCGCAGCCGGCGCAGCACCTTCTCGTCCCGTTCGATCGCGATGGAGATGCCGAGGGACTGGAAGCTCGTCGACATGATGCCCGCGGCCATCATCGCGGGGACGTAGAGCTGGGAGGCGGTGATGCCCGCGCCCTTCACGTCGTTGCTGAAGATCGACGCGAACAGGAACAGGAAGACGACGGGGAAGGCGAAGGTGAACACCACCTGGTCGCGCTGGCGGAAGAACTGCCTCAGCTCCAGGCTCCCGCGGCGCAGCCCGAGTCCCCAGGCGCCGGGCAGCCGGCCGGACGCGTCCCTCGTGCCCTGCCGTACGTCGGTCGTGGTCATCGCGCGTCCTCCAGGCCGGTCAGTCGCAGATAGACGTCCTCCAGGGTGGGGCGGCTCACCCGCAGCCCCGGGATCTCCCCGTCGAAACGGCGGGTGAGCTCGGCGACCGTCTTCGTGGGGGTGTCCGTGCGCTCGCTGCGCGGGCTGCCGTCGGCCTCCGTCCAGGCGACCGTGGCCTCGCTGCCGAACCGCTCGCGCAGCGCCGCCGGTTCGCCCTCGGCGACGATCCTGCCCCGGGCGACGACCGCGAGCCGGTCCGCGAGGGCTTCGGCCTCCTCCAGGTAGTGCGTGGTCAGCAGGATGGTCGTGCCCTCGTCGGCCAGTCTGCGGATCAGCTCCCAGAACTGCCGTCGCGCCGCCGGGTCGAAGCCCGTGGTCGGCTCGTCCAGGAGGAGCAGTTCGGGCCCGCCGATCACCCCGAGGGCCTCGTCGAGCCGGCGGCGCTGACCGCCCGAGAGCGACTTGATGCGGCTGCCCGCCTTCGCCTCGAGACCGACCAGACCGATGACTTCCCCGGGATCACGGGGATTCGGGTAATAACGGGCGAAATGCCGCACGGTCTCCTCCACCGTCAACTCGGCGGGCGCGGATTCGTCCTGCCAGACGATTCCGACGCGTGAACGCCACGCGCGCGTGCCCGTCGCCGGGTCCGAGCCGAGCACCGAGACCTCGCCCGCGTCCCGTCGCCGGTTGCCCTGGAGGATCTCCACGGTGGTGCTCTTGCCCGCTCCGTTCGGTCCGAGCAGGCCGAACACCTCGCCCTGCCGGATGCCCAGATCGATACCGTCGACCGCGGTCACGTCCCCGTACTGCTTGCGCAGCCCCCGTACGTCCACCGCGAGCCGGTCCGCGTGTGTAGTCATGGGGACGAGCCTCTCCCCGAACCGAACCTTCCGGGGCGACCGTGCGTACCTTCTTATGTCCACCGAACGATGGACAGCCGGGCGGGTGCGGCACAATGAGCCTGCCCCCAGGCCCCTTCGAAGCTACGGAAACGGCGTGATGAACAAGACGACAGTCAAGGACGTCCCGACCGGTCAGGAACGCCCCGCCGCCGCCTCGCCGCGGACGGCCGGCGGCAGCCGCGCCCTCGCGGTGCTGCTGGTGATCACGGGCGCGGCCGGTCTCCTTGCCGCGTGGGTCATCACGATCGACAAGTTCAAGCTGCTGGAGAACCCGAACTTCGTACCGGGCTGCAGCCTGAACCCGGTCGTCTCCTGCGGCAACATCATGAAGAGCGAGCAGGCCTCGGCCTTCGGCTTCCCGAACCCCATGCTCGGGCTCGTCGCCTATGGCATGGTGATCTGCGTCGGCATGAGCCTGCTGGCCCGTGCGACGTTCCCGCGCTGGTACTGGCTGACCTTCAACGCGGGCACGCTCTTCGGCGTCGCGTTCTGCACCTGGCTCCAGTTCCAGTCGCTGTACCGGATCAACTCGCTCTGCCTGTGGTGCAGCCTGGCCTGGGTCGCCACGATCATCATGTTCTGGTACGTGACCTCGTTCAACGTCCGCAACGGCTTCCTGCCCGCCCCGGGCTGGGCGAAGAGCTTCTTCGGCGAGTTCACCTGGGTCCTGCCGACGCTGCACATCGGGATCATCGGCATGCTGATCCTGACCCGCTGGTGGGACTTCTGGACGAGCTGACCGTCCCGGGGGGATTGTCGGTGCGGTGACATAGGGTTCCTGACGTGGAGCCCGACCTGTTCACCGCCGCCGCGGAAGACCGCCAGGAGAAGGACCCGTCCAGCAGCCCCCTGGCCGTACGGATGCGCCCCCGCACCCTCGACGAGGTCGTGGGGCAGCAGCATCTGCTGAAGCCGGGCTCGCCCCTGCGCAGACTGGTCTCGCAGGCCGGCGGCGGCCCGGCCGGACCGTCCTCGGTGATCCTGTGGGGCCCGCCGGGCACCGGCAAGACGACCCTCGCGTACGTGGTCTCCAAGGCCACCGACAAACGCTTCGTGGAACTCTCCGCGATCACCGCGGGCGTCAAGGAGGTGCGCGCGGTCATCGACGGCGCCCGCCGCGCCGCGGGCGGCTACGGCAAGGAGACGGTCCTCTTCCTGGACGAGATCCACCGCTTCAGCAAGGCCCAGCAGGACTCCCTGCTCCCGGCGGTGGAGAACCGCTGGGTGACCCTGATCGCCGCGACCACCGAGAACCCGTACTTCTCGGTGATCTCGCCGCTGCTCTCCCGCTCCCTCCTGCTGACCCTCGAACCGCTCACCGACGACGACCTGCGCGGCCTGCTGCGCCGGGCGCTGGCCTCGGAGCGCGGTCTCAGGGACTCCGTGGCCCTGCCCGGCGACAGCGAGGACCATCTGCTGCGCATCGCCGGCGGTGACGCCCGCCGTGCCCTGACCGCCCTGGAGGCCGCCGCCGGTGCGGCGCTGGACAAGGGCGAGCCGGAGATCACCCTCCAGACGCTGGAGGCGACGGTCGACCGCGCCGCCGTGAAGTACGACCGCGACGGCGACCAGCACTACGACGTGGCGAGCGCGCTCATCAAGTCCATCCGCGGCTCCGACGTGGACGCCGCCCTGCACTACCTGGCCCGGATGATCGAGGCGGGCGAGGACCCCCGCTTCATCGCCCGCCGGCTGATGATCTCCGCCAGCGAGGACATCGGCCTCGCCGACCCGAACGCCCTGCCGATAGCCGTGGCCGCCGCCCAGGCCGTCGCGATGATCGGCTTCCCGGAGGCCGCGCTCACCCTCAGCCACGCCACCATCGCCCTCGCGCTGGCCCCGAAGTCCAACGCCGCCACGACCGCCATCGGCGCCGCCCTGGAGGACGTGCGCAAGGGACACGCGGGTCCGGTGCCGGCCCATCTGCGCGACGGGCACTACAAGGGCGCGGCCAAGCTCGGGCACGCCCAGGGGTACGTGTATCCGCACGACCTGCCCGAGGGCATCGCGGCCCAGCAGTACGCCCCCGAGGAGCTCGCGGACCGGGAGTACTACACCCCGACCCGGCACGGCGCCGAGGCGCGGTACGCCGACGCGGTGGAGTGGACCAGGAAGCGCCTCGGTAGAGGGCGCTCCTGAGCACCCTGTACGATGACTCGAAGCACTGCGTCCCGTGTCCGGCTCCGGCCGGCACCACCAGAACGGGACAAGCAGTCGGAGCCCCCGCCTCCACGGGGGGATTCCAGGAGCGTCGCGCACCGTCGAAGGTGTCGCGGGCAACCCACCACCACCCGGATCTCCGGGACCGGTCGGTGGGTCACTCGCGTGCTGCACGTATGTGCCCAGACCCAGGAGCGGCTGCCCGCCCCGTCCACGTGGATCTCCACGACGGCGAGGAGGGTTTCCCGGGCTGCGGATTGCGACCTCCCCTAACCCTGGTGAAGCCGTATTCGCATCAGAAACATGAGGTGTTTGGTTCATGGCGAACCAGTCCCGCCCCAAGGTCAAGAAGTCGCGTGCGCTCGGTATCGCGCTGACCCCGAAGGCTGTCAAGTACTTCGAGGCCCGCCCCTACCCGCCGGGTGAGCACGGCCGTGGCCGCAAGCAGAACTCGGACTACAAGGTCCGTCTGCTGGAGAAGCAGCGTCTGCGCGCGCAGTACGACGTGTCCGAGCGTCAGCTCGTCCGCGCCTACGAGCGTGCCTCCAAGGTCCAGGGCAAGACCGGTGAGGCCCTGATCATCGAGCTGGAGCGTCGTCTCGACGCGCTGGTCCTGCGTTCGGGCATCGCCCGCACGATCTACCAGGCCCGCCAGATGGTCGTTCACGGCCACATCGAGGTCAACGGCCAGAAGGTCGACAAGCCCTCGTTCCGCGTCCGTCCCGACGACGTCGTGATGGTCCGCGAGCGCAGCCGCAGCAAGACGCTGTTCGAGGTTTCCCGCGCCGGTGGCTTCGCCCCCGACGGCGAGACCCCGCGCTACCTCCAGGTGAACCTCGCCGCCCTGGCCTTCCGCCTGGACCGCGAGCCGAACCGCAAGGAGATCCCGGTGATCTGCGACGAGCAGCTCGTCGTCGAGTACTACGCCCGCTGATCTTCTTACAGCGGACGCGGTACCACCCAAGCGTCGGCGTCAGCCCGTCGTCTCCCCGCCCTTCGAGGTGGGCGAGACGGCGGGCTTTCGCACGTCCGGGGGCAGCCTGCGCGGCGAGGGCACCGCCCCGAGCTGCGGCACCCCGGCACCGCCCAGCGCCCGGGCGACCGCCGCGTCCTGCCCGAGCAGCGCACCGGCCCGTACGCACTCCTCGTACCGCTCGTCGCCCAGCTCCTGCCGGGAAAGGGCCGCACAGCGCTCGTGCGGCGCGTTGTAGTACGCCGAGCCGAACAGCGGCAGGCCCACCGACGGCCACATCCGCGACGCCGCGCCCTGGAGCACCGCGGCCTCGGCCGGATCGCCCTCCACCACCGTCACCAGCGCGAGCAGCTCCACCGCGAGCACGGCGCCGAGCAGATCGTGGAAGCCGTGCGCGATACCGAGGCCCTGCTCCAGCAGTCCGCGCGCCCGCGTCTGATCGCCCTCGGCCTGGGCCTGGTAGGCGAGGACGTACAGCGCGTACGCCAGCGCCCAGCGCTCCCCGTGGTCCTCGCAGACGCCGCGGACGTCCTCGCACAGCCTCACCGCGCCCGGCATGTCGCCCTGGAAGGCGAGCGCCATCGCCAGTTCGATCTGGCCCATCAGTACGTTGCTGTTGAGCTCGCCGATCTCGTGATAGCGGTCCAGCGCCGAGCGCAGCAGCTTCTCGGCGCGCGCCATGTCGTCCGTGACCAGGGCCAGGCAGCCGGTGCGATGCTCGGCGTACGCGACCGCGACGGCGTTCTCGCAGCGCTCCGCCTCGTCGCGGCACTCCTGGAGCGCGGACAGCGCGGGCACCGAGTCCCCCTGGAGGACCGCCACATAGCCGAGCACCCACAGGGCCTTCAGCCGTGACTGGTCACGGTCGCCGTCGAGTTCGACACTGCGCTCCAGCCAGTGCCGGCCCTCGGAGAGCCGGCCGCAGCCGACCCAGTAGAACCACAGGGCGCCGGCCAGATACTGGCCCAGATGCGCGTCGTCGGGTTCGCCGAGCGAATACTCCAGCGCGCACCGCAGGTTCGGCAGCTCCGTCTCGACGCGCACCGCCACCTCGGCCTGCCGCGGCGAGAACCAGTCCAGCTCGCACCAGGTGACCAGTCCCATGTACCAGTCGCGGTGGCGTCTGCGCAGCCGCTCGGCGTCGCCCGTGGCCGTCAGCCAGTGCGCGCCGTAGGCCCGGACCGTGTCCAGCATCCGGTAGCGCACGCCGGCCGCCGTCTCCTCGCGCGAGAGCACCGACTGGGCGAGCAGTTCGCCGAGCACGTCCAGGACGTCGTCGGCGTGCAGTCCGTCCCCGCTGCACACGTACTCCGCGGCTTCCAGGTCGAACTGCCCGGCGAACACCGAGAGGCGTGCCCACAGCAGCCGCTCTTCCGGTGTGCACAGCTCGTGACTCCAGCCGATCGCCGTCCGCAGGGTCTGGTGCCGCGGCGGCGCGTCGCGCACCCCGCCGGTCAGCAGCCGGAACCGGTCCTCCAGCCGGGCGAGCAACTGCGCGGGGGAGAGGGCGCCGACGCGTCCCGCCGCCAGTTCCAGCGCCAGCGGGATCCCGTCCAGCCGCCGGCACAGCTCCCGGACGTCGGCGCCGTTGCCCTCGTCCAGCGCGAAGCCGGGCACCCGGGCCGCCGCCCGGTCCGCGAACAGCTCCACCGCCTCCGTCTCGGCCAGCGGAGCCAGCGGGAACACCCGCTCGCCCGCGATGCCCAGCGGCCTGCGGCCCACGGCCAGCACCCGCAGTCCCGGCGCCCGCCGCAGCAACTCGCCCACGAGCGAGGCGCTCTCGTCGACCAGGTGCTCGAAGCCGTCCAGGACGAGCAGGAGACGGTGCCCGGCGACGTGGTCGAGCAGCACCCGGCGCGGCGGCTTCGCCGTGTGGTCCGTCAGGCCGAGGGCCTCGGCCACGGCGTACTCGACGAGTGCCGGGTCGTGCACCGCGGACAGGTCCACGTGCCACACCCCGTCGCACGGCTCCGTCCCCGCCGCCGCGTGCGTGGCGAGGCGGGTCTTGCCGACGCCTCCCATGCCGGTCACGGTGACCAGGCGGACCGCGTCCAGCGCCTCGGCCAGCCGCGCGAGCTCGGCGGAACGCCCCACGAACGCGTCGAGTTCCAGTGGCAGATTGCCGGGTGCGGCAGGACCGGAGTGTCGGGCGGGGTGAGAACGCTGCATGAGATACGGAGCGTACTGACCCGTTAGCGCTCCGTACAATCGGTTCCCGCAACTCCACACTCCGGAGCGGATAAATGCGGTACGGAGCCCCGGCCCCGGCGCGATAGGCTCGGGTGACGACTTTTCGATGTTCAGGCACACAGTCAGGGAGCGGGTGCACAGTGTCCGGTGGTGAGGTGGCCGGGATCCTGGTGGCCGTCTTCTGGGCGATCCTGGTCTCCTTCCTCGCCGTCGCGCTGGTGAGGCTGGCCCAGACGCTCAGGGCGACCACCAAGCTCGTGGCGGACGTGACCGACCAGGCCGTCCCGCTCCTTGCGGACGCCTCGGCGGCGGTGCGCTCCGCGCAGACGCAGATCGACCGGGTCGACGCCATCGCGTCCGACGTCCAGGAGGTCACGTCCAACGCCTCGGCGCTGTCGACGACCGTCGCCTCCACGTTCGGCGGCCCGCTGGTCAAGGTCGCGGCGTTCGGGTACGGCGTGCGCCGGGCCATCGGAGGCCGTCGAGACAATGTGCCCGACAAAGCGTCCCGGCGTACCGTGATCGTGGGCCGCACCGTCCCGTCCACGCGGCGGGGAAAGCGGAAGAAGGACTGACGCAGCGATGTTCCGCCGTACGTTCTGGTTCACCGCGGGCGCAGCCGCGGGTGTATGGGCCACCACCAAGGTCAACCGCAAGCTCAGGCAGCTCACCCCCGAGAGCCTCGCGGCGCAGGCCGCGAACAAGGCGATCGACGCGGGCAACCGCCTCAAGGAGTTCGCGCTCGACGTCCGCGACGGGATGGCCCAGCGAGAGGCCGAACTCGGCGAGGTGCTCGGTCTGAACGCGGACCCGGATCCCGAACTGCCGCCCCAGCGCCGTATCGCCGCGATCGGCGGCGGCGAGCGGTCCGGCAGCAACAAGCAGATCAAGTACATCGACAACACGACGTACACGTACAACCGGAATGAGGACCACTGATGGAGTCGGCTGAAATCCGCCGCCGCTGGTTGAGCTTCTACGAGGAGCGCGGTCACACCGTCGTCCCTTCGGCGTCGCTCATCGCGGACGACCCGACTCTGCTCCTGGTCCCCGCCGGCATGGTCCCCTTCAAGCCGTACTTCCTCGGTGAGGTCAAGGCCCCCTGGGCCCGCGCCACCAGCGTGCAGAAGTGCGTGCGCACGCCCGACATCGAAGAGGTCGGCAAGACCACGCGCCACGGCACGTTCTTCCAGATGTGCGGCAACTTCTCCTTCGGCGACTACTTCAAGGAAGGGGCCATCACCTACGCCTGGGAGCTGCTCACCTCGCCCCAGGACAAGGGCGGTTACGGCCTCGACCCCGAGCGCCTGTGGATCACGGTCTACCTCGACGACGACGAGGCCGAGACCATCTGGCGCGACAAGATCGGTGTCCCGGCCGAGCGCATCCAGCGTCTGGGCAAGAAGGACAACTACTGGTCCATGGGTGTCCCGGGCCCCTGCGGTCCGTGTTCCGAGATCAACTACGACCGTGGCCCCGAGTTCGGCGTCGAGGGCGGCCCGGCCGTCAACGACGAGCGCTACGTGGAGATCTGGAACCTGGTCTTCATGCAGTACGAGCGCGGCGAGGGCATCTCGAAGGACGACTTCGAGATCCTCGGCGAGCTGCCCAGCAAGAACATCGACACCGGCCTCGGTCTCGAGCGCCTCGCCATGATTCTGCAGGGCGTGCAGAACATGTACGAGATCGACACCTCCATGGCCGTCATCAAGAAGGCCACCGAGCTGACGGGTGTCGAGTACGGCGCCGCCCACGCCTCGGACGTGTCGCTGCGTGTGGTCACCGACCACATGCGCACCTCCGTCATGCTCATCGGCGACGGTGTGAGCCCCGGCAACGAGGGCCGTGGCTACGTGCTGCGCCGCATCATGCGCCGCGCCATCCGCAACATGCGCCTGCTCGGCGCCACCGGACCGGTCGTCAAGGACCTCATCGACGTCGTGATCGGCATGATGGGCCAGCAGTACCCGGACCTGGTCACCGACCGCCAGCGGATCGAGACCGTGGCCCTCGCCGAGGAGGCCGCCTTCCTCAAGACGCTGAAGGCCGGCACGAACATCCTCGACACGGCCATCACCGACACCAAGGAGTCCGGCGGCACGGTCCTCGCCGGCGACAAGGCCTTCCTCCTCCACGACACGTGGGGCTTCCCGATCGACCTCACCCTCGAAATGGCCGCCGAACAGGGCCTGTCGGTGGACGAGGACGGCTTCCGCCGTCTGATGAAGGAACAGCGGGACAAGGCCAAGGCCGACGCCCGCGCCAAGAAGTCCGGCCACGCCGATCTCGGCGCCTACCGGCAGATCGCCGACGCCGCCGGAGAGACCGACTTCGTCGGCTACGACGGCACCGAGGCCGAGTCGACGATCGTCGGCATCCTCGTGGACGGCGTCTCCTCCCCGGCCGCCACCGAGGGCGACGAGGTCGAGATCGTCCTCGACCGCACCCCCTTCTACGCCGAGGGCGGCGGCCAGATCGGTGACACCGGCCGCATCCGGGTCGACTCCGGCGCGATCATCGAGATCCGCGACTGCCAGAAGCCCGTCCCCGGCGTGTACGTCCACAAGGGCGTCGTCCAGGTCGGCGAGGCCACCGTCGGCGCCAAGGCCCAGGCCACCATCGACGTCCGCCGTCGCAAGGCCATCGCCCGCGCCCACTCGGCCACGCACCTGACCCACCAGGCGCTGCGCGACGCCCTCGGCCCGACGGCCGCCCAGGCCGGTTCCGAGAACCAGCCCGGCCGCTTCCGCTTCGACTTCGGCTCCCCGTCCGCCGTCCCGACGGCCGTGATGACGGACGTCGAGCAGCAGATCAACGAGGTGCTGGCCCGCGACCTGGACGTCCAGGCCGAGGTCATGAGCATCGACGAGGCCAAGAAGCAGGGCGCCATCGCCGAGTTCGGCGAGAAGTACGGCGAGCGCGTCCGCGTCGTGACCATCGGCGACTTCTCCAAGGAGCTGTGCGGCGGCACGCACGTGCACAACACCGCCCAGCTCGGCCTGGTGAAGCTGCTCGGCGAGTCGTCCATCGGCTCCGGCGTGCGGCGCATCGAGGCCCTGGTCGGCGTCGACGCGTACAACTTCCTGGCCCGTGAGCACACGGTCGTCGCCCAGCTCCAGGAGCTGGTGAAGGGCCGTCCGGAGGAGCTTCCGGAGAAGGTCTCCGCCATGCTCGGCAAGCTGAAGGACGCCGAGAAGGAGATCGAGAGGTTCCGCGCGGAGAAGGTCCTCCAGGCCGCCGCTGGTCTCGTCGAGTCCGCCCAGGACGTGAACGGCGTGGCCCTGGTGACCGGTCAGGTCCCGGACGGCACGGGCGCCGACGACCTGCGCAAGCTGGTCCTCGACGTGCGCGGCCGCATCCAGGGCGGACGGGCCGCCGTCGTGGCCCTGTTCACCGTCGTCGGCGGCAAGCCCCTGACGGTCATCGCCACCAACGAAGCCGCCCGCGAGCGCGGCCTGAAGGCCGGCGAGCTGGTCCGCGGCGCCGCCAAGACCCTCGGGGGCGGCGGCGGCGGCAAGCCGGACGTCGCCCAGGGCGGCGGCCAGAACGCCGCCGCCGTCGGCGAGGCCATCGACGCGGTCCGGCGCCTCGTCGCCGAGACGGCGAAGTAAGGGCTCGCGGACATGCGCAGAGGACGTCGGCTCGCGATCGACGTCGGGGACGCCCGGATCGGGGTCGCCTCGTGCGACCCCGACGGGATCCTCGCGACGCCGGTGGAGACGGTCCCGGGACGTGACGTCCCGGCCGCCCACCGCCGGCTGCGGCAGCTCGTCGAGGAGTACGAGCCGATCGAGGTCGTCGTCGGGCTCCCTCGCTCCCTCAAGGGGGGCGAGGGCCCTGCCGCGGCCAAGGTCCGCGCCTTCGCCCAGGAGCTCGCGGAAGGGATTGCTCCTGTTCCGGTTCGGCTCGTGGATGAGAGGATGACGACGGTCACGGCCAGTCAGGGCTTGCGCGCCTCGGGCGTGAAGTCGAAGAAGGGCCGGTCGGTGATCGACCAGGCGGCAGCCGTCGTGATCCTTCAGCAGGCCCTGGAATCCGAACGGGTGTCAGGCAAGTCGCCCGGCGAGGGCGTCGAAGTGGTCATGTGATCGCGATACGGTAACGTTCCGCCCGATGCGGTGGTGTTCGAACAGCCGTCGCACAGTAAGAGGCGGACGGGAGCCGGGCCAGACGAGCCGGCCGCTGCCGGCTCGCGGCTCGTAGGGGATCGATGACTGAGTATGGCCGGGGCCCTGGCTCCGAACCGTGGCATCCGGAGGACCCGTTGTACGGGGACGGCGGATGGGGCGGGCAGGCCGCCGACGGCCAGTCCGCCTACGACGGCGGCCAGCAGCAGCACTATCCGCAGCAGCAGGGCGACTGGGGCCAGGGTCAGCAGTACCAGGGCCAGCAGCAGTACCCGGCACAGGGCCAGCACGGGCAGTACCCCGGCCAGCAGCAGTACCAGGGCCAGCAGTTCCAGGGCCCGCAGCAGTACCCCGGTCAGCAGCAGTACCCGGGGCAGGGCCAGCAGCAGTACCAGGGGCAGCAGCAGTACGACGGTCAGGGCGGGCAGTACCCCGGTCAGGGGCAGCAGCAGTACCCGGGGCAGGGGCACCAGCAGTACGACGGCCAGGGCGCGCAGTACCCCGGTCAGGGGCAGCAGCAGTACGCCGACAGCGGTACGGGCGCGCAGCGGCAGGTGCCGTACGCGGCCGACCCCTCCGACCCCTACGCGGGCCAGTACGCGGCCGAGCAGCCGGACTCCTACACCACGCCCGACGCCTATCCGCCGCCCGAGCCGCCGGCCCGGCGCCGTGCCGAGCCCGAACCCGAGCCGGACTGGGACCCGGGACCGGACCAGGGCGAGCACGCCTTCTTCGCCGGTGACGACGATGACGACGACTTCGACGAGGACGACGACCCCAAGAAGCGCCGGGGCCGCGGAGACCGCAAGGAGCAGCGGGGCGGCGGCAAGGAGCGCGGCGGCAAGGGCAAGAAGCGCCGCAGCGGCTGCGCGTGCCTGGTGGTCGTCATGGTCTTCGGCGGCGGTCTCGCCGGAGCCGGCTATTTCGGCTACGACTATTACCAGAATCGTTTCGGCGCACCCCCGGACTTCTCGGGCGAGGGCTCGGGACAGGTCTCCGTCGAGATCGGGAAGGGCGAGGGCGGTTACGTCATCGGCCAGAAACTCAAGGCCGCCGGTGTCGTCAAGAGCGTGGACGCGTTCGTGTCCGCCCAGGCGGAGAATCCCAAGGGCAAGTCGATTCAGGCCGGCGCCTACATCCTGCGCAAGGAGATGTCGGCCAAGAGCGCTGTCGAGCTGATGCTCGACCCCAAGAGCCAGAACAATGTGACCGTGCCGCCCGGTGCGCGCAATTCCCAGGTGTACAAAGCCATCGACACGAAGCTCGGGCTCGCCAAGGGCACGACGAGTGCCGTCGCGAAGAAGAAGTACAAGACCCTCGGGCTGCCGAGCTGGGCGAACACCAACAAGGACATAAAGGACCCCTTGGAGGGGTTCCTCTACCCGCTCACGTATCCCGCCGCCAAGGGCATGAAGCCCGAGGCGGTGCTGAAGAGCATGGTCGCGCAGGCCAACAAGAAGTACACGGCGTTGGGTCTGGTGGCGAAGGCGAAGACGCTCAAGCTCGACAACCCCCTTCAGGTGGTCACGGTCGCGAGCCTGGTCCAGGCCGAGGGCAAGACGCACGACGACTACCGCAAGATGGCCGAGGTCGTCTACAACCGCCTGAAGAGCACCAACACCGAGACCAATCAGAAGCTGCAGTTCGACTCGACCTTCAATTACCTGAAGGGCCAGAGCGAGATCAATATCGGCGAGTCCGAGATCAACAGCAATCCGGACCCGTACAACACGTATTACCACCGGGGTCTGCCGCCCGGTCCGATCGGCAATCCGGGCGACGACGCCTTCCGGGCGGTGTTCAACCCCACGAAGGACGGCTGGATGTATTTCGTGGCGACCGACGGTCAGAACAACACGGAATTCGCCAAGACGCTGGCCCAGTTCGAGAAACTGAAGGACAAGTTCAATGCCAGCTCGGGCAACTGACGCACGCCGGGCGGCCGTGCTCGGTTCACCGATCGCGCACTCCCTCTCGCCGGTGCTGCACCGCGCCGCGTACCGGGAACTGGGCCTCGGCGCGTGGACGTACGACCGCTTCGAGGTCGACGAGGAGTCGCTGGCCGCCTTCGTCGGGGGCCTCGGACCGGAGTGGGCCGGGCTGTCGCTGACGATGCCGCTCAAGCGGGCCGTCATGCCGCTGCTCGACGAGATCAGCGAGACGGCCGCCTCCGTCGAGGCGGTCAACACCGTCGTGTTCACCGAGGACGGGCGCCGCGTCGGCGACAACACCGACATCCCCGGGATGGTCGCCGCCCTGCGCGAGCGGGGGATCGAGCAGGTCGACTCGGCCGCCGTCCTCGGCGCCGGCGCCACCGCCTCCTCCGCGCTGGCCGCCCTCGCGCGGATCTGCACGGGTGAGGTCGTCGCGTACGTCCGGAGCCGGGAGCGGGCCGCCGAGATGCGGCAGTGGGGCGAGCGCCTGGGCATCGAGGTGCGCACCGAGGACTGGGCCGACGCCGGACAGGCGCTGCACGCGCCGCTGGTGATCGCCACGACTCCGGCCGGGACCACGGACGCGCTGGCCGCCGCCGTCCCGGGCCGGCCCACGACCCTCTTCGACGTGCTGTACGACCCCTGGCCGACCGACCTCGCGGCGCGCTGGTCCGCGTACGGCGGAGCCGTGGTCGGCGGACTCGACCTGCTCGTGCACCAGGCGGTGCTCCAGGTGGAGCAGATGACCGGGCGGCACCCGGCCCCCGTCGGTGCCATGAGAAAAGCGGGGGAACATGCGCTCGCTTCCCGTAAGATCCGCTGAGTTCCGCACGGGGCGGAGCACGGGGTTGGGGGAGTCAGGTACATGACCAGCGTGTCCACCGGGGTGCCACTGGCGTCCGGCAAGGGTGAGATCTTCGAGCTCGTCCTGAAGTTCATGCCCGACTGGGTGCAGATCGCGGTGCTCGTGCTGATCGTGGCCGCCGTCCTCGGCTCGTGGACCCTGAAGCTCATACGCAAGATCCGGTACTGGCGTGCCGTGCGGGCGGGTGTTCCCGTGCACGCCGCGGCGCAGTACGGTCAGGGCCGCGGAGCGGACTACCTGGGCGCCTACGCCCCGCAGAGCCGGCCCGACGAGCCCGCGCAGACCCCGGCCCCCGCCCCGGCCCCCGCCCCGGCCCCCGCCGGGCGGAGCGGCGCCGACTTCCTCGGCAGCTACGCGCCGGGGCAGGGGCAGGACGGGGCCCGCTGAACCCGTCGTCCGCGTCCGTCTGTCCCGTCTGATGGACCTGCGGCCGGTTTCCTCCCCCGGACGTGAAAGGATCGGACCCGGCGGGCCAGGGCCGCGCACCCGGTCGCGCCGTCGCCGTACGCGAGCACACGTGTACGCAGCAGCAGTACCAGGGCGCGAGGATGAGGAGCACCGTTGAGCAGGTTGCGCTGGCTGACCGCGGGGGAGTCCCACGGACCCGCACTTGTCGCGACGCTGGAGGGCCTTCCCGCCGGCGTGCCGATCACCACGGAGCTGGTGGCGGACCACCTCGCCCGGCGGCGCCTGGGCTATGGACGCGGTGCCCGGATGAAGTTCGAGCGTGACGAGGTCACCTTCCTCGGCGGCGTCCGGCACGGCCTCAGCCTCGGCTCCCCGGTCGCGATCATGGTCGGCAACACCGAATGGCCCAAGTGGGACCAGGTCATGGCGGCCGACCCGGTGAGCCAGGAGATCCTCGACGGTCTCGCCCGCAACGCCCCGCTGACCCGTCCGCGGCCCGGCCACGCCGACCTCGCCGGCATGCAGAAGTACGGCTTCGACGAGGCCCGGCCGATCCTGGAGCGCGCCTCCGCCCGCGAGACCGCGGCCCGCGTCGCACTCGGCGCCGTCGCCCGTTCGTACCTGAAGGAGACGGCGGGGATCGAGATCGTCTCCCACGTCGTGGAACTCTGCTCCGTCAAGGCTCCGAAGGGCGTGTACCCCACCCCCGCCGACGTCGACCGCCTCGACGCCGACCCGCTGCGCTGCCTCGACGCCGACGCCTCGAAGGCGATGGTGGCCGAGGTCGACCAGGCCCACAAGGACGGTGACACCCTCGGCGGTGTCGTCGAGGTGCTCGCGTACGGCGTTCCCGTGGGCCTCGGCTCGCACGTGCACTGGGACCGCAAGCTGGACGCCCGTCTCGCCGGCGCCCTGATGGGCATCCAGGCGATCAAGGGCGTCGAGATCGGCGACGGCTTCGAGCTGGCCCGGGTGCCCGGCTCCCAGGCCCACGACGAGATCGTCGGCACGCCCGAGGGCATCAGGCGGACGTCGGGCCGCGCCGGCGGCACCGAGGGCGGTCTGACCACCGGCGAGCTGCTGCGCGTCCGTGCCGCGATGAAGCCGATCGCCACCGTGCCGCGCGCGCTGGCCACCGTCGACGTCGCCACCGGCGAGGCCGCCAAGGCCCACCACCAGCGCTCCGACGTCTCCGCCGTGCCTGCCGCCGGCATCGTCGCCGAGGCCATGGTCGCCCTCGTCCTCGCGGACGCGGTCGCCGAGAAGTTCGGCGGCGACTCCGTCACCGAGACCCGCCGGAACGTCCGGTCGTACCTCGAGAACCTGGCCATCCGGTGACCGCCCCACGGCTGGTCCTGGTCGGGCCGATGGGGGTCGGGAAGTCCACGGTGGGCGCGCTCGTCGCCCAGCGCCTCGGCTGCGCCTACCGGGACACGGACGACGACATCGTGGCCGCCGAGGGCCGCACCGTCGCGGACATCTTCGTCGACGAGGGCGAACCCGTCTTCCGCGCGATCGAGAAGCGGGCGGTGCGGGCGGCACTCGCCGAGCACGACGGTGTGCTGGCCCTGGGCGGCGGTTCCGTCCTCGACGCCGACACCCGCGCGCTGCTCGCCGGCCACCAGGTCGTCTACCTCTCCATGGACGTCGAGGAGGCCGTGCAGCGCACCGGCCTGAACGCCGCCCGGCCGCTGCTCGCCGTCAACCCCCGCAAGCAGTGGCGCGAGCTGATGGAGGCACGCCGCCACCTGTACGCCGAAGTCGCCCGCGCGGTCGTGGCGACCGACGGCCGCACCCCCGATGAGGTCGCCCAGGCGGTCCTCGACGCACTGGAGTTGAAGGAAGCATGAGCGAGGCAGTGACCCGTGTCCAGGTCGGCGGGACCGCGGGCACCGACCCCTACGAGGTCCTGATCGGCCGTCAGCTCCTCGGTGAACTCGGCGGGTTGATCGGCGACAAGGCCAAGCGGGTCGCCGTGATCCACCCCGAGGCGCTCGCCGACACCGGTGAGGCACTGCGCGCCGACCTGGCGGAGCAGGGCTTCGAGGCCGTCGCCATCCAGGTGCCGAACGCCGAGGAGGCCAAGACCGCCGAGGTCGCCGCCTACTGCTGGAAGGCGCTCGGCCAGTCCGGCTTCACCCGCACCGACGTCATCGTCGGCGTCGGCGGCGGCGCCACCACCGACCTCGCCGGTTTCGTGGCCGCCACCTGGCTGCGCGGGGTCCGCTGGATCGCCGTCCCCACCACCGTGCTCGCCATGGTGGACGCGGCGGTCGGCGGCAAGACCGGCATCAACACCGCCGAGGGCAAGAACCTCGTCGGCGCCTTCCACCCGCCCGCCGGCGTGCTGTGCGACCTCGCCGCGCTCGACTCGCTGCCGGTCAACGACTACGTCTCCGGGCTCGCGGAGATCATCAAGGCCGGTTTCATCGCCGACCCGGTGATCCTCGAACTCATCGAGTCGGACCCCGAGGCGGCCCGCACGCCCGCCGGACCGCACACCGCCGAGCTGATCGAGCGTTCCATCAGGGTCAAGGCCGAGGTCGTCTCCGGTGACCTCAAGGAGTCGGGGCTGCGCGAGATCCTCAACTACGGTCACACGCTGGCCCACGCCATCGAGAAGAACGAGCGCTACAAGTGGCGGCACGGCGCCGCCGTCTCCGTCGGCATGCACTTCGCCGCCGAACTCGGCCGTCTCGCGGGCCGGCTGGACGACGCGACCGCCGACCGGCACCGCACGATCCTGGAGGCCGTCGGTCTCCCGCTGAGCTACCGCTACGACCAGTGGCCGAAGCTCGTGGAGAACATGAAGGTCGACAAGAAGTCCCGGGGCGACCTGCTGCGCTTCATCGTCCTCGACGGACTGGCCAAGCCGACGGTCCTGGAGGGCCCGGATCCGGCCGTCCTGCTCGCCGCGTACGGCGAGGTCGGCGAGTAACGAACGGCGCCCGCCGGGGCCGTATGGCCCGAAGGGCACCTGCTCAGCCCGTTCTGTCTCTCCTCACCGGGCACTTCGCACGGTCCCCGGCCGTTCACACAACGACGGCCGGGGAAGGTACCGTTCGGTAGCGACGGGACCGGGTCCCGTCGCTACGCGCACATCGCCTGTACGAGACGGAGTGGCACCGGATGCAGCACGCAGTGGGGGCTCCGCTGCCGCCGCCCCACCAGCCGGGGCAAGGGCCGGCCGCCGGATGGGCGCCGGCCGGACAGTACCCGGGGCAGCAGGGCCCGGCGCCCGCTCCGGGCTTCGCCGGAGCGCCGGTGCCGCCCGGCGCCCCGCCCGCCCAGGCGCCGCAGCATCACCTGCCACCGCATCAGATGCCCCCGCAGCACCCGTCGGCGCAGCCGCCGCCGCACCCGCAGGCGCCGCCCACGCCGGACACCACCGGCCATGTGCAGCTGCCTCCGGGCGTCTCGGTCACCATGCCGAGCCCGCCGCCCGCGGCGGGCGCGCCCGACCCGTCGGCGACCACGCTCGCGGTCCTGCTCATCGGCCCCGCGGGCGCCGGGAAGACCAGCGTCGCCAAGTACTGGGCGGACCACCGCCGGGTGCCGACGGCCCACATCAGCCTCGACGACGTACGCGAATGGGTGCGCTCGGGCTTCGCCGACCCCCAGTCGGGGTGGAACGACCATTCCGAGGCGCAGTACCGCCTCGCCCGCCGCACCTGCGGCTTCGCCGCCCGCAACTTCCTGGCCAACGGCATCTCGTGCATCCTGGACGACGCCGTCTTCCCGGACCGGCCGGTCGTCGGCCTCGGCGGCTGGAAGCGGCACGTGGGTCCCGGTCTGCTGCCGGTCGTGCTCCTGCCGGGCCTGGAAGTGGTCCTGGAGCGCAACGCGGAGCGCTCGGGCAACCGCAGGCTCAGCGACGAGGAGGTCGCGCGCATCCACGGCCGCATGGCGGGCTGGTACGGCTCGGGGCTCCCGATCATCGACAACTCCCAGCTCGACGTGGCGGCCACGGCCCGCGTCCTGGACGACGTCCTGGCCCGCTCGATCGCCAGCCCGCCGCAGTGGTGAAAGGGTTCGGCGCGCGTCGGTGCTGACGGGGTCCGCCTCGCTGCACAGAGGAAACGGTTCGGCCGTCGTCGGTGCCGTACGGGGCCGGTGCGCGGCCGGTGCGGAGCCGACAGGGTTCGCCTCGCGGCGCAGGGGAAACGGTTCGGCCGTCGTCGGTGCCGTACGGGGCCGACGCGCGGCGGTTGGTGCGGAAAGGACCGGCCCGCTCTCGCCGCTCGGCGGTTGGTGTGGAAAGGACCGTCCCGCCTCGCCGTTGGCGGTTGGTGCGGAGAGGACCGCCCGCTCTCGCCGCCCGGCGGTCACAGTCGTCCGTCCGGGTGCCGGGCTACCCGTCCGGCCCTCTGAACCGGCGACATCCGGCCACCGCTCGTAGGCTCGGTTCATGCCAGAGGTGTACGCGACCCGCAGAGAGCGGCTCCGGGAGCGCTGTACGGCGAGCGGCAGCGCCGCGGCGCTCGTCACCCGTCCCGCCAACGTGAGGTATCTCGCCGGCGCCGCGCCGCTCGGCGCGGTGCTGCTGCTCGGCAGCGACGAGGACATGCTGCTGTGCGCAGGCCCGCCGTCCGGCGAGGCCATGGAAGGGCGCCCCGACGAGGCGCTGGAGATCCGGGTGCTGCCCCGCGCCGGAGGCGATCCGGCCGTGGCCGCCGCCGGGCTGGCGGCCGATCAGGGCGCCGAGTCGCTCGCGGTCGAGGAACACCACCTGACCGTGACCCGGCACCGCGCCCTCGGCTCGGTCGCGCCGCGGCTGCTCCTGGCCGATCTCGGCGGCGCGGTGGAACAGCTCCGCGTGATCAAGGACGAGGAGGAGATCTCCGCCCTGCGGATCGGCGCGGAGATCGCCGACCAGGCGCTCGGTGAACTCCTCGAATCCATTCTCGTGGGCCGCACGGAACGCCATCTCGCCCTGGAACTGGAGCGCCGGCTCGTCGACCACGGTGCCGACGGGCCCGCCTTCGCGACCTCGGTCGGCACCGGCCCGAACTCGGGGCGCCGCGGCCACCGGCCCAGCGACCGGCGTGTCGAGGAGGGCGACTTCCTCTCCGTCTGTCTCGGCGCCACCTACCGCGGCTACCGCTGTGAGATCGGTCGTACGTTCGTGATCGGCACCTCGCCCGCCGACTGGCAGATCGACCTCTACGACCTCGTCTTCGCCGCCCAGCGCGCCGGCCGGGAGGCGCTGGCACCCGGCGCCGCCTACCGGGACGTGGACCGCGCGGCCCGCCAGGTACTGGACTCCGGAGGCCATACCGAAGGGCTTCCGCCCCTGACGGGGCACGGTGTCGGGCTCGAAATCGACGAGGACCCGCAGCTTGCCCCCGCGGCCATGGGTAAACTGGACGCTTGCGTGCCGGTCACCGTCGAACCGGGGGTCCACCTCCCGGGCCGGGGCGGTGTCAGGATCGATGACACGCTCGTCGTACGCCCTGAGGCGGACGGCGGACCCGAGCTACTCACCATCACGACCAAGGAACTGCTCGCGCTCTAGCCTCCGGGCCACGCGCGTGCGCCGGGGTCGTCCACGTCAGTCCAGGAGATTCCGCAACCGTGGCTTCCACGAACGACCTCAAGAACGGCCTGGTGCTCAAGCTCGACGGAGGCCAGCTCTGGTCCGTCGTCGAGTTCCAGCACGTCAAGCCCGGCAAGGGCCCGGCCTTCGTGCGCACCAAGCTGAAGAACGTGCTCTCCGGCAAGGTCGTCGACAAGACGTTCAACGCCGGCGTCAAGGTCGAGACGGCCACGATCGACAAGCGCGACATGCAGTTCTCGTACATGGACGGCGAGTACTTCGTCTTCATGGACATGGAGACCTACGACCAGCTCATGGTCGACCGCAAGGCCGTCGCCGACGCCGCCAACTTCCTGATCGAGGGCTTCACCGCCACCGTCGCCCAGCACGAGGGCGAGGTGCTCTTCGTCGAGCTGCCGGCCGCCGTCGAGCTGGTCGTCCAGGAGACCGAGCCGGGCGTCCAGGGCGACCGCTCCACCGGTGGCACCAAGCCCGCCACCCTGGAGACCGGTCACCAGATCCAGGTCCCGCTCTTCATCACCACCGGTGAGAAGATCAAGGTCGACACCCGCACCAGCGACTACCTCGGCCGGGTGAACAGCTAACCGTGGCTGCCCGCAACACGGCCCGCAAGCGCGCCTTCCAGATCCTCTTCGAGGGCGACCAGCGCGGTGTGGACGTCCTGACGGTCCTCGCGGACTGGATCCGGCACTCCCGGTCCGACACCCGGCAGCCGCCGGTCAGCGAATACACGATGGAACTGGTCGAGGGCTACGCCGGCAAGGCGCGGCGGATCGACGAGCTCATCGCGCAGTACGCCGTGGGCTGGACGCTGGACAGGATGCCGGTCGTCGACCGCAACATCCTGCGCCTCGGTGCCTACGAGCTGATCTGGGTCGACGAGACCCCGGACGCCGTGGTGCTCGACGAGGCGGTGCAGCTCGCCAAGGAGTTCTCCACGGACGAGTCGCCCTCGTTCGTGAACGGCCTGCTGGGCCGGCTCAAGGACCTGAAGCCGTCGCTCCGCCGCGACGAGGACTGACCGGCAGCGACAGCCGCCGTAGCCGGTACGTCCCCCGAGGGGACGTACGGAACACGCCGGAGGGCCCGCAGCGACCGCGCTGCGGGCCCTCCGGCGTATCCGTGTCCACGAGGCCGCGGACACGCCTGAGCGCCCGCGCAGCGGACTCCTCAGGCCCGCGGAAAGCCGCCGGGGGTGGCCGGAACCATCGAGTTCCGGCCACCCCCGGCGGCACGTTTCTGCTGAGCTGCCCTAAGGGATTCAGCCCTCGTCGTGGGCGACCGCGCGGCGCGCGTCCGCGTCCAGGACGCCCCAGCTGATGAGCTGCTCGGTCAGGACCGAGGGGGACTGGTCGTAGATCACTGCGAGGGTGCGCAGGTCGTCCTGGCGGATCGACAGCACCTTGCCGTTGTAGTCGCCGCGCTGCGACTGGATCGTCGCGGCGTAGCGCTGCAGCGGGCCCGCCTTCTCGGCCGGCACGTGGGCGAGCCGCTCGAGGTCGAGGACCAGCTTCGGCGGCGGCTCGGCGGCCCCGCCCGGAGTGGTGCCCGGCAGCAGTTCCTGCACCGGAACCCCGTAGAAGTCCGCCAGCTCGGCAAGACGCTGTACGGTGACGGCGCGGTCGCCGCGCTCGTACGAACCGACCACGACCGCCTTCCAGCGGCCCTGCGACTTCTCCTCCACGCCGTGGAGGGAAAGGCCCTGCTGGGTGCGGATGGCGCGGAGCTTGGCCCCGAGCTGTTTGGCGTATTCGCTGGACATATAGCTCCCCGGACGCTGTATCAACGTGCGGCTCCGCCGCGCGGCTGGTGACTCACTGTGAGGTTACGCAGCGTTACTCTCCCCCGTCAAGCCGAAGGATTTTCGACCGCTCCGGTGCGGGTGTCACCGGGGGTGGCTCAAACCGATGTGATCAGCCGCGTTGCCGGGCTGGTACCGTAGATGGCGCAAATCCGACGTCCTTTAATGATCCGTCCCGTGAGGCGGAGAAGGAGGTCCGTTTCCCATGGACACCCAGCACGACAAGCAGCACGACGAAGCCGATGCGCGGCCCGTTCTGGAGGCGCCCGACATCGCGCGGGTCCTGACCCGCATCGCCCACGAGATCGTCGAACGCGCCAAGGGCGCCGACGACGTGGTGCTCCTCGGCATCCCGACCCGGGGTGTCTTCCTGGCCCGCAGACTGGCCGACAAGCTCGAAGAGATCACCGACCGCAAGATCCCGGTCGGATCCCTCGACATCACGATGTACCGCGACGACCTGCGCATGCACCCGCCGCGCGCGCTGGCCCGCACCGAGATCCCCGGTGACGGCATCGACGGCCGCCTCGTCGTCCTCGTCGACGACGTGCTCTTCTCCGGCCGCACCATTCGCGCCGCGCTCGACGCGCTGAACGACATCGGGCGCCCGCGCGCCGTGCAGCTCGCCGTCCTCGTCGACCGCGGCCACCGCGAACTGCCCATCCGCGCCGACTACGTCGGCAAGAACCTCCCCACGTCGTTGCGGGAGGCGGTCAAGGTCCAGCTCGCCGAGGAGGACGGTCGCGACACCGTGCTGCTCGGTGCCAAGCGGACCTCCCCGGGCGAGCCCCGGTAGCACTCCGGCCCACGCCGTGACGTGCGCCCCGGCGCACCCGCATGCCCGAATCCTGACTGAACTTCCTTACGGAGCCTGACAGATGCAGCGTCATCTCATCTCGGCCGCCGACCTCACCCGCGACGACGCCGTCCTGATCCTCGACACCGCCGAGGAGATGGCCCGGGTCGCCGACCGGCCGATCAAGAAGCTGCCGACCCTGCGCGGCCGCACCGTCGTCAACCTCTTCTTCGAGGACTCGACCCGCACCCGGATCTCCTTCGAGGCCGCCGAGAAGCGCCTCTCCGCGGACGTCATCAACTTCACCGCCAAGGGGTCGAGCGTCTCCAAGGGCGAGTCCCTCAAGGACACCGCCCAGACCCTGGAGGCGATGGGCGTCGACGCCGTCGTCATCCGGCACGGCGCCTCCGGAGCCCCCTACCGGCTCGCCACCTCCGGCTGGATCGACGCCGCCGTCATCAACGCGGGCGACGGCACCCACCAGCACCCCACGCAGGCCCTGCTCGACGCCTTCACCATGCGCCGCCGGCTCGTCGGCCGGGACGCCGGGCTCGGCCAGGACCTGTCCGGCAAGCGCATCACGATCGTCGGCGACGTCCTGCACAGCCGCGTCGCCCGCTCCAACGTCGACCTGCTGCACACCCTCGGCGCCGAGGTCACCCTCGTCGCGCCGCCCACCCTGGTGCCGGTCGGCGTCGAGAACTGGCCCTGCGAGATCTCCTACGACCTCGACAGCACCCTCTCCAAGTCCGACGCCGTGATGATGCTGCGCGTGCAGCGCGAGCGGATGAACGCGGCGTTCTTCCCGACCGAGCGCGAGTACTCGCGTCGCTACGGGCTCGACGGCGACCGCATGGCGAGAATGCCGGAGCACGCCATCGTGATGCACCCCGGCCCGATGGTCCGCGGCATGGAGATCACCGCCGAGGTCGCCGACTCCGAGCGCTGCACCGTCGTCGAGCAGGTCGCCAACGGTGTCTCCATCCGCATGGCCGTCCTGTACCTGCTCCTGGGCGGCAACGAGCCCGCCGTCACCCACACCCGTACCGAGGAGAAGTAAGACCATGAGCAAGATCCTTATCCGTGGTGCGCGGGTGCTCGGCGGCGAGCCGCAGGACGTCCTGATCGACGGCGAGGTCGTCGAGGCCGTCGGCACCGGTCTCGCCGCCGAGGGCGCGGAGGTCGTCGAGGCCGACGGCAAGGTGCTGCTGCCGGGCCTGGTCGACCTGCACACGCATCTGCGCGAGCCGGGCCGCGAGGACTCCGAGACCGTGCTGACCGGCACCCGGGCGGCGGCGAGCGGCGGCTTCACGGCCGTGTTCGCCATGGCCAACACCTTCCCGGTCGCCGACACCGCCGGTGTGGTCGAGCAGGTCTACCGGCTCGGGCAGGAGCACGGCTACTGCGACGTGCAGCCCATCGGCGCCGTCACCGTCGGCCTGGAGGGCAAGAAGCTCGCCGAACTCGGTGCGATGCACGAGTCCGCGGCCGGCGTCACGGTCTTCTCCGACGACGGCAAGTGCGTCGACGACGCGGTGATCATGCGCCGCGCGCTGGAGTACGTGAAGGCCTTCGGCGGCGTCGTCGCCCAGCACGCCCAGGAGCCCCGCCTCACCGAGGGCGCCCAGATGAACGAGGGCGTCGTCTCCGCCGAGCTCGGACTCGGCGGCTGGCCCGCGGTGGCCGAGGAGTCGATCATCGCCCGGGACGTCCTGCTCGCCGAGCACGTCGGCTCGCGCGTCCACATCTGCCACCTGTCGACCGCCGGCAGCGTCGAGATCGTCCGCTGGGCCAAGTCCCGCGGCATCGACGTCACCGCCGAGGTCACCCCGCACCACCTGCTCCTCACGGACGAACTGGTGCGCTCGTACAACCCGGTCTACAAGGTCAACCCGCCGCTGCGCACCGAGCGGGACGTCATGGCGCTGCGCGAGGCGCTGGCCGACGGCACGATCGACATCGTCGCCACCGACCACGCGCCGCACCCGCACGAGGACAAGGACTGCGAGTGGGCGGCCGCGGCGATGGGCATGGTCGGTCTGGAGACCGCGCTGTCCGTCGTCCAGCAGACGATGGTCGAGACCGGACTGCTCGACTGGGCCGGCGTCGCCGACCGCATGTCCGTCAAGCCCGCCGCGATCGGCCGGGCCACCGGCCACGGACGCCCCGTCTCGGCAGGTGAGCCCGCGAACCTCACGCTCGTCGACACGGCATACCGTGGGACCGTGGACCCCGCTGGCTTCGCCTCGCGCAGCCGCAACACCCCCTACGAGGGCCGTGAGCTGCCGGGCCGGGTCACCCACACCTGGCTGCGGGGCAAGGCCACCCTCGTCGACGGGAAGCTCGCGTGACACCTCACCTCTCCATCGCCGCCGCCCAGAAGTCCGCGGAAGTGACCGACTGGTCCGCCCGGATCGGCTGGCTCGTCGGCCTCGCCCTCTTCGTCGCGCTCGTCTACTGGCTGATGCGCGAGGGCTGGAAGTGGCGGGGCACCCTCCAGGGCGACCTGCCCGAGCTGCCCACCGCGCCGGAAGACCCGGGCCCGGCCAGACTGAGCATGAGCGGCCGCTACCACGGCTCCACCACCGCCGGACAGTGGCTCGACCGCATCGTGGCGCACGGCCTGGGCACCCGCAGCCGGGCCGAGCTCACTCTGACGGACGCGGGACTGGACGTCGTACGCCCCGGAGCGGACGACTTCTTCATCCCGGCCGCCCAGCTCCGCGAGGCCCGGCTCGACAAGGGCATCGCGGGCAAGGTCCTCACCGAGGGCGGACTCCTCGTCGTGACCTGGGCGCACGGCGACCGGCTCCTCGACTCCGGGTTCCGCTCGGACCGCGCGGCCGAGCACAACGAATGGGCCGACACCCTGAACGACATGATCAACAAGACGGAAACGGAAGGCGCACGATGACGACCTCCACTCAGGGGAACGCCTCACAGAAGGAAAAGGCGCTTCCCGCCGTACTCGTCCTGGAGGACGGCCGGGTCTTCCGCGGCCGCTCCTACGGGGCCGTGGGGGAGACCTTCGGCGAAGCGGTGTTCTCCACCGGCATGACCGGCTACCAGGAGACCCTCACCGACCCGTCCTACCACCGCCAGGTCGTCGTGATGACCGCCCCGCACGTCGGCAACACCGGCGTCAACGACGAGGACCCCGAGTCGAAGCGGATCTGGGTCGCCGGATACGTCGTCCGCGACCCCGCGCGCGTGTCCTCCAACTGGCGCGCCCGCCGCTCGCTCGACGAGGAACTGCGCGACCAGGGTGTCGTCGGCATCAGCGGCATCGACACCCGCGCCCTGACCCGCCACCTGCGGGAGCGCGGCGCCATGCGCGTCGGCATCTTCTCCGGCAACGCGCTGCCCGACGCGGGCACCATGCTCGCCCAGGTGCGCCAGGCGCCCGAGATGAAGGGCGCGGACCTCGCCGCCGAGGTCGCCACCAAGGAGGCGTACGTCGTCCCCGCGATCGGTGAGAAGAAGTTCACCGTCGCCGCCGTCGACCTGGGCATCAAGGGCATGACCCCGCACCGGATGGCCGAACGCGGCATCGAGGTGCACGTGCTGCCCGCCACGGCCACCGCCGAGGACATCTACGCGGTGAACCCCGACGGCGTGTTCTTCTCCAACGGCCCGGGCGACCCGGCCACCGCCGACGGTCCCGTCGCGGTCATGCGGGAGGTGCTCGCCCGGAAGACCCCGCTCTTCGGCATCTGCTTCGGCAACCAGATCCTCGGCCGCGCCCTCGGCTTCGGCACGTACAAGCTGAAGTACGGCCACCGCGGCATCAACCAGCCCGTGCAGGACCGTACGACCGGCAAGGTCGAGGTCACCGCGCACAACCACGGCTTCGCCGTCGACGCCCCGCTCGACAAGGTCTCCGAGACCCCCTACGGCCGCGTCGAGGTCTCCCACGTCTGCCTCAACGACAACGTGGTGGAGGGCCTCCAGCTGCTCGACCAGCCGGCCTTCAGCGTCCAGTACCACCCCGAAGCGGCGGCAGGACCGCACGACGCCGCCTACCTGTTCGACCGCTTCACGTCTTTGATGAACACAGTCCCGATGGAGGGCCAGCGTGCCTAAGCGCACCGATATCCAGTCCGTCCTGGTCATCGGCTCCGGCCCGATCGTCATCGGCCAGGCCGCCGAGTTCGACTACTCCGGCACCCAGGCGTGCCGCGTCCTGCGCGCCGAGGGCCTGCGGGTCGTCCTCGTCAACTCCAACCCGGCGACGATCATGACCGACCCGGAGATCGCCGACGCCACCTACGTCGAGCCGATCACCCCCGAGTTCGTCGAGAAGATCATCGCCAAGGAGCGGCCCGACGTCCTGCTGCCCACCCTGGGCGGCCAGACGGCCCTCAACACCGCGATCTCCATGCACGAGAACGGTGTCCTGGAGAAGTACGGCGTCGAGCTCATCGGCGCCAACGTCGAGGCCATCAACAAGGGCGAGGACCGCGACCTGTTCAAGGGCGTCGTCGAGGCCGTGCGCCAGAAGATCGGCCACGGCGAGTCCGCCCGCTCGGTCATCTGCCACTCCATGGACGACGTCCTCAAGGGCGTCGACACGCTCGGTGGCTACCCCGTCGTCGTGCGCCCCTCCTTCACCATGGGCGGCGCCGGCTCCGGCTTCGCCCACGACGAGGACGAGCTGCGCCGCATCGCAGGCCAAGGACTCACGCTCTCCCCGACCACCGAGGTGCTCCTGGAGGAGTCCATCCTCGGCTGGAAGGAGTACGAGCTGGAGCTGATGCGCGACAAGAACGACAACGTCGTGGTCGTCTGCTCCATCGAGAACTTCGACCCGATGGGCGTCCACACCGGCGACTCCATCACCGTCGCCCCGGCCATGACCCTGACCGACCGCGAGTACCAGCGGCTGCGCGACATCGGCATCGCGATCATCCGCGAGGTCGGCGTCGACACCGGCGGCTGCAACATCCAGTTCGCGGTCAACCCCGACGACGGCCGCATCATCGTCATCGAGATGAACCCGCGCGTCTCGCGGTCCTCGGCCCTCGCCTCCAAGGCGACCGGCTTCCCCATCGCCAAGATCGCGGCCAAGCTCGCCGTCGGCTACACGCTCGACGAGATCCCGAACGACATCACCGAGAAGACCCCGGCCTCCTTCGAGCCGACCCTCGACTACGTCGTCGTGAAGGCCCCGCGCTTCGCCTTCGAGAAGTTCCCCTCCGCCGACTCCACCCTGACGACCACCATGAAGTCGGTCGGCGAGGCCATGGCGATCGGCCGCAACTTCACCGAGGCGCTGCAGAAGGCGCTGCGCTCGCTGGAGAAGAAGGGCAGCCAGTTCACCTTCGTGGGCGAACCCGGCGACAAGGCCGAGCTGCTGCGCGAGGCCGTCCGCCCCACCGACGGCCGCATCAACGCCGTCATGCAGGCCATCCGCGCGGGCGCCACGCCCGAGGAGGTCTTCGAGTCCACGAAGATCGACCCGTGGTTCGTCGACCAGCTCTTCCTGATCAAGGAGACCGCGGACGAGCTGGCCGCCGCCGACAAGCTCTACCCCGAGCTGCTGGCCGAGGCCAAGCGGCACGGCTTCTCCGACGCCCAGATCGCCGAGATCCGCGGGCTGCGCGAGGACGTCGTCCGCGAGGTGCGGCACGCGCTGGGCGTGCGCCCGGTCTACAAGACGGTCGACACCTGCGCCGCCGAGTTCGCCGCGAAGACGCCGTACTTCTACTCCTCCTACGACGAGGAGACCGAGGTCGCTCCGCGCGAGAAGCCCGCGGTGATCATCCTGGGCTCCGGCCCGAACCGCATCGGCCAGGGCATCGAGTTCGACTACTCCTGCGTCCACGCCTCCTTCGCGCTCAGCGACGCCGGCTACGAGACCGTGATGGTCAACTGCAACCCCGAGACCGTCTCCACGGACTACGACACCTCCGACCGCCTGTACTTCGAGCCGCTGACGCTGGAGGACGTGCTGGAGATCGTCCACGCGGAGCAGCAGGCCGGCCCGGTCGCCGGTGTCGTCGTCCAGCTCGGCGGCCAGACCCCGCTCGGCCTGTCGCAGGCGCTCAAGGACAACGGCGTGCCGATCGTGGGCACCTCGCCCGAGGCGATCCACGCCGCCGAGGACCGCGGCGCCTTCGGACGGGTCCTCGCCGAGGCCGGCCTGCCGGCCCCCAAGCACGGCACCGCCACCACCTTCGCCGAGGCCAAGGCCATCGCCGACGAGATCGGCTACCCCGTCCTCGTCCGGCCCTCGTACGTCCTCGGCGGACGCGGCATGGAGATCGTCTACGACGAGACCCGGCTGTCCTCGTACATCGCCGAGTCGACCGAGATCAGCCCGTCCCGGCCGGTCCTCGTCGACCGGTTCCTGGACGACGCGATCGAGATCGACGTCGACGCGCTGTACGACGGCGAGGAGCTCTACCTCGGCGGCGTCATGGAGCACATCGAGGAGGCCGGCATCCACTCCGGCGACTCGGCGTGCGCCCTGCCCCCGATCACCCTCGGCGGGTTCGACATCAAGCGGCTGCGCGCCTCGACCGAGGCCATTGCCAAGGGCGTCGGCGTGCGCGGCCTGATCAACATCCAGTTCGCGATGGCCGGCGACATCCTCTACGTCCTGGAGGCCAACCCGCGTGCCTCGCGCACGGTCCCCTTCACCTCGAAGGCGACCGCGGTGCCGCTCGCGAAGGCCGCCGCCCGCATCTCGCTGGGCGCGACCGTCGCCGAACTGCGTGCCGAGGGCCTGCTCCCGGCCAACGGCGACGGCGGCACCCTGCCGCTCGACGCGCCGATCTCCGTCAAGGAGGCCGTCATGCCGTGGTCGCGCTTCCGCGACATCCACGGACGCGGCGTCGACACGGTGCTCGGCCCGGAGATGCGCTCCACCGGCGAGGTCATGGGGATCGACTCCGTCTTCGGCACGGCGTACGCCAAGTCGCAGGCCGGCGCGTACGGCCCGCTGCCCACCAAGGGCCGCGCCTTCATCTCGGTCGCCAACCGCGACAAGCGCTCGATGATCTTCCCGGCGCGTGAACTCGTCGCCCACGGCTTCGAGCTGATGGCCACCTCCGGCACGGCCGAGGTGCTCAAGCGCAACGGCATCCACGCCACGATCGTGCGCAAGCAGAGCGAGGGCGAGGGCCCGAACGGCGAGAAGACCATCGTCCAGCTCATCCACGACGGCGAGGTCGACCTCATCGTCAACACGCCGTACGGCACCGGCGGCCGCCTCGACGGCTACGAGATCCGCACGGCGGCCGTGGCCCGCTCGGTCCCGTGCCTGACGACGGTGCAGGCGCTCGCCGCCGCCGTCCAGGGCATCGACGCGCTCAACCACGGAGACGTGGGCGTGCGCTCGCTCCAGGAACACGCCGAGCATCTGACCGCGGCGCGCGACTAGCGGCCCCCAGGGGGACACCGGAAACGGTGTCCCCCTCTTCATGAGCCCCCGCCCCTTCCAGAGGCGCCCCTCACCGCGCTCCTCTAAGGACACGATCATGTACAAGCTGTTCTTCGACCTCGTCTTCAAGCGGATGGACCCGGAGCAGGCCCACCACCTCGCCTTCCGTTGGATCCGGCTCGTCGCCCGCGTCCCCGTCCTGCGCACCTTCGTCGCCGCCGTGCTCGCCCCCCGCCACGAGGAGCTGCGCACCGAGGCGTTCGGCCTGCGCATGCACGGGCCCTTCGGCCTCGCGGCGGGCTTCGACAAGAACGCCGTGGCCATCGACGGCATGTCGATGCTCGGCTTCGACCACATCGAGATCGGCACGGTCACCGGCGAGCCGCAGCCCGGCAACCCCAGGAAGCGGCTGTTCCGCCTCGTGCCGGACCGCGCGCTGATCAACCGCATGGGATTCAACAACGAGGGCTCCGCGGCCGTCTCCGAGCGCCTGGCGGCCCGTACGCCCGTGTTCAGGACCGTCGTGGGCGTCAACATCGGCAAGACCAAGGTCGTCCCCGAGGAAGAGGCCGTCGGCGACTACGTGAAGTCGACCGAGCGCCTCGCCCGGCACGCCGACTACCTCGTCGTCAACGTGTCGTCCCCCAACACCCCCGGCCTGCGCAACCTCCAGGCCACCGAGGCGCTGCGGCCGCTGCTCAGCGCCGTGCGCGAGGCCGCCGACCGCTCCGTCACGGGCCGGCGCGTCCCGCTGCTCGTCAAGATCGCGCCCGATCTCGCCGACGAGGACGTCGACGCGGTCGCCGACCTCGCCGTCGAGCTCGGCCTGGACGGGATCATCGCCACGAACACGACCATCGCGCGCGAGGGGCTCGGGCTGACGTCCGACCCCTCCGTGGTGAAGGAGACCGGCGGACTGTCCGGCGCGCCCCTGAAGGCACGCTCCCTGGAGGTCCTCAGGCGCCTCTACGCGCGCGTGGGCGACCGGATCACCCTGGTGGGCGTCGGCGGCGTCGAGAACGCCGAGGACGCCTGGCAGCGCATCCTGGCCGGCGCCACGCTGGTCCAGGGCTACAGCGCCTTCATCTACGAGGGTCCCTTCTGGGGCCGCGCCATCCACAAGGGGCTCGCCGCCCGCCTGCGGACGAGCCCGTACGCCACCCTCGCCGACGCGGTCGGCGCCGACGTGAGGAAGCCCGCATGACCCTGGAAGCCTTCGGCGCACGCCTTCGCCGTGCCATGGACGAGCGCGGTCCCCTGTGCGTGGGCATCGACCCGCACGCCTCCCTGCTCGCCGACTGGGGACTCGCCGACGACATCGCGGGCCTGGAGCGCTTCAGCCGTACGGTCGTCGAGGCGCTCGCCGAGCGCGTCGCCGTCCTCAAGCCGCAGAGCGCGTTCTTCGAGCGCTTCGGCTCGCGCGGGATCGCCGTCCTGGAGAAGTCCGTCGAACAGGCGCGGGCGGCCGGCGCGCTGGTCGTGATGGACGCCAAGCGCGGCGACATCGGCTCGACCATGGCCGCGTACGCCGAGACCTTCCTGCGCAAGGACGCGCCGCTGTTCTCGGACGCGCTCACGGTGTCGCCGTATCTCGGCTACGGCTCGCTGAAGCCCGCGGTGGAGCTGGCGCGCGAGAGCGGGGCCGGGCTCTTCGTCCTCGCGCTCACCTCCAACCCGGAGGGCGGCGAGGTGCAGCACGCCGTCCGCGCGGACGGGCGCAACGTCGGAGCGACGATGCTCGCGCACCTGGCCGCCGAGAACGCGGACGAGAGGCCGCTCGGCTCCTTCGGGGCGGTCGTCGGAGCGACCCTCGGCGATCTCTCCTCCTACGACCTGGAGATCAACGGCCCGCTCCTCGCGCCCGGCATCGGTGCCCAGGGGGCGACCGCGGCGGATCTCGCGGGTGTCTTCGGGGCCGCGGTGCGCAACGTCGTCCCGAACGTGAGCCGGGGTGTCCTGCGTCACGGTCCCGACGTCATGGCCCTGCGGGAGTCGGCCGAGGGGTTCGCGGAGGAGATCAGGGCGGCCGTCGCGGCCGCCTGAGCGTTCCGACAGCCGTTCGAGAGCCCTCCGGCGAGTGCGTTCGGGAGTCCCCGAGTCTGGATACACCCTCAAATCCGGGGAGGAATGTCGTAAATGTCGGGCTCCAGGGAGGCTGACCAGGACTTTTCCTTCGTTCTCGCTGACTCCGGCGCACTTGCCCGCTAGTCTCCGACGAGTGGGAGCACCTCCCGGGCCGTCAAGGCAGCAGGGAGAACGGGCGAGCGTGTTGCCCAAAGCTCCCAGGTGTGGGGCGACTAGGTTCCTCACCGGTCCGTATCCGACAGTTCGACATCCGAGGTGACGTAGGCGTGGCTCTTCCGCCCCTTACCCCTGAACAGCGCGCAGCCGCGCTCGAAAAGGCCGCCGCGGCTCGCCGGGAGCGGGCCGAGGTCAAGAATCGACTCAAGCACTCCGGCGCCTCTCTTCATGAGGTCATCAAGCAGGGCCAGGAGAACGACGTCATCGGCAAGATGAAGGTCTCCGCTCTCCTGGAGTCCCTGCCGGGCGTGGGCAAGGTCCGCGCCAAGCAGATCATGGAGCGACTCGGGATCTCCGAGAGCCGCCGCGTCCGCGGTCTCGGCTCGAACCAGATCGCCTCTTTGGAGCGCGAGTTCGGCGGTTCCGGCGCCTGAGTCCTGGACACACCGGGATTGCTGGAATAATCGCTGCATGGCTGCAACACCCCGGGGGACGTCCCCCGTACCCCCGGACGTACGTCCGCGGCTGACCGTGCTCTCCGGCCCCTCGGGGGTCGGCAAGAGCACGGTCGTCGCTCATATGCGCAAGGCGCACCCCGAGCTCTGGCTCTCGGTGTCGGCGACGACGCGCAAGCCGCGCCCCGGCGAGAAGCACGGAGTCCACTACTTCTTCGTCTCCGACGACGAGATGGACAAGCTGATCGCCAACGGCGAGCTCCTGGAATGGGCCGAATTCGCCGGCAACCGCTACGGCACTCCGCGTGCCGCGGTCACGGAGCACCTGGAGTCGGGCAAGCCGGTCCTCCTGGAGATCGACCTCCAGGGGGCCCGGCAGGTCCGCGAGTCCATGCGGGACGCGCTGCTCGTGTTCCTGGCCCCGCCCTCCTGGGAGGAGCTGGTGCGCAGGCTCACCGGTCGTGGCACCGAACCGCCCGAGGTGATCGAGCGCCGCCTGGAGGCGGCCAAGGTCGAACTCGCCGCCGAGCCGGAGTTCGATGTCACCCTGGTCAACACCTCCGTCGAGGACGTGGCGCGCGAGCTGCTAGCCTTGGTGGAAGTTGTTTGATCTTTCAGGTCAATTTCCACCTTTCGGAAGGCAGAGCGTGTCCTCTTCCATCACTGCTCCCGAGGGCATCATCAACCCTCCGATCGACGAGCTCCTCGAGGCCACCGACTCGAAGTACAGCCTCGTGATCTACGCGGCCAAGCGCGCCCGCCAGATCAACGCGTACTACTCGCAGCTCGGCGAGGGCCTCCTCGAGTACGTCGGTCCGCTCGTCGACACCCACGTCCACGAGAAGCCGCTGTCGATCGCCCTGCGCGAGATCAACGCGGGTCTGCTGACCTCCGAGGCCGTCGAGGGCCCCGCTCAGTAGTCGTAACAAACGCTCATCCCAGGCCCGGCGGCGCGACTGCCGGGCCTGTGGTGTGTCATGGAGTCGTACGTTTCCGAGCCCGGGGAGAGACGGTGTCCAAGCCGAAGGTCGTTCTGGGGGTCAGCGGTGGCATCGCCGCGTACAAGGCCTGTGAGCTGCTGCGACGACTGACCGAGTCGGGTCACGACGTACGGGTGGTGCCCACCGCCTCCGCGCTGAACTTCGTCGGCGCCGCCACGTGGTCCGCGCTCTCGGGGCACCCCGTGTCCACCGAGGTCTGGTCGGACGTCCACGAGGTCCCGCACGTCCGCATCGGGCAGCACGCCGACCTCGTGGTGGTCGCCCCCGCGACCGCCGACATGCTCGCGAAGGCCGCCCACGGGCTGGCCGACGACCTCCTCACCAACACCCTGCTCACCGCCCGCTGTCCGGTCCTCTTCGCGCCGGCCATGCACACGGAGATGTGGGAGCACCCGGCCACCCAGGAGAACGTGGCGACCCTGCGGCGCCGCGGCGCCGTCGTCATCGAACCGGCCGTGGGGCGCCTGACCGGCGTCGACACCGGCAAGGGGCGGCTGCCCGACCCGGGGGAGATCTTCGAGGTCTGCCGCCGTGTGCTCGCGCGCGGTGTCACCGAACCGGATCTCGCCGGACGGCACGTCGTCGTCAGCGCCGGCGGCACCCGTGAGCCCCTCGACCCGGTCCGCTTCCTCGGCAACCGTTCCTCCGGCAAGCAGGGGTACGCCCTCGCCCGCACCGCCGCCGCGCGCGGCGCCAGGGTCACCCTGATCGCCGCCAACACGGGTCTGCCGGACCCGGCCGGTGTCGACGTGATCCAGGTCGGCACGGCCCTCCAGATGCGTGAGGCCGTGCTCAAGGCGGCCTCGGACGCCGACGCGCTGGTGATGGCGGCCGCGGTGGCGGACTTCCGCCCCCAGGCATACGCGGCCGGGAAGATCAAGAAGCAGGATGACATGGAACCGGAGCCGATCGTTCTGGTCCGCAATCCGGACATCCTCGCGGAGGTCTCCGCGGACCGCGCGCGCCCCGGCCAGGTCGTGGTCGGATTCGCCGCCGAGACCGACGACGTCCTGGCCAACGGACGGACGAAGCTGCGGCGCAAGGGCTGCGATCTCCTGGTGGTGAACGAGGTGGGGGAGCGCAAGACCTTCGGTTCCGAGGAGAACGAGGCCGTGGTGCTCGGAGCCGACGGGAGTGAGACCCCGGTGCCTCACGGACCCAAGGAAGCCTTGGCCGAGACCGTGTGGGACCTGGTGACACGCCGACTGGCGTAAGACCACCCCTGTCACTCCCATCACACAAATTGCGCAAATTCGGGCGTGGCGACCCTGGCGGAGAGTAGTGACGATGGCGCAGAATGCCCGTGCCGCAGGTCACAGGCCTTCCGAGAGGCGAGACAGGGGTCCCGCGGCCGAGTGCGACCGATAAACTGTTCTCGGACGACGCCGGGCGCAGCCCCCGGCCGTCCACCAATGATCAGCCAGCAGCCGCTGCAACCACAGGGAGCGTTGTGTCCCGTCGCCTGTTCACCTCGGAGTCCGTGACCGAGGGTCACCCCGACAAGATCGCTGACCAGATCAGCGACACCATTCTCGATGCCCTTCTGCGCGAGGACCCGACGTCCCGGGTCGCCGTGGAGACGCTCATCACCACCGGCCTGGTGCACGTGGCCGGTGAGGTCACGACCAAGGCGTACGCGCCGATCGCCCAGCTCGTCCGCGAAAAGATCCTGGAGATCGGCTACGACTCGTCGAAGAAGGGCTTCGACGGAGCGTCCTGCGGCGTGTCGGTGTCGATCGGTTCCCAGTCCCCGGACATCGCGCAGGGTGTCGACACGGCGTACGAGTCCCGCGTCGAGGGTGACGAGGACGAGCTCGACCGGCAGGGTGCGGGCGACCAGGGCCTGATGTTCGGGTACGCCACCGACGAGACCCCGAACCTGATGCCGCTCCCGATCCACCTCGCGCACCGGCTCTCGCGCCGGCTGTCCGACGTCCGCAAGAACGGGACCATCCCGTACCTGCGCCCCGACGGCAAGACCCAGGTCACCATCGAGTACGACGGCGACAAGGCGGTCCGTCTGGACACCGTGGTCGTGTCCTCGCAGCACGCCTCGGACATCGACCTGGACTCCCTGCTCGCTCCCGACATCCGCGAGTTCGTGGTGGAGCCGGAGCTGAAGGCCCTCCTGGACGACGGCATCAAGCTGGAGACCGAGGGCTACCGCCTGCTGGTGAACCCGACCGGCCGCTTCGAGATCGGCGGCCCGATGGGCGACGCCGGCCTCACCGGCCGCAAGATCATCATCGACACGTACGGCGGCATGGCCCGCCACGGCGGCGGCGCCTTCTCCGGCAAGGACCCGTCCAAGGTCGACCGCTCCGCCGCCTACGCGATGCGCTGGGTCGCGAAGAACGTCGTCGCCGCGGGTCTCGCGTCGCGCTGCGAGGTCCAGGTCGCCTACGCGATCGGCAAGGCCGAGCCGGTGGGCCTGTTCGTCGAGACCTTCGGCACCGCCAAGGTGGACGCCGAGAAGATCGAGACCGCCATCACGGACGTCTTCGACCTCCGTCCGGCGGCCATCATCCGCGACCTCGACCTGCTCCGCCCGATCTACTCGCAGACCGCCGCCTACGGCCACTTCGGCCGCGAGCTGCCCGACTTCACGTGGGAGCGGACGGACCGGGTGGACGCGCTGCGCAAGGCCGCGGGCCTGTAGTCCGCGAGGACATCGTCACGGCGTGAGGCCCGGCACCCCTTGAGGTGCCGGGCCTCACGGCTGCCCGTCCCGCCCGCGGGGGCGGTGTCCGGGCCCCACCAGTGTCCCGAGAGCGTGTGCCGGGGGCTTCCGTACCGGCCGCGGAAATGCGCTGGCCCGGGCCGGACCGGAGTCCGTACGCTGATGATCTCCCGGTGCGAAGGCCGCGGTTACTTCGGTGGAGTGCGCCCATGGCGTGCGGTGAATCTGGAACGCGTACCGCTGCCGTCCTGATCTCGGGAGACTCCACGCCGCCCGTCCGGTGCGACGGCCTCGGATACTTCCGGGTGATGTCCCCTCGCAGGTTCGAATCCTGCTGCCGGTCCCCGACCGGTATGGCCGAGCGGCCCATGGCAGAAGCGTCTTCACGGCGTTCGCGATCCGCGGCCGGCCTGATCTCGGGCGGGCGGCGCTGTCAGTGCGGTCTGGTAGGAATACTGCTGTGAGCAGCGCGAACGGGGGATCCGACGACAGCGCGGGCGGCGCGCAGGACGCACCGCCCGAGCAGCTTGCGCTGATCCGGGAGGCCGTGCGGCAGGCCAAGGCACCGAAGGCCAAGCCCCGGACCTGGCGGGGTGCCCCGCTGGCGAAGAACCTGCCCGTCGCACGGGTGCTCGTCGACAAGGGCGTGCTGCACCTCGACCGCTACTTCGACTACGCCGTGCCCGAGGACCTGGACGAGGCCGCGCAGCCGGGCGTGCGGGTCCGGGTCCGCTTCGGCGCCGGCGGACGCAACGTGCGCGAGGGCCGGCGCGAGGGCGGCGGTCTCATCGACGGATATCTCGTCGAGCGGGTCGCCGAGTCCGACTACTCCGGGCCGCTGGCCGCCCTCGCCCAGGTCGTCTCGCCCGAACCCGTCCTGGGACCCGAACTGCTGGGTCTGGCCCGGGCCGTCGCCGACCGGTACGCGGGATCGCTGGCCGACGTGCTCCAGCTCGCCGTGCCGCCCCGGCACGCCCGTGCCGAGGCGCGGGAGTCGCCCGCGCCCCCGCCGCCGCCCGCCGCACCCGATCCCGGGAGCTGGCGGCGGTACGGACGCGGGGCGGACTTCCTGGCCTCGCTCGCCTCCGGCGGCGCCCCGCGTGCCGTGTGGACGGCGCTGCCCGGCCCCGAGTGGGCCGAGGAGATCGCCCGTGCGGTGCAGGCGACGCTCGCCTCCGGGCGCGGCGCGCTCGTCGTCGTACCGGCGGGCCGGCCCGCCTCCCGCGTCGACGCGGCCCTCAAGGCCCTGCTGGGAGAGGGGCAGCACACCGTGCTGACCGCCGACGCCGGACCGGAGCGCCGCTACCGCGACTGGCTCGCCGTTCGGCGCGGGTCCGTCCGCGCGGTGGTCGGCACCCGGGCCGCCATGTTCGCGCCCGTACGGAACCTGGGCCTGGTCGTCGTCTGGGACGACGGCGACGAGGCGCACAGCGACGACAACGCTCCCTTCCCGCATGTCCGGGAAGTGCTGGAGCTGCGCGCCTCGCGTGACAAGTGCGGCTTCCTGCTGGGGAGCTGGACCTGCACGGTGGAGGCGGCGCAACTGGTCGAGAGCGGCTGGGCGCTGCCGCTCGCCGCCGACCGGGAACAGGTGCGCGCCGCCGCGCCGCTCGTGCGGACCGTCTCGGACGGTGATCTCGCCCGCGACGAGGCGGCGCGGGCCGCCCGGCTCCCGAGCCTCGCCTGGCAGGCCGTCAGGGAGGGGCTGAAGCAGGGTCCCGTGCTGGTCCAGGTGCCCCGGCGGGGCTATGTGCCCCGGATGGCCTGTGCGCGGTGCCGGGAGCCCGCGCGGTGCCGGCACTGCGCGGGGCCGTTGGAGGCGCAGGACGCCCAGGAGCTGCGCTGCGGCTGGTGCGGGCGGGACGAGAGGGCCTGGCACTGCCAGGAGTGCGGCGGGTTCCGGCTGCGGGCGCAGGTCGTCGGCGCCCGGCGGACCGCCGAGGAGCTGGGGCGGGCGTTCCCGGCCGTGCCGGTGCGCACGTCCGGGCGGGAGCAGGTGCTGGACACGGTGTCCGCGACGCCCGCCCTGGTGGTCAGCACGCCGGGGGCCGAACCGGTCGCCGAGGGCGGGTACGCGGCGGCCCTGCTGCTCGACGGCTGGGCCATGCTCGGGCGGCCCGATCTGCGGGCCGGCGAGGACGCGTTGCGCCGGTGGACGGCGGCCGCCGCGCTGGTCCGTCCGCAGGCGGCGGGAGGCACGGTCGTGGTCGTGGCGGAACCGACCCTGCGGCCCGTGCAGGCGCTCGTGCGGTGGGACCCGGTCGGGCACGCGGTGCGTGAACTCGCCGAGCGGGCCGAGCTGGGCTTTCCGCCCGTGTCCCGGATGGCGGCGGTGTCCGGGGCGCCGGAGGCGCTCGCCGGGTTCCTCGCGGCGGCCGAACTGCCGCGTGACGCCGAGGTACTGGGGCCCGTACCGCTTCCGGCCGGTGAGGCTGGGCGGCCACGGCGGCCCGGGGGACCGCCTCCCGGGGAACCCGGGGAGCGGGTGCTCGTCCGGGTGCCGCCGGGCAGTGGCGCCGCGCTGGCGGCCGCGCTGAAGAGTGCCCAGGCGGCGCGCATGGCCCGCGGGGGCGGTGAGCCCGTACGCATCCGGATCGATCCGGCGGACATCGGGTGAGGTGCGGCCGGTCTCGGGTGAGGTCTGGCCTGGGGGTGAGGTCCGGCCTGTGCGGGGTGAGGTTGTCATGGGACTGCCCCCCGGGGCCCGGTGCCGGGAGGCAGTTGGCGTCTGCGGGGTCGGTCAGCCGTTGCGCGGGCCCGGGAAGGCCGTGGGCCTCGCTTCGTCGCGGAGCGTCGGGCTGCCGGCCGTCGGCTGGGTCGGCATGGAGCGGGCGGCGGGGACGGTCGGCACCGAGGGGATCGTGGTGTTGACGGTGACCGGGCGTGTGTCGGCCGCCGTCTCCGTGGCGCGCTCCGCCTCGGCGGCGGCCTGGGCGGCGGCGCGGCGGGCGCCGTAACGCCGGTGCACCGCCTGCTTGGTGACCCCGAGGGCCGAGCCCACCGCGTCCCAGGAGAAGCCGAGGGAGCGGTCGAAGTCCACCGCGGCGGTGACCAGTGTCTCGACGCTGTCCCGCAGTTCCTGGGCGAGGCGGACGGTCGGGGCGGGAGCGCGTCCGTACACGACGAAGCCCGTGGAGGGGCCGGCGCGGCGCGGGCGGTAGACGTTGCCCAACTGGGCGGTGAGCGTGCGCAGTGCGTCCACCTGCCGACGGACCCGCTCGATGTCCCGCACCAGCAAGTGCAGGCTGGCCCGAGCCTGGGCGTCGTGGGTTGCATGGTCGGCCATGAACAAGCCTCTCGAACCGGCGTTGAAAGGGATCGGGCCGCTGGTCCGCGGCCCACGGTGGTCAACTCTTTCTTGACCAACGCGTGGACGGGTGAGTGGTCACGGGTGCAAGGGCGCAAGAGCATATGAACGGGGCGCGTCCCGGGAAGTACGCCCCCCGCCGTGCGATGTCCGCGCCCCGGGCGCCGCCGGCCGGACACCGCCACCTGCGCGGACGGTCGCCCCGCACTCCGGCGGACGGCCGCCCGCACTCCGTACACGCCCTGGGCCATGGGCCCCCGGAGAACTCCCGAGCCCCATGGCCCAGGGCGGCATAGACTGGTGCGCTGCCCCGTGCTTCGCCGGTACCGGCACGCGCGCGGGGGATGGAAGTGCTCCCGCCCGAGAGGCCAACCGCCACCCATGAAGCTCGTCTTCGCAGGCACCCCCGAGGTCGCCGTTCCCGCCCTGGACGCCCTGATCGCCTCCGGGCGGCACGAGGTGGCCGCCGTCGTGACCCGGCCGGACGCGCCGGCCGGACGCGGGCGACGGCTCGTCGCGAGTCCGGTCGCCGAGCGGGCGGAGCAGGCCGGGATCGAGGTGCTCAAGCCCGCGAAGCCCCGGGACGAGGAGTTCCTGGCCCGGCTGCGGGAGATCGGCCCGGACTGCTGTCCCGTCGTCGCGTACGGGGCCCTGCTGCCCCGGGTCGCCCTCGACATCCCCGCCCAGGGCTGGGTCAACCTGCACTTCTCGCTGCTGCCGGCCTGGCGCGGCGCCGCCCCCGTGCAGCACGCGATCATGGCCGGCGACGAGATCACCGGCGCCTCCACCTTCCTGATCGAGGAGGGGCTCGACTCCGGGCCGGTGTACGGGACCGTCACCGAGGAGATCCGGCCCACCGACACCAGCGGGGACCTGCTCACGCGGCTCGCCTTCGCCGGGTCCGGACTGCTCGCCGCGACGATGGACGGCATCGAGGACGGCACGCTCAAGGCCGTACCGCAGCCCGCGGACGGCATCAGCACGGCGTCCAAGATCACCGTCGAGAACGCCCACATCGACTGGGCCGCCCCGGCGCTGCGCGTCGACCGCGTGGTGCGCGGGTGCACCCCCGCCCCCGGCGCCTGGACCGTCTTCCGCGGCGAGCGCCTCAAGCTCATCCACGTCGCGACGGTGCCCGACCGTACGGACCTCGCCCCGGGCGAGCTGTCCGTCGCCAAGAACAACGTGTACGTGGGCACCGGGTCGTACGCCGTCGAACTGCTCTGGGTGCAGGCCCAGGGCAAGAAGCCGATGCGCGCCGCGGACTGGGCCCGCGGTGTGCGGATTCCCTCCGGGGAGCGTCTCGGGGTCTGAACCGGCCCGAGGCCGGGCAGGCCCCGGCCGCCTGGGGCGCCGCGGGAGCCGGTGAGCCCGCGGGCGCCCACCCGGAGACCGGAGCAGGCCCGCCCGGCGCGTGCCGCGAGGTCCGGCGCGGCTTCGGCCCGGTTTTGCGCCGGGAGCGGCCTCACCGGCGCCGAAGCACCCTCGCCGGGCTGTCGTGGGCGTCCCCGGCCGAGTGGCTGGGCGCGTACGTCCTGAGCCCCGCGGCGTACGCTGATAGACGCATCTTTTTCCTGGATCCGGAGCACCTTTTTCGTGAGTGAGCAGCCCCGTCGGCCGCAGAAGACCGGCAAGCCCTACCGCCGCCCCCAGAAGGACCCGGTCCGCATGCTCGCCTTCGAGGCGCTGCGGGCCGTCGACGAGCGGGACGCGTACGCGAACCTCGTCCTGCCTCCGCTGCTGCGCAAGGCGAAACAGAAGGGCGACTTCGACGCACGGGACGCCGCGCTCGCCACCGAGCTGGTGTACGGCACGCTGCGCCGCCAGGGGACGTACGACGCCGTCATCTCGGCCTGTGTCGACCGGCCGCTGCGGGAGGTCGACCCGCCGGTCCTCGACGTGCTCAGCCTCGGTGTCCATCAGCTGCTCGGCACCCGCATCCCGACGCACGCGGCCGTCTCCGCCTCGGTCGAGCTGGCCCGGGTGGTGCTCGGCGACGGGCGCGCCAAGTTCGTGAACGCCGTGCTGCGCAAGGTCGCCCGGCAGGATCTCGACGCCTGGCTGGAGCAGGTCGCGCCGCCCTACGACGAGGACCCCGAGGACCACCTCGCCGTCGTGCACTCCCACCCGCGCTGGGTCGTCTCCGCGCTGTGGGACTCCCTGGGCGGCGGCCGGGCCGGTATCGAGGATCTGCTGGAGGCCGACAACGAACGGCCCGAGGTGACCCTCGTCGCCCGCCCCGGACGCTCCACCGCCGACGAACTCCTCGACGCCCTCGACGAGGACGCGGCGCTGCCCGGCCGCTGGTCCCCGTACGCCGTGCGGCTCACCGAGGGCGGTGAGCCGGGCGCCGTGGACGCCGTGCGCGAGGGCCGTGCCGGTGTCCAGGACGAGGGCAGCCAGCTCGTGGCGATCGCCCTGGCGAACGCCCCGCTCGACGGGCCCGACCGGGTCTGGCTGGACGGCTGCGCCGGACCCGGCGGCAAGGCCGCGATGCTGGCCGGTCTCGCCGCCCGGCGGGGAGCGACGCTGCTCGCCTCGGAGAAGCAGCCGCACCGCGCGGGGCTCGTCGCCAAGGCACTCGCCGGGAACCCCGGCCCGTACCAGGTCATCGCCGCCGACGGCACCCGCCCGCCGTGGCGGCCCGGCACGTTCGACCGGGTGCTCATGGACGTGCCCTGCACGGGCCTGGGCGCGCTGCGCCGCCGTCCCGAGGCCCGCTGGCGGCGCCGCCCCGAGGATCTGGACGGCTTCGGGCCGCTCCAGCGCGGACTGCTGCGCACGGCGCTCGCGTCGGTGCGGGTCGGCGGTGTCGTCGGCTACGCGACCTGCTCGCCGCACCTCGCGGAGACCCGCGCGGTTGTCGACGACGTCCTCAAGCACTTCGAGGACGGCTCCGCCGAACTGCTCGACGCCCGCCCGCTGCTGCCCGGCGTGCCCGCGCTCGGGGACGGTCCCGACGTCCAGCTCTGGCCGCACCTGCACGGCACGGACGCGATGTACCTGGCCCTGATCCGCCGGACCGCCTGACCGCTGCCGCCACCGGCGGCCCCTCCCGAACGGCCGCCCTCGGCCGGACCGGCGGCAGCCGCCTACCCGGGCGGCTGCCCCGGCTTTCCGGGCTCCGGGTCCGGGGAACCACCGCTCGCGCCGGGCGCCTGGTCCCCGCCGGGTGTCCCGGTGTCTCCGGACGTCCCCGAGTCGCCGGGATGCGCCGGCGTGCCGGGGTTCGCCGACGTGCCGGACCCGCCGGGATGCGGGGACGTGACGGCACCCGCGGAGGCCTCGGGTGCCCCGGGTTCCTGCCGCTGCCCCGTCCAGGAGGGCCGGGCTCCGCCGTGGCCGCCGTCCTCGTGCGCCAGCCGGTGTGGCCACCACACCTTCGGGCCGACGTCGAGGAAGAGCGAGGTGACCAGCACCGAGCGCACCACGAAGGTGTCCAGGAGCACGCCGAGCGCGACCGCGAAGCCGATCTCCGCGAACCCCACGATCGGCAGGGTGCCCAGGGCCGCGAACGTGCCCGCGAGGACCAGACCGGCCGAGGTGATCACCGCCCCGGTGGTGGCCAGACCCGTCACCACGCCCTGCCGGGTGCCATGACGGATCGCCTCCTCGCGGATGCGCGTGGTCAGGAAGATGTTGTAGTCGATGCCGAGCGCCACCAGGAACACGAAGACGAACAGCGGGAAGGCGACGTCCTCGCCCGCGTAGTCGAAGACGTGCCGGAAGGCCAGCGCGCTCACGCCGAGCGCGGTCGCCAGCGACAGCACCACGGTCCCGATCAGCAGGAGCGGGGCGACCAGTGCGCGCAGCAGGACGCTCAGCACCAGCAGGACCACCACTAGGACGAGCGGGATGACCAGATAGTTGTCGTGCGTCTGGGCCTTCTCCATGTCCAGCAGGGCCGCCGTACCGCCGCCCACCTTGGCGTCCGCGCCCGGCACCGCGTGCACCGCGTCGCGGACCCGCTCCACGGTGTCCTTCGCCGCCGTGCTGTCGGCCGGGGCGCGGGTGGTCGCCTCGAACAGCACCTTGCCGTCGTGCACGGGAGCGGTGCCCGGTGGCACCCCGATACTCGACGTGACCACGCCCGGGTCCGCCGCCACGGCCTCGCCGACCTGTCTGCCCTGGGCCGTGTTGGACACGATGACCAGGGGATCGCCGTCGCCGGCGGGGAAGTACTGCGCCGAGACCTCCTGGCCGACGATCGAGTCCGGTTTCCCGGTGAACTGGTCGGCGTTGGGGATGCCCGCGGCGCGGAGCTGGATCAGGCCGAGGGACAGCAGCCCGAGGGCCAGCGCCGTGGCCACCCAGAACGTCCGGGGGCGGCGGGAGATCCGCGAGCCCATGTGCGCCCAGACGCCGCTCCTGGTCGGGTCGGCCGAGCCGAGGTGCGGGACGGCCGGCCAGAAGATCCAGCGCCCGAAGACCAGCAGCAGGGCGGGGAAGAGCGTCAGCATGGCGAGCAGGCCGACGGCCACGCCGATCGCCGCGACCGGGCCGAGACCTCGCGTCGAGTTCATCTCGGCGACCAGGAGCACGAGCATGCTCAGGACGACCGTCGCGCCCGAGGCGAGGATGGCGGGCCCGGCCCGGTTCATGGCGAGCGTCATGGCCTCGTGCCGGTCCTCGTGGCGGCGCAGTTCCTCGCGATATCGGGCGACCAGCAGCAGCGCGTAGTCGGTCCCCGCTCCGAACACGAGCACGGTCAGGATGCCCGCGCTCTGCCCGTTGACGGTCAGACCGGCGTGTTTCGCCAGCAGATAGATCAGTGCCTGGGCCGTGAACAGGGCGACGACCACGCCGAGCAGGGGGACGAACAGCAGGATCGGGCTGCGGAAGGTGATCAGCAGCATCACGATGACGACGGCCATCGCGGCGTACAGGAGCGTCGAGTCGATGCCCTCGAAGGCCTTGGAGGAGTCGGCGGCCGTGCCGCCGGGCCCGGTGATGTGCACCGCGAGCCCGTCGCCGCCCTTGCCGACCTCGTCACGGATGGAGTCGACGGCCGGCGCGATCCGCTGCCAGCCCTGCGCGTCCATGGTGATGGGGACGTAGACCTGCGCCGCGCGCGGGTCCGGCTGCCGGTCGAAGACCGGGCCCCGGGTCTCCGCGCCCCGGATGCCGTGGTCACGCAGCGTCTTGAGCTGCCGCACGTCCTCGGAGATCTGACGCCTGTCCTGCACGGTCAGGCCGTCGGGGCGCGCGTAGACGACGACCGCGGGGATCTGTTCGGGCCGGAAGCCGTTCGAGATGTCGAGGACCTGGGTGGATTCGGCCGAGCCCGGCAGCCAGGACTGGGCGTCGTTGTCCTGCGCGTCGCCGAGCTTCGTTCCGAGGGGTGCCACGAAGAGGAGAACCAGCAGCCACAGGGCGAGAACCAGCCACTTGGACCGCCGGCCGCAGACGACTCCGATGGCGCCGCGCTTCCAGACGTCGAGCCGCTTCATGCCCACCCCCGAGACCGGACGCAGCACCGCTGGGCCGTCCAGAATGGCACGGCGGACCGTCCTGCGGCAGTCACGGGACGATCCAGGTCCGGACCGGGGCGGGCAACGGGCCCGGGGCATGGCAGTCTTGGGGCATGGCCGCGCAGATCAATCCCAGCATCCTGTCCGCCGACTTCGCCCGTCTTGCCGAGGAGGCAAAAGCGGTGGAAGGCGCGGACTGGCTCCATGTCGACGTCATGGACAACCATTTCGTACCGAACCTCACCCTCGGGGTGCCGGTCGTAGAGTCTTTGGCCCGTGCGACGGACACTCCGCTGGACTGCCATCTGATGATCGAGGACGCCGATCGGTGGGCGCCCCAGTACGTGGAAGCCGGTGCCGGCTCCGTCACCTTCCATGTGGAGGCGGCCGCCGCGCCCGTCCGGCTCGCCCGGGAGATCCGGGCCAAGGGGGCCCGCGCCTCCATGGCGCTCAAGCCGGCGACCCCCATCGAGCCGTACGAGGATCTGCTGCCCGAGCTCGACATGCTGCTGATCATGACCGTCGAGCCCGGATTCGGGGGCCAGGCCTTTCTTGACATCATGCTCCCCAAGATCCGCCGCACGCGCGAGTTGATCAGCAAGCACGGCCTGGAACTGTGGCTCCAGGTCGACGGCGGTGTCTCGGCCTCCACCATCGAGCGGTGCGCGGACGCGGGAGCCGACGTGTTCGTCGCCGGATCGGCCGTGTACGGGGCCGCGGACCCCGCCCAGGCGGTACGTGCACTGCGCACGCAGGCCGAGGAGGCGACCACCCGTGCGTCGTGGGCGTGCGGCCACTGAGCCAAGGGAACGTGAACGCCGCCCATCAGGGCGGATCAAGTGCGCCGGATCTGCAAGGATGAACGGCGAATCCAGAGTGTGAACAGCAGTGAGGAGATGGCCGTGTCGGGTATGTCGGCGGGCCGGTCAGCCATGCGGATGGGACCCGCTGAGCTGGTCCAGGCGGCGGCCATGGCCCGCCGCTTCTACCTCGAGGGCAAGTCCAAGATCCAGATCGCCGAGGAGTTCGGCGTCAGCCGCTTCAAGGTGGCCCGGGTCCTGGAGACCGCCCTCGAACGGGATCTCGTGAGGATCGAGATCCGCGTCCCCGCCGAGCTCGACGCGGAGCGCTCGGACGCGCTGCGTGCCCGGTACGGCCTGCGGCACGCCGTCGTCGTCGAGTCCCCGGCCGAGGCCGAGGAGTCGCCCGACCCGGAGAACCTCGGCGAGGTGGCCGCCGACCTGCTCGGCGAGCTGGTCAACGAGGGCGACGTGCTCGGCCTCGCCTGGGGCCGCTCCACGATCCACATGGCGGCGGCCCTGGACAGGCTCCCGCCGTGCACGGTGGTGCAGCTCACGGGCGTGTACGACGCAGGGACCGCCGAACGCGGCTCCGTCGAGGCCGTCCGGCGCGCCGCGCAGGTGTCGGGCGGCGACGCCCACCCCATCTACGCGCCGATGCTGCTGCCCGACGCGGCCACCGCGGCGGCGCTGCGCAACCAGACGGGGATCGCCCGCGCCTTCGAGTACTTCGACAAGGTGACGGTCGCCTGCGTGTCCATCGGCTCCTGGGAGCCCGGCATCTCCACGGTGCACGACATGCTCAGCGACGAGGAGCGCGCGCACTACGCGTCGCTCGGTGTCGCCGCCGAGATGTCCGCGCACCTCTTCGACGCCGAGGGCCGGCGGGTCGGGCGTGACCTGGGCGAGCGCTGCATCACGGTCGAGGCCGACCGGCTGCGCCGTATCCCCGAGGTCGTCGCCATAGCGGGCGGACACCGCAAGGCGGCCGCCATCGACGCGGTGCTGCGGTCCGGGCTGGTCACCAGCCTGGTCACGGACACCTCGGCCGCGGACGCGCTGATGACGGCGGGCCCAGCCCCGCGTCCGGCGCTGAACCGGGCGGACCCGGACGGGTCCTGACGACGGCGCCCAGCGCGCGCCGCGAGGGGACGGGCGTGGCAGCATCGACATCGATGCCGCCACGCCCGTCCCCTCGCGCGTTCCCGGGCCCGGCGACCACGACAACTCGTTCAAGGCGGTGCTGGGATGACGCACGGTCCGCTCGCTGTGGTGTGCCGTTCGGCCGGGTGGCAGGTCACCGAACTCGACCTCACCGGGGTGCTCGACAAGGGCGCCTTCATGTCGCGCTGCATCCGCGCCCTCGACCTGCCGGAGTGGTTCGGGCGGAACTGGGACGCGCTCGGCGACCTCCTGGGCGACCCCGACTGGGGACCGGCCAGTCCGGGCAGACTCATCGTGGTGACCGGCTGGCGCCCCTACGCGCGGGCACGTCCCGAGGAGTGGGAGATCGCGCAGGCGGTGCTGGCGACGGCCTCCGGCTACTACCAGGGCGCCGACGCGGCGCTCTCGGTCGTCCTCTCCCTTGGAGGATCCGACCAGTTGCCCCCTGACCAGCCTGGATGATCCGCCTGGGGACCGTGCGGCGGCCGGCATGGGACAATGAAGTACGTGCTCTTCCCCCTGGCTGACCTGTCCGGGGGCCACCTCTGATCGACTGGGATGTGCAGCACGTGCGTTTCCTCAACGACATCCAGCCCCCGTACGACCTGACGTACGACGACGTCTTCATGGTGCCCAGCCGCTCGGCCGTCGGCTCGCGTCAGGGAGTGGACCTCGCCTCCCCGGACGGTTCCGGCACCACGATCCCGCTCGTCGTCGCCAACATGACGGCGATCGCCGGCCGCCGGATGGCCGAGACCGTCGCCCGCCGCGGTGGCCTTGTCGTCATCCCGCAGGACATTCCGATCGAGGTCATCACCGAGGTCGTCGGCTGGGTCAAGGGCCGTCATCTGGTGCTCGACACCCCGATCGTCCTCGCGCCCCACCAGACCGTCGCCGACGCGCTGGCGCTGCTGCCCAAGCGCGCGCACAACGCGGGCGTCGTCGTCGACGAGGACGGCCGGCCCGTCGGCGTGGTCACCGACACCGACCTCACCGGCGTCGACCGCTTCACCCAGCTCTCCGAGGTCATGTCCAAGGACCTGCTGCTCCTGGACGCCGACATCGAGCCGCGCGAGGCGTTCAACCGGCTCGACGCCGCCAACCGCCGCTACGCCCCCGCCGTGGACGCGGACGGCAAGCTGGCCGGCATCCTGACCCGCAAGGGCGCCCTGCGCGCCACCCTGTACTCGCCCGCCACCGACGCGAACGGCAGGCTGCGCATCGCCGCCGCCGTCGGCATCAACGGCGACGTGGAGGGCAAGGCCAAGCAGCTGCTGGACGCGGGCGTCGACACGCTCGTCATCGACACGGCCCACGGCCACCAGGAGTCGATGATCAGCGCCGTCAGGACCGTGCGCGCGCTGGACCCGAAGGTGCCGATCGTCGCGGGCAACATCGTCGCCGCCGAGGGCGTCAAGGACCTGATCGACGCGGGCGCCGACATCATCAAGGTCGGCGTGGGCCCCGGCGCCATGTGCACCACCCGCATGATGACCGGCGTCGGCCGCCCGCAGTTCTCCGCCGTCCTGGAGTGCGCGGCCGAGGCGAAGAAGTACGGCAAGCGCGTATGGGCCGACGGCGGTGTCCGCCACCCCCGTGACGTCGCGATGGCGCTGGCCGCCGGCGCGTCCAACGTCATGATCGGCTCGTGGTTCGCCGGCACGTACGAGTCCCCGGGCGACCTGCACCAGGACGCGAGCGGACGCCTGTACAAGGAGTCGTTCGGCATGGCGTCCGCGCGTGCCGTCAAGAACCGCACCAGCGAGGAGTCCGCGTACGACCGGGCCCGCAAGGCGCTGTTCGAGGAGGGCATCTCCACCTCGCGGATGTTCCTCGACCCGTCCCGTCCGGGCGTCGAGGACCTGATCGACTCGATCATCGCGGGCGTCCGTTCCTCCTGCACCTACGCGGGCGCCAACTCCCTCGAGGAGTTCGCGCAGAAGGCGATCGTGGGCATCCAGAGCGCCGCCGGCTACGCCGAGGGCAAGCCGCTGCACGCGAGCTGGAGCTGATCCACCGCCGTTCCCGTACGGCCCCCGCTCCCCTTCCGGGAGCGGGGGCCGTACGCGCGCGAGGGCTTCCCCCAGTGGCCGGAAGTCGCCTCGCGCAACCATCGAAAAGGCCCGCGCAACGAACACGCGCCGGCCTGGGATGAACGCAACGATCTTGCGGAGATGCGCAAGGTTGCTGCATTACGCCCGGGAAGCCCGAACTCATAGGGTCGGGCGCTGTACACAGGCGTGGCGGGGACCCCGCTCGGCGGGTCCCGGCTGTCAGGGGTGCCGCCGGTCCCCGTCCTCTTCGACCGGCAGCGATGAAGGAGCGAGCGCGTGCTCGACCAAGGCGCACCCCCGCAGTCCCCTCCCACGTCCGCCCCGCCCGCCCCGGGTGTCGGCGCGCGCCTCATGCGCCGCAAGCCGGTGGAACGCCTGGTCCAGGAGGGCGGACACGGCGAGGGAGGCTCGCTGCGACGCTCCCTCGGCCTGTGGCAGCTCACCATGATCAGCATCGGTGCCACGCTCGGCACCGGCATCTTCGTGGTCCTCGGCGAGGCCGTCCCCAAGGCCGGGCCCGCGGTCACCCTGTCCTTCGTCATAGCAGGCCTCACGGCCCTCTTCTCCGCCCTGTCCTACGCGGAGCTGGCCGGCACCATCCCGGTCGCCGGATCCTCGTACTCGTACGCGTACGCAACGATGGGCGAGCTGATCGCCTGGATCTGCGGCTGGTGTCTGGTCCTGGAGTACGGCGTCTCGGTCGCGGCCGTCGCGGTCGGCTGGGGCGAGTACCTGAACGAGCTGCTCGACGGCACCATCGGCGTCACCATCCCGGACGCGCTCTCCGCGCCGCCCGGCGACGGGGGCATCTTCAACCTGCCCGCGCTCATCGTCGTCCTGCTCGCGATGGCGTTCCTGCTCGGCGGTGCGCGGGAGTCGGCCCGCGCCAACACCGTGATGGTGGCCGTGAAGATCGCCGCGCTGGTGCTGTTCTGCGCGATCGGCGTCCAGGGCCTGCGCTCCGGCAACTACGAGCACTTCATGCCGCTCGGCATGGCGGGCGTCAGCGCCGCCGGCGCCACCCTGTTCTTCTCCTACATCGGCTTCGACGCCGCCTCCACCGCCGGTGAGGAGGCCAAGGACCCGCAGCGCGACCTGCCGCGCGCGATCATGCTCTCGCTGGTCATCGTGACCGCCCTGTACGTCCTCGTCGCGGCCGTGGCCGTCGGCGCGAAGCCCTGGCGGCAGTTCAACGACTCCGAGGCCGCGCTCGCCGGGATCATGAAGGACGTCACGGGGCAGACCTTCTGGGGCACGCTGCTCGCGGCCTGCGCCGTCATCGCCATCGCCAGTGTCGTGCTGACCGTGCTCTACGGCCAGACCCGCATCCTGTTCGCGATGGCCCGCGACGGTCTCGTGCCCAAGGTGTTCGCCCGGGTCCACCCGAAGACCGGAACGCCGCGCGCCAACACGGTCATCGTCTCGCTGTTCTGCGGCGTCCTCGCCGCGGCGATCCCGCTCGGTCAGCTCGCCGACGCCACCAGCATCGGCACGCTGTTCGCCTTCGCGCTGGTCAACGTCGCCGTCGTGGTGCTGCGCCGGACGCGCCCGGCCATGCGCCGGACTTTCCGGGTCCCGCTCGCGCCGGTGCTGCCCGCGATCGGCTTCCTGCTGTGCGTGTGGATGATGGCCTCCCTCTCGGCCGTCACCTGGGTGGTCTTCGGCGTCTGGATGGCCGTCGGGCTCGTGTTCTACTTCAGTTACGGCTACCGCAAGTCCCGGATGGCGACCGCGGAAGCCGTCGCCGAGCAGCCGTAGGACCCGTAGCGGATCCTTCTCAGGAACCCCTCGCAGAAAAGTGAACCACCCGCAGTGCTGAACAATCTCGACGAACGCATCGTGCACGCCCTCGCCGAGGACGCCCGCCGTTCCTACGCGGACATCGGGCAACTGGTCGGCCTCTCCGCGCCCGCCGTGAAGCGGCGGGTCGACCGGCTGCGGGCCACCGGGGCCATCACCGGGTTCACCGTACGGGTGGACCCGGCGGCGCTCGGCTGGGAGACGGAGGGGTTCGTCGAGATCTACTGCCGCCGCAACACCTCGCCGGAGACCATCCAGCGGGGTCTGGAGCGGTACCAGGAAGTCGTGGCCGCCTCCACCGTCACCGGGGAGGCGGACGCGGTGGTCCAGGTGTTCGCCTCCGACATGCGGCACTTCGAGCGGGTGCTCGAACGGATTGCGGGGGAGCCGTTCGTGGAGCGGACGAAGTCCGTGCTGGTGCTGTCGCCCCTGCTGCGGAGGTTTTCCTCGGGGTCACCTACGTAGTCGGCGCCCCCACAAAGGCGTGCGCCCCAGGGGGTGGGGGTTCTCGCTCCCGGCGGGTGCGGGTGGGTCGTGGCTTGTCGCGCAGTTCCCCGCGCCCCTGACGGGGCGCTCCAGTGCCCGGTGTCGGACAGTGCCCGGCGTCGGACGGTGCCCGGTGCTCGGGCGGGTCCTTACTCCGCCGTTTTCCTTGCCAGGGCGTTGTTGTCGATCGAGTTGTGGACGCTGAAGCTCACCGCGTCCGAGCGGTAGCGGTCGTCGGACCATTCCACCGGGCGGCCCTCGCGGGTGGTGGTGACCCGGCGGACGCGCAGCAGGGGGCTGGTGCGGCGGACGCCGAGGAGGCCGGCGTCCTGGGCGCTCGCCGCGACGGCGTCGATGACGTGCTCGCCGTACGCGAAGACCAGACCGGTGTCCTCGAAGAGCCGCTGGGTGACGGAGGCGCAGTCGGGCTCGACGGCCGCGACGGCGGGGGAGATCCAGTCCGCGTACACCGTGCGCTCCAGCAGGACCGGTTCGCCGTCCAGGCCGCGGACCCGCAGCACGTGCAACACCGCTGTCCGTTCCCGGAGTTGGAGGCGGACGGCGTCCTCCGCCGTCGCCGGGCGGTACTCCTGGGCCACCACGTGTCCCGTCGCCTCGCGCCCCATCGCCCGCGCCCACTGGGCGAAGCTGCGCAGTTCGGCGAAGCTCTGGCTGCGACGGCCGGCGAGGACCACGCGCCGGGCGCCCTGACGTGACCCGATGAGCCCTTCGGCGGTCAGGGCCGCGACGGCCTGGCGGACCGTGCCGCGCGAGACGCCGTAGTGCGCCGCGAGGTCGGTCTCCGCCGGCAGCAGGCTGCCCACGGTGTACTCCTCGCGGTCGATCGCCCGCCGCAGCTCCTCGGCGATCTCCTCGTGTCGCGCCGTCATTCTTCCCCTCTGGTTCAGCCGCTGTGCACAGCCTGATCAGCCTAATCCACATCGGGCGGTGCTCCGCGTCGCCTGGAATTGTGCAGGGAATAGGGGCTTGTGGTTTCACCGACGTTCACGAACAGGACATCAACGGCGGGCCTACTGAGGCCAACTTGTTCAGACAAGTTCTCCGCTCATCCCACCCTCGTGCGTCACCCTGGAGAGACCGTGACCGTGTTCCTGCCGAGGACCGCCCTCCTCACCGGCGGCCTCGCCGTCGCCGCAGCGCTCACCCTGAGCGCCTGCGGCGCCGCTCCCGACGACAAGGCGACCACCGCCGACGGCAAGAGCGCGGCCACCGCGACCTCCGCCGCGGACTTCGGCGGTCTCGACGCCCTCACCGAGGCCGCGAAGAAGGAGGGCACGCTCCACGCGATCGCCCTGCCCCGCGACTGGGCCAACTACGGCGCCCTCATCGACGGCTTCACCAAGAAGTACGGCATCAAGATCCAGGTCGAGAGCCCCGACGGCTCCAGCCAGGACGAGATCAACGCCGTCACCTCGCGCAAGGGCCAGGACCGCGCCCCCGACGTCCTCGACCTCGGCAGCTCCTTCGCGCTGAGCGCGGCCCAGCAGGGTCTGCTCGCCCCGTACAAGGTGGCCGCCTTCGGCGACCTCCCCGAGGGCCAGAAGGACACCGCGGGCCGCTGGTTCAACGACTACGGGGGCTACATCTCCATCGGCTGCGACGCCAAGCGGGTCAAGGAGTGTCCGACGACCTTCAAGGACCTGCTCAAGCCGCAGTACAAGGGCCAGGTCGCGCTCAACGGCAACCCCACCAAGTCCGGTTCGGCGTTCGGCGGCGTCTACGCGGCCGCGCTGGCGAGCGGGGGCTCCTTCGACGACATCCAGCCCGGCCTCGACTTCTTCGCGAAGCTGAAGAAGAACGGCAACTACACGCCCGTCGAGTCGACCCCGGCCACCGTCGAGAAGGGCGAGACGCCCATCAGCATCGACTGGGACTACCTGAACGCCGGCTACGCCGACGAGTTCAAGGCCAAGGGCCTCGACTGGAAGGTGTCGGTCCCGGGCGACGGCCAGTTCTCCCAGTACTACTCCCAGGCCATCAACAAGGACGCCCCGCACCCGGCGGCCGCCCGCCTGTGGCAGGAGTACCTCTACAGCGCCGAGGGCCAGAACCTGTGGCTCAAGGGATACGCCCGGCCGGCGCTGATGACCGCGATGGAGAAGGCCGGCACGCTCGACGAGACCGCCGCCGCCAAGCTCCCCGCGGTCTCGGGCACCCCGAGCTTCCCGACCGAGGCCCAGCAGAGCAAGGCCAAGACCGTGCTCGCCCAGGGCTGGGGCAAGGCCGTCTCCGGATGACCACCGCTCTCTCGGAGGCCCCGGCCGACGTGGCGCCCGCCGCTGCCCACCCGCAGCGGCGGCGCCGCCGCGCCACCGGCCCGCTCGCCGTCCTCCCGCTGCTCGTCTTCGTGGCGGTCTCCTTCGGTGTCCCCGCGCTCGCCATGCTGAACGGCGCCTTCACCGTCAAGGACCCGGCCACCGGCGCGGGTTCGTACACGACGGCCAACCTGACCGGCTCGTTCCAGGGCGCCTACCTGACGGCGCTCGTGGGCAGCGTCAAGCTGTCCGCCGTCTCCGCCGGACTCGCCACCGTCCTCGGACTGCCGCTCGCCCAGGCCGTGGTGACCTCCCGCTTCCGCGCCCTGCGCGAGGCCGTGCTCACCGCCGCCGGCGTCCTCGCCAACTTCGGCGGCGTCCCGCTGGCCTTCGCCTTCGTCGCCACCCTCGGCAACTCCGGCGTACTCACCAGCCACTTGAGGCTCACCGAACACGGCTGGAACCTCTACAGCTTCTGGGGCCTGGTCGTCGTCTACCTGTACTTCCTGATTCCGCTCATGGTCCTCACCATCACGCCCGCCCTCGACGGACTGCGCTTCCAGTGGCGCGAGGCGGCGCGGAACAACGGCGCGACCTCCGTCCAGTACTGGCGGCACGTGGCCCTGCCCGTCCTCGCGCCCTCGCTCCTCGGCGGGCTCGTGCTCCTCTTCGGCAGCGCCTTCGCCGCGTACGCCACGGCCGCCGCCATGGTGGGCAGCGCGGTTCCGCTGGTCACCCTGCAGATCGCCGACGCCATCTCCGGCAACGTGCTGGTCGGCCAGGAGAACGTGGCGCTCGCCCTGAGCCTCGACATGGTCCTCGTCGCGGGCCTGGTCATGGCCGTGTACCTGCCCCTGCAACGACGGAGCGCGCGATGGCTCGCCTGAACCTGTGGCGCCGGGTGGTCCTCGCCCTCGCCGCGCTGTACTTCCTGGTGCCCATGGCCGCATCGGTGTTCTTCACTGTCGACGCGCCGGGACAGGGCGTCACCCCCGACGCGTACACCTCGATCGTGTCCGCCGACGGCTTCGTCCCCAGCCTGCTGCTCTCGCTGGAACTGGCCGCCGCGACCATCGCCGTGGTGCTGCTCCTGATGGTGCCGGCCACGGTCGCGCTGCGGCTCGGCTCGCCCCGGCTGCGGCCGGTCGTCGAGGTGGTGTGCTCACTGCCGCTCGTCGTCCCGCCGATCGCGTTCGTCGCCGGCATCTCCACCGTCCTCAAGTGGGGGCCCGAACACCTCTCGCGCACCCCGCTGTTCCAGACGTTCGTGGCGATCCAGGACCCGGGCTTCCCCGTCGTCCTCGTCCTCGCGTACGTCGTGATGGCGCTGCCCTTCGTGTACCGGGCCCTGGACGCGGGACTGCGGGCCGTCGACGTGCGCACGCTCGTCGAGGCCGCCCGGAGCTGCGGGGCGAGCATGCCGCAGGCGCTCGTACGGGCGGTGCTGCCCAATCTGCGCGGCGCGCTGCTCAACGCCTCCTTCCTCACCCTGGCCCTGGTGCTCGGTGAGTTCACGGTCGCCGCCCTGCTCGGCTACCAGCCCTTCGCCGTGTGGATCTACGGCGTCGGCGGCTCGCAGGCCCAGATGTCCGTCGCCGTCTCCGTGCTCAGCCTGTTCCTCACCTGGGCACTCCTTCTCGCGCTCGCCGTCCTCGGCGGCCGCTCCCGTACCGCTTCCGCCTCCCGGGGATGACCACATGACCCTCGCCACGCCCGACAAGGCCGCCACCGTCGAATTCCGCGGACTCAGGCGGGAGTTCGGTCCGACCGTCGCTCTCGACGGCCTCGACCTCACCGTCCGTCCCGGTGAACTGCTCGCGCTGCTCGGCCCCTCCGGCTGCGGCAAGACCACCGCGCTGCGCATGCTCGCCGGCTTCGAGCACCCCGACTCCGGCGAGGTGCTGGTCGACGGCCAGGACATCACCCGGGTCCCGGCCCACCGCCGCGACGCCGGGATGGTCTTCCAGTCGTACAGCCTCTTCCCGCATCTGAGCGCGCTGGACAACGTGGCCTTCGGGCTGCGGATGCGCAAGGTGCGTACGGCCGAACGCCGGTCCCGCGCGGCCGAGCTGCTCGATCTCGTGGGACTCGGGGACGAGGGCGAGCGGTTCCCGCACCAGCTCTCCGGTGGCCAGCAGCAGCGGGTCGCGCTGGCCCGCGCGCTCGCCCTGCGGCCCCGTGTCCTGCTGCTCGACGAGCCGCTGTCGGCGCTGGACGCCAAGGTGCGGCTCGCGCTGCGCGAGGAGATCCGCCGCCTCCAGCTCGAACTCGGCATCACCACCCTGTTCGTGACCCACGACCAGGAAGAGGCGTTGTCCATGGCGGACCGGGTCGCGGTGATGCGGGCCGGACGGCTGGAGCAGTGCGCGTCGCCGGCCGAGCTGTACGGGCGTCCCGCCACCGCCTTCGTCGCCGAGTTCGTGGGCACGATGAGCCGTGTCCCCGGGACTCTCGGCGGTGACGGGGTCGACGTCCTCGGTCGGCGGCTGCCGGTGGACGGGGACGCGCCCGCCCCCGGGGAGGTGGATGTGCTGGTGCGGCCGGAGGCGGTCCGGGTGAGCGCCGATGCCTCGGGGGACGCGCGGGTCGTGGCCACCGCGTTTCTCGGTGCGGCCACCCGGGTGACCGTGCGGCTTGCCGACGGCACCGAGGTCAAGGCCGATCTGGCCACGGGGGAGGCCGGGGCGCTCGTGTCGGGGGCCGCCGTGACCGTCAGCCTGCCTGACCGTCCGGTCCTGGTCGCCGCGCGTCCGAGCTGAGCGGCGTCCGCCGCCGACTCCGAACCGCCGGCGTTCGTGGCCCCTGCCCCACAAGCCGTGATCGCCCCCTCCGCCCCTACCCGTCCCGTACCTGGGGCTCCGCCCCAGACCCCGCTCCTCAAACGCCGGAGGGGCTGAGACTTCCCGGCCGGGGCTGCAAACGCGCGGGAGGGGCTGAGACTTTCCTGGCCGGGGCTGGAATCTCCCTGGTACCCCCACTACGAAAGAGATCACCGTGACCCACCGCGCCACCGGCCGACGCTCGCTCCAGGCCGTTCTGTTCGACATGGACGGCACGCTCGTGGACACCGAGCGGCTGTGGTGGGAGGCGGTGGAGGAGGTGGCCGGCGGGCTCGGGCACGTGCTGACGGGGGCCGATCAGCCGCACGTCCTCGGACGGCCCGTCGAGCACACCGCCGCCTGGCTCGCCGGGGTCACCGGCGCGCCGGGGGAGGAGACCGCCGGCGAACTGCACCGGCAGTTCGCGGACCGGGTCCGTACGGGCATCGTGCCTCGCCCCGGGGCGAGGGAACTGCTCGACGCGCTCGCCCGCGAGGGCGTGCTCACGGCCCTTGTGACCGCCTCCCCGCGGGCGGTCGCCGACACCGTCCTGGAGGCGCTCGGCGCCGGCCGCTTCGCCGTCTCCGTCACCGCCGACGACACCGGGCGCACCAAGCCCGCCCCGGACCCCTACCTCGCCGCCTGCCGCGCCCTCGGGGTCGACCCCGCCGCCTGTGTCGCCGTCGAGGACACCCAGACCGGCGTCACCTCGGCCGAGTCGGCGGGCTGCGCCGTCCTCGCGGTGCCCTCGCTCGCGCCGATCGCGCCCGCCGACGGCCGCACCGTGCTCGGCAGCCTGGAGGAGGTCACCCCGGCCCGGCTGCGGGCCATGGTCGCCCCGGGCGAACTGCGGGTGATGAGCTGGAACCTCTGGTGCGGCGGGACCAAGGTCGACGGCTACCGCGAGAAGCAGCTCAAGGTCATCACGGAGAGCGGGGCGGACGTGGTCGGCCTCCAGGAGACGTACGGGGACGCGGCACGGGAGCTCGCCGGCGCCCTCGGCTGGTACCACCACCGGGCGGGCGACAACCTCGGCGTCATCAGCCGGCACCCGATCACCGCGGTGCTCGGCGATCCGGACGTGGGCTTCTACGGAGGAGCCGGGGTCCGGATCGAACTGGACGGCGGCCGGCGGGTGGACGTCTGGAGCGTCCACCTCGACTGCGCGCCCTACGGCCCCTACGAGGCCCGCTTCGACGGTCTTGCGGCGGCCGAGCTGATCGCGCACGAGAGCGGCCGGCTCGCCCGGATGCGGGAGATCCTGCGGCGGATCGCCGACACCGGCGACGCGTCCGTGCCCCTCGTCCTGACCGGCGACTTCAACGCGCCCTCGCATCTGGACCGGCCGGAGGTCGCCTGGCCGGTGACCCGGGCCGCCGAGGAGGCGGGCCTGCGCGACTCCTACCGGGAGGCGCACCCCGACCCGGTCCGGGACCCGGGACACACCTGGTCGCCCGTCCACGCCGAGCACGAGGACGGCAGCGGGCGCCCGGAACCGCAGGACCGGATCGACTTCGTCCTGCACCGGGGCCTGACCGTCCTCGACTCCCGGACGCTGGTCACCGGAACCCCCCGTGCCTGGCCGGACGTCGCGGGCAACGACTGGCCCTCGGACCACGCGGCGGTCGTCACCGTCTTCGCCGCGGCCGGCGCCGGCGGACGGGACGGCGCGGTGACTGCGTGCGGCGCGCATTGAACGCTCGGTCAGTCTGGCCATTGCGGTCCGGGTGCACCATCCATTAGTTTGAGCGCGCCCGCTACCCGCGAGTAACACATGGGTCACCACACGTCACCCGGCCACCCGACCGTCCCGTCGCCCTGGGGAGACCATGCGCTGGCCCATCGGCCGTACGCCCACGGTCCGTTCGCGGATCGTGGCCCTCGCGATCGCCCCGGTGATCGCCCTCATGACGCTGTGGAGCTTCGCCATGGTGTCCGTCACCGGGGACCTGCGCGCCCTCGTCCGCCTCCAGAGCGTCTACACGGACTTCGGCACCCCGGTCGACACCGCGATCGGCCAGATCCAGATAGAACGACGCCTCGCCGCCGCGTACCTGGGCGCGAAACACGGGGCGCGGCCCGGAGCCGAGCTGCTGGCCCAGGAGCGCCGCACCGACCGCGCCGTGACCGCGATGCGCACGGCGGTCCGGGACGGGGACCGCGGCCGCCTCTCCGACCGTCAGAAGCGGGCGCTCGACGACGTGCTCCACTCCGTCGACGCTCTGGAGGCCCTGCGCGGCCGGGTCCTGTCCCGTACCGTCACGTGGGACCGTGCCGTGACCGAGTACAGCACCCTGGTGGAACCGGGATTCGACGCCCCGTCCGCGCTCACCGCGCTCCAGGCGGGCCAGCTCGCCCGCGAGGCGCAGGTCGTCGTCGAACTGGTGCGGGTACGGGAGTTCGTGTCGCGCGAGGACGCCCTCGTCGCCGGGGCACGGGCCGCCGGCACCCTCACCGACCTCCAGTACGACGCCCTCACCGCGACCATCGAGGACCGCCGGGTCTTCGAGCGGACCTACGTGCCCGACCTGCCCGCCGACTCGCGCGCCCTCTTCGAGACCTTCCAGCGCGGCGACCTGCACCGGGAACTGACCCGGGGCGAGGACGCCCTGCTCCGGGCGGGTGCCGCCCACGCGGGCCGGGCCGTCGCGGCCGGCTCCTGGCGCACCACCACCGACCGTGCCGTCAAGCAGTACATGCGGCTGTGCACCCAGTCCGCGATCAACTCCGCCGAGCGCGGACGGGCGTTCGCCTACCGGGAGCTCACCAAGGCCGCGATCGTCGGAGTGCTCGGCCTGGCCGCCGTCGGACTGTCCCTCTGGTTCGCGGTGCGCGGAGCCCGCCGCATCTCGCGCCGCCTGGAGTCGCTGCGCGACGCGGCCGATCTGCTGACCAACCGCCAACTGCCCCAGGTCATGCAGCGGTTGAGCGCGGGCGAGGAGGTCGACGCGGCCGCCGAGGCGCCGCCGCTCACGGACGTGGAGGCGGTGGCCGACGAGATCGGCCAGGTCGGCCGGTCCTTCAACACCGCGCGGCTCGCCGCGGTCGAGGCCGCCGTCAAGCAGGCCACCCTGCGCCGCGGGCTGTTCGCGGTGCTCCTGAACATCGCCCGCCGCAACCAGGCGCTCGTCCACCGCCAGCTCAAGCTCGTCGACACGCTGGAGCGCCGTACGGACGACCCGGACGTCCTGGACGACCTGTTCCGGATCGATCACCTCACCACCCGCATGCGGCGCCACGCGGAAAGCCTCATCATCCTCTCCGGCTCGGCCCCGGGCCGCCGCTGGCGGCGGCCGGTGCCCGTCGCCGAGGTGGTGTCCTCCGCGGTCGGCGAGATCGAGCAGTACACGCGCGTCGTGGTCCCCCCGATGCCCGAGGTGGGCATCGCGGCGGACGCCGTCGCCGACGTCGTCCATCTCATCGCCGAACTCGTCGAGAACGCCACCGTGTTCTCACCGCCCCGCACCCAGGTCACCCTGCGCACCGGGCGGGCCCGGAACGGGTTCGTCCTGGAGATCGACGACCGGGGCCTCGGTCTCGAACCCGACCAGATCGACGAGGCCCACCGCACCCTCACCACGCCCGAGGACTTCGACCCGACCCGGCACGACCGGCTCGGCCTGTACGTGGTGGGCCGGCTCGCCGCACGGCACGGCATCGAGGTCACGCTGTGCCGTTCCCCGTACGGCGGTACGACCGCCGTGGTGCTGCTCCCGGAAGACGTGCTCGCGCCCGTGGACACCGCCCACCCGGCGCCGGTCACGGCTCCGGTCGCGCTTCCCACCCGCACCGCCACCGCGGTCCTGCCGGCACAGCGCAGGGCGTCCGAGGAGCGGGAGACCGGCCCCGTACCGCCTGAGGAACCGGCTCCGGAAGCGCCCGTGCTGCCGACCCGGGTCCGTCAGCGGGCCCTGGCGCCGGAGCTGCGCACCGCCGCTCCGGCGGCCGACGAGACCCCGGAACGTGACATCACACCGGAGGAGATGCGCGCGGTCTTCGGAGCCTTCCAGCGCGGCCTCGACCGAGGCCGCAAGGGCCTGCCCACGAGCCCGGGGACCGGCGGGTCCGGCTCCGCCCCGTCCGGCCCCGCGCAGCGAACCGACACCGAGGAAGGGACCGACGCCGACGATGCGCCCTGACCAGCTCCCAGAGCAGCCCGCCCGGACCGCGGAGGCCCGGCACCCGGAGCAGGCGGGTGTCCTCCTCGGGTCCGGGGACGACGCCGACCGGCCCGGCACCGATCTCGGGTGGCTGCTCGACGATCTCGTGGCCAGGACCGACCACGTCCGCCAGGCCGTGCTCCTCACCGCCGACGGCCTCCCGCTGAGCTGCTCGGACGGCATGCGAAGACGGGACATCGAACACCTCGCCGCGGTCTGCTCGGGCTTCCACAGCCTCGCCCTCTCGGTGGGCGAGCGCTTCACCGCGGGCGGGGTGCGCCAGACCATGGTGATGCTCGACGACGCCTATCTCTTCATCACCCCGGCGGGCGACGGGAGCCGGCTCGCCGTGCTGAGCGAGGTGCAGACGGACGTCGGACAGCTCGCGCACGAGATGGAACTGCTCGTCCGCCGTGTCGGCCGCCACATGGCCGCGGCCGTACGTTCGGCGGCCGACCCCGCGGGCCACTGATCCCGCTGTGGCCGACGAGCACTGGTACGAGGACGAGACGGGGCCGATGGTGCGGCCCTACACCGTCACCGGGGGCCGCACCCGGCCCTCCGAGCGGCACGTCGTCGACCTGATGTCGCGGGTCACGGTCCTGGAGACGGATGCCGGGCGGCCCGGTCTCGACCATGCGGCGGCCGGGCTGCTCGACCTGGCCCGCCGCGGACCCCGGCCGGTCGTCGAGCTCGCCGCGGACGCCGACCTGCCGCTGACCGTCGTACGGGTCCTGCTCGGCGACCTCGCCGAGGCCGGTCTGCTGCGCATCGACGAGCCGTACCGTCCGCCGGACGGCGCTCCCGCGGCCGACCCGGAACTGCTGCGCGAGATCGTTGAGCGACTGCGCGAGCTGTGACCCCCGGCCGGGGATACCGGGGACCTGCCCGCCTGTGACCTGCGTCTCCAGGGGTTCGGGACGTTCGGGACTTGACCGCGGGGGGTCCGGTGGGGCGCGCAACGAATCACCGCCGGGGGCCGGGGGCACGCAACGAATCGTTCAGTGGCGCGCAACAGGTCCTTCTTGTCCCCCCGAGGCGGCCGACCGTACCGTCTAACTGACCCCCGAACCCCCCTCGTACCGGTGGAGAACCCGCATGCGCACAGCCCTGCTCCAGAGCTCCGGCCGCCCCGGCTCGGTCGTCGAGAACCTCAAGGTCCTCGACGAGGCCGCGGGCCGCGCCGCCGCCGCGGGCGCCGGGCTGGTCGTGACGTCGGAGATGTTCCTGACCGGCTACGCCATCGGCGACGACATCGCCCGCCTCGCCGAACCCGCCGACGGCGACTCCGCCGACGCGGTGGCCGAGATCGCCACCCGGCACGGCGTCGCCGTCGCCTACGGCTACCCCGAGCGCGAGGCCCCCGGGACGGACGAGGGGGCCACGGTCTTCAACTCCGTCCAGCTCATCTCCGCGGACGGCACCCGCCTCGCGAACTACCGCAAGACCCACCTCTTCGGCTGCTTCGAGCACGACCACTTCACGCCCGGCGAGCAGTCCGTCGTCCAGGCCGAACTGGACGGCCTCCGGGTCGGCCTCATGATCTGCTACGACGTCGAGTTCCCGGAGAACGTCCGCGCGCACGCCCTCGCCGGCACCGACCTGCTGCTCGTGCCGACCGCGCAGATGCACCCGTTCCAGTTCGTCGCCGAGTCCGTCGTCCCGGTGCGCGCCTTCGAGAACCAGATGTACGTCGCCTACGTCAACCGCACCGGCCCTGAAGGGGAGTTCGAGTTCGTCGGACTGTCCACGCTGGCCGGTCCCGACGGCATCGCCCGGGTCCGCGCGGGCCGGGGCGAGGAACTGGTCGTGGCCGACGCCGACCCGGTCCTCCTGGCGGCCTCCCGCGAGACGAACCCGTATCTGAAGGACCGCCGCCCCGGCCTCTACGGGTCCCTCGTCTGATCCTCCGCCCGGCCCGCCCCCGGCCGGACCGACAAGCCCTCCCCTCACCAGCATTCGCGCAAGGAGTCCGTACCCCATGACGTCCACCGTGCCCAACGCCGTCCAGCACGCCGACGTGCAGCAGCCGCCGATCACCATGTTCGGCCCGGACTTCCCCTACGCCTACGACGACTTCCTCGCGCACCCCGCGGGCCTCGGGCAGATACCCGCGACCGAGCACGGCACCGAGATCGCGGTGATCGGCGGCGGACTGTCCGGCATCGTGGCCGCGTACGAGCTGATGAAGATGGGTCTCAAGCCCGTCGTGTACGAGGCCGACGAGATCGGCGGCCGGCTGCGCACGGTCGGCTTCGAGGGCTGCGACCCCTCGCTCACCGCCGAGATGGGCGCGATGCGCTTCCCGCCCTCCTCCACCGCCCTCCAGCACTACATCGACCTGGTCGGCCTCAAGACCAGTCCGTTCCCCAACCCCCTCGCGGAGTCCACGCCCTCGACGGTCGTCGACCTCAAGGGCGAGTCCCACTACGCGACCTCCGTCGACGACCTCCCGCAGGTCTACCGCGACGTCATGAACGCCTGGAACGCCTGCCTGGAGGACGGCGCCGACTTCTCCGACATGAACCAGGCCATGCGCGAGCGCGACGTCCCGCGCATCCGCGAGATCTGGTCGAAGCTCGTCGAGAAGCTCGACAACCAGACCTTCTACGGCTTCCTGTGCGACTCGGAGTCCTTCAAGTCCTTCCGCCACCGCGAGATCTTCGGCCAGGTCGGCTTCGGCACCGGCGGCTGGGACACCGACTTCCCGAACTCCATCCTGGAGATCCTGCGGGTCGTCTACACCGAGGCCGACGACCACCACCGCGGCATCGTCGGCGGCTCCCAGCAGCTCCCGCTGCGCCTGTGGGAGCGCGAGCCGGAGAAGATCGTCCACTGGGCGTACGGCACCTCGCTGTCGTCGCTGCACGACGGCGCCCCGCGCCCGGCGGTCACCCGGCTGAACCGCACCGCGGGCAACGGCATCACCGTGACGGACGCGAACGGCGACATCCGCACCTACAAGGCGGCGATCTTCACCGCCCAGTCCTGGATGCTGCTCTCCAAGGTCGCCTGCGACGACTCGCTCTTCCCGATCGACCACTGGACGGCGATCGAGCGCACGCACTACATGGAGTCGAGCAAGCTCTTCGTGCCCGTCGACCGGCCGTTCTGGCTGGACAAGGACGAGGAGACCGGCCGTGACGTCATGTCGATGACGCTCACCGACCGGATGACGCGCGGCACCTACCTCCTCGACGACGGCCCGGACAAGCCCGCCGTCATCTGCCTCTCGTACACGTGGTGCGACGACAGCCTGAAGTGGCTGCCGCTGTCCGCGAGCGAGCGGATGGAGGTCATGCTGAAGTCGCTCGGCGAGATCTACCCGAAGGTCGACATCCGCAAGCACATCATCGGCAACCCGGTGACCGTGTCCTGGGAGAACGAGCCCTATTTCATGGGCGCGTTCAAGGCCAACCTGCCGGGTCACTACCGCTACCAGCGCCGCCTGTTCACGCACTTCATGCAGGACACGCTGCCCGAGGACAAGCGGGGCATCTTCCTCGCGGGCGACGACATCTCCTGGACGGCCGGCTGGGCCGAGGGCGCCGTCCAGACCGCGCTGAACGCGGTCTGGGGCGTCATGCACCAGCTCGGCGGGACGACCGACCCGACCAACCCCGGGCCCGGCGACCTCTACGACGAGATCGCGCCGGTGGAGCTGCCCGAGGACTGATCCTCATCCCGCGGCGGGGGGGGGCGGGGGCCCCCCCCCCCCCCCCCCCCCCGGCCCCCACCCCCCCCCCCCCCGCCCGGACAGACCCCCGCGCCCCGCCCGCC
>NZ_JBIASW010000007.1:431686-519223 GCF_042891215.1 Streptomyces sp. NPDC001914
CCAAGTCGATCATCCGGGTCACGCCCACCCGCTGGGGCCCGGTGGCCACCGGCGGCGTGCCCCCCCCCCCCGGCCCCCCCCCCCCCCCCCCCCCCCCCCCCCCCCCCCCCCGCCCCCCCCCCCCCCCCCCCCCCCCCCCCCCCCCCCCCCCCGCTTCGTACACCTCGGCCGCGACGTCCTTCAGCTCCTCGGCGTCCCGGACCTCGCTCTGCAGATCGAGGAAGATCTCGTCGAGGCCGACCTCGGCGTGGGCGACGAGGTCCGTCACGATCTGCCCGACGTCCCCCTGGAAGGGCCGCCGGTCGTCGCCCGCGTACGGTTTGGGCGTGTAGCGGGGATTGGTGCGCAGCACGGTCCGCAGCGGCCGGGTGCGCCCTCGCTCGGCGGCCAGATCCTGCAACCGGCGCCACTGCGCGGCCAGTTGCCCGGCCCCCATGCCGATCGGCATCCACCCGTCCGCGTGGTCCACGAGCCGGCGCCGCGCCCTGCCCGTGTTGGCGGCGAGCAGGATCGGGATCGGCCGGGCCGGCTTGGGGCCGACCACCGCCGAGGCGATCCGGGTGAGGGTGCCGTCGTACACCACGGGGTCGGGGCCCCACACCGCGCGGCACACCTCGATCACCTCGTCCAGGGCGTCGCCGCGCTCCTCGAAGGGCCGCGCGGAGGACGCCGCGTACTCGTCGAGGGACCAGCCCGTGCCGAGGCCCGCCACGACCCGGCCGCCGCTGGCCGCGTCGAGCGTGGCGAGGGACTTGGCGAGCTGGAAGGGCGTGTGCAGCGGCGCGACCAGGACGCTGGTGCCGAGCTCGGCGCGCTCGGTGACCGCCGCCGCGAGCGTCAGGGTCACCAGCGGGTCGGCGACCGCGCGGTAGGAGTCCGGCCAGGCCAGCCCCTCGACGCCGTACAGCCCCTGCCTCGGGGGGTCCGGGAACAGGGCCCGCTCGAAGACCCACAGACTGTCGAACCCGATCGCCTCCGCGGCGCGGGCCACGTCGGGCACGTCCTTCCCGAGGTCGTAGTGCTTCATCTGCGGGAGGGTGATGCCGAGTCGCGTCGTCATACGGGTGTACTCCTTCGCATCCGGGGTGTGCCGGAAGGTCAACGTACTGTGGGCGTCCGGTCGTTCCGGCGAGGACCGCGGGGCGTGGCCGGATCAGTCCGGCAGGGGAGTGAGCAGCATCCGGCCGACCAGGCCGACCGCCGCGTCGAGCCGGTCTGCGAACTCCTCGGCCAGGTCGGGCAGTCCGCGCAGCGCCCACAGGGCCCGCGCCGCCGCCCAGGTCGCCTCGCGGGCCCGCTCCAGACTCCACGAGCCGAGCAGATGGGTGAGCGGATCGGCGACCTGGAGCAGGTCGGGTCCCGGCATCAGCTCTTCGCGGACGCGCTCCTCCAGCGATACGAGGAGGTCGCCCACGCGGTCGAACTCGTCCTCCAGATCGGCCGGTTCGCAGCCGAGGGTACGACAGGCGTCCACGACGGCGAGCGCGAGATCGTGTCCGATGTGCGCGTTGATGCCCGACAGCGCGAACTGCAGTGGCCGTACTCCCGGATGACGGCGGAAGCGCAGCAGCGGCCGCCAGCAGGCGGGCGCGCGGCCCTCCTCGGCCACCGCCAGATAGCGCTCCGCGAACCGCACGTCCAGTGTCGCCGCGGCCCGCCGGTCGGGGAACGTCCCGGCGTCCAGACGACGGTCGAACTCCTCGGTGACCGTGAGGTAGACACGGTTGAAGACCGCCAGACCGTCGCGCTCGGGAAGCGCCGCGTCCAGGGCGCGCATACGGGCCAGGACCATGTCAACAGAAGTGGTGAACTGTGCCGACTGCACCATGAGGGCAGCGTCCCAGTCCTAGGGTGGCCCGCGTGCCGCCGGGCCGAAGGCTTCCCCAGAACGGGGGAACGCGGCCGGGGCCGGAGTGGGAGAACCGAACGTGTCAGGCTCACGTGGCCGGCGGCTCGTCGAGCGCGGGGCCGAGCGCGGCAGGTCGATGGGGCGCGGTGTCATGGTCGCCGTCGCCTCCCTCGTGGTGGCGACCGGCACCGTGACGGGATCGGTGTCCGCGCTCGGGCACCCCACGCGGGACGAGGGACGGCCGGTGGCCCGCCCGTCCGCGCACGGGCCGTCCGGCGCGCCGACGCCGGAGGGCGGTCCGGTCACCCTGTCCCCCGCGCGGCCCGCCTCCCCGGACGCGTCCGCCGGTCCCTCGCCGAGCGCGCGGAGGTCACGGACCGCGGCGCCACCGGCCCTCCTCTACCGCCACCCCGACACCCAGGCGCGCGCGTGGGTCGACGCGCATCCCGGCGACGCCCGGCGCGCGGTCATCGCGTCCCGGATCGCCGACCGCCCGGTCGCGGTGTGGTTCGCGGACTTCGCGCCCTCCACGATCACCGGGCGGGTCGGGGCCGTGACCTCGGCCGCCGCCGAGCGGGGGCGGGTGCCGGTCCTCGTGCCGTACGTGGTCCCGCGGCGCGACTGCGGCGGCGCCTCGGAGGGCGGGGCGCCCGGCCTCGCCGCGTACGACGGCTGGATCGACGGCTTCGCCGCGGGGCTCGGCTCCCACGAGGTCGTCGTCGTCCTGGAGCCCGACTCGATCGCCGATTCCGACTGCCTCACCGAACCGGAGCGGGCCGGCCGCTTCGCCTCACTGGCGCGCGCCGGCCGGGTCCTGAAGGCGGCGAACCCGAGAGCCCGGGTCTACTACGACGCGGGCAACTCCGACTGGAACCCGGCCGCCGCACAGGCCGCCCTGCTGCGCCGGGCGGGCGCGGCCTCGCCCGCGTCCTCCGACGGCGTCTTCACCAACGTCTCCAACTTCAACCGGACGGCCGACGAGACCGCCTACGCCCGGCGGGTCCTCGCCGCGCTCGGCGGGCCGTCGGGCCTCGGCGCCGTCATCGACACCAGCCGCAACGGCAACGGCGCGGCCCCCGACGGGGAGTGGTGCGATCCGCCCGGCCGCAGGATCGGGCCCGCGCCGACCCTCAGCACCGGGGAAGCCGGGATCGACGCCCATCTGTGGGTGAAGCCGCCGGGGGAGTCGGACGGCTGCCGGGGCGAACCGGGGACCTTCTCGGCCGAGTACGCCTATGAACTGGCGGGCTGATCCCCGGGCTCGTCGTACGCCGAGGTCCCCGAGTCGAGCAGCGGTTCCTGCTTGAGGTGGGCCGGGGCCATCGCCCGCAGCGCGTGATAGCCGGTGATCACGACGATGGTGCCCAGCGCGATGCCGTTCAGCGAGAAGTTGTCCGTGAACTTCAGGGTGACGCCGCCGATGCCGATGATGATGCCCGCGGCGGCGGGGACCAGGTTCAGCGGATTGCGCAGGTCCACCCGGGAGTTGAGCCAGATCTGCGCACCCAGAAGGCCGATCATGCCGTACAGGATGACGGTGATGCCGCCGAGGACGCCGCCCGGGATCGCCGCGACCACCGCGCCGAACTTGGGGCACAGCCCGAAGAGCAGGGCGAAGCCGGCGGCGGCCCAGTAGGCGGCCGTTGAGTAGACCCGGGTCGCGGCCATCACGCCGATGTTCTCGGAGTACGTGGTGTTGGGCGGGCCGCCGACCGCGGTGGAGAGCATGGAGGCGGCGCCGTCCGCGGAGATCGCGGTCCCCAGTTTGTCGTCCAGCGGGTCGCCGGTCATCTCGCCGACGGCCTTGACGTGTCCCGCGTTCTCCGCGACCAGCGCGATGACCACGGGCAGCGCGACGAGGATCGCGGACCACTGGAACGTCGGTCCGTGGAAGGAGGGAAGCCCGATCCAGTCCGCCTTCCCGACCCCGGAGAGGTCCAGGCGCCAGTGGTCGGTGACCTTGCCGCTCGCGTCCGCCGCGTGGATCCGGCCGAAGATCCGGTCGAAGGCCCAGGAGATCGCGTAGCCGAAGACCAGGCCCAGGAAGATCGCGATGCGGGACCAGAAACCGCGCAGGCACACCACGGCGGCGCCGGTCACCAGCATGGTGAGCAGGGCCGTCCACTGGTCCTGCGGCCAGTACGTGGAGGCGGTCACGGGCGCCAGATTGAAACCGATCAGCATGACGACCGCGCCGGTCACGATCGGCGGCATCGCCGCGTGGATGATCCTCGCCCCGAAGCGCTGGACGGCCAGGCCCACCAGGAACAGCGCGACGCCGACGACGAAGCACGCGCCGGTCACCGTGGCGCTGGTCCCGCCCTGCGCGCGGATCACGGCGGCCACGCCCACGAAGGAGAGCGAACAGCCCAGATAGCTGGGCACCCGGCCCCGGGTGGCGAGCAGGAAGATGACCGTCGCCACACCGGACATCATGATCGCGAGGTTGGGGTCGAGTCCCATCAGGACGGGTGCCACGAAGGACGCCCCGAACATCGCCACCACGTGCTGGGCGCCGAGCCCGAGGGTCCGGGGCCAGGAGAGGCGTTCGTCGGGGCGGACAACCGCTCCCGGGGCGGGAGTTCGTCCGTCGCCGTGCAGTTTCCAGCGCACGCCCAGGTCCATGGTGTCGAGTTCGCCTTCTGTCTACGTGAATGTGTCCGGACCATTGTCACGTCCGAACTGCCGCTCTACGCTCAACCGGTCCATCTCATGAACATCGTTCATATGTATGATCGGAGTGTTCTGTGAGTGCACGATCCAGACTGGCCCTGACGATCGCGGCGGCCACGGTCACGCTCGTGTCCCTCGTCACCCCCTCGGCGCCGGCCCGCACGGCGTCCCCGTCGGTCTCCGCCCTCGCTCGCGCCGCGTCCGCGACGGCCCCCGCGGTGTCCGGCCGGACCACGTCCGGACCGCCGCGGACCGTGGTCCTGGACGGCGCCCGGCTGTGGCGCACCCGAGCTCGGCTGGAGAAAGGGGACCGCAGACTCGCGCGTGCCCTTGGGGAGTTGACCGCCCGCGCCGACAACTGGCTGGACCAGGGCCCCTGGACGGTCGTCGACAAGCCGAAACCCGCCCCCGGCGGCGACGTTCACGACTACCTCAGCCAGGCTCCCTACTGGTGGCCCTCGCAGCCCGCCACCGCCGACAACCCCTGGGGCTGCCCGTACGTCCAGCGCGACGGGCAGCGCAATCCCGAGGTGGACACCGGCACCGACCGCCAGGACGTGGAGAAGGTGTTCGACTCGACGTACGACCTCGCGCTCGCCTGGTACTACACGGGCGAGAAGCGGTACGCCGTGAAGGCCGCCCAGGTCCTGCGCACCTGGTTCCTGGACCCGGCGACCCGGATGAACCCGAACCTGGACCACGGCCAGTTCATCCCCTGCAGGTACGACGGCCGGGCCATCGGCATCATCGACTTCTCGCAGTCCTACACGAGCGTCCTCGACGCGATCGCCCTCCTGGACACCGGCGCCCCCGGCTGGTCCCGGCGTGACAGGGCCGCGATGCTCGCCTGGAACACCGGCTACCGCGACTGGCTGACGGACAGCGCCTTCGGCAAGGAGGAGGGGGCCGCGCGCAACAACCACGGCACCTTCTACGACATGCAGCTCGCCGCCCTCGCCTGCGCGACCGGCGACAGGGGCCTCGCCCGGCGGACCGTGCTCGCCGCGGGCGCCCTGCGCGTCGACCCGCAGATCGCCTCCGACGGCGGCCAGCCCCAGGAGCTGGCACGCACCCGCAGCTGGCACTACTCGACCTTCGACCTGGTCGCCTACACCCGGCTCGCGGCGATCGGCCGCAAGGTCGGCGTGGACCTGTGGGCGTACCGGGGGCCGGACGGCCAGAGCCTGTTCAAGGCCGTCGGCTACCTGCTGCCCGCGGCGACCGGAGCCGAGCCGTGGAACCATCCCGAGCTGGAGTTCCACCGCTTCGCGGCGAGCGACGTCGTGCACGCCGCGGCCGACGCGGGGGACCGGGCCGCGCGGGCCGCCGTGCCGAGGCTGGAGGCGCCGCCCGGCGGTGACCTGTGGGAGCTGCGGCCGGCCGCCGAGCAGCTCGACTCCATCGCGGGCTGATCCCGCCCGGACGGGGTTCCTGAGCGTTTGCTTAGGATGGAGGTGTCTTTTCAGCCAGGCCCGCCCAGTGGCGCGCGCCGCAGCACGCTCCAGGAGCCCCGCCCGTGACCGCCGAAGCACCCGTCGCCCCCGCCCTCCCGTACGGACGGCTGCTGCCCGTCACCGTCCACTTCGACGACCTCGACGCGCTCGGACTGCTGCACAACGGCCGCTACCCGGTTCTCGTCGAGCGCGCCTGGACCGCGCTGTGGAACGAGCGCGGCTTCGGCTTCGAGGGCGACTGGGAGGCGGCGGGCGACTCGTGCAACGCCGTCAAGGAACTGCGGATCACCTATGAGGCACCCGTCAGCCGTCCCGGCCCGTACGCCGTCCACGTCTGGCTGGAACGGCTCGGGAACACCGGACTGACGTACGGCTTCCGGTTCTGCTCCCCCGACGGCGCGCTCACCTACGCGCACGGAACCCGGGTCCTCGTCCGGCTCGACGCCGGGACGCTGCGCCCGGCGCCGTGGAGCAAGCGGTTCAGGGCCGTGGGCCGGGAACTGCTGCGCTCGGAGGGCTGACCTTCGGGCTCACGCGATCCCCGGCGCGCAGCACACCCGCCAGCGCGACCAGCCCGAGCGCCAGGATCGTCACCAGTACGAACGACACCATCAGGTTCGTCGCCTGTGCCACGGACCCGATCAGGCTCGGCGCGATGAGACCCGAGGTGTACGTGATGGTCGCGACGCCGGCGATGGCCTGGCTGGGGTTGGGGCCGCTGCGTCCGGCCGCCGCGAAGCAGAGGGGCACGACGACCGCGATACCGAGGCCGAGCAGCGCGAAGCCGCTCATCGCCAGCGCCGGATGCTCCGCGACGACGACCAGCAGCCCGCCGGCCACGGCCAGCGCACCGCCCGCCCGCACGGTGCGTACGGCGCCGAAGCGGTTCACCACCGTGTCGCCGGCCAGCCGTGCCACGGCCATGGTGAGCATGAAGCCGGTCGTGCAGGCCGCGGCGAGGGCGGCCGAGCTGTCCAGCCGGTCGCGCAGATAGACCGCCGACCAGTCCAGGCTCGCGCCCTCCGCGAAGACCGCGCAGAAGCCGACCGCGCCGATGAGCAGCGCCGACCGGGGCGGCAGCGCGAACCGCGGCGGCGGCTCCTCGTCCTCGGTGGGCTGAAGGTCGAGCACCCAGCGGCAGGCGACCAGGCCGAGCAGGGTGAGGGCCGCCGCGGCCAGCGCGTGGTGCAGGCGGGCGTCGGCGCCCAGATGCGCGGCGAGTGTGCCGGCCGCCGCGCCGATCAGGGCTCCGCCGCTCCACATGCCGTGCAGCCCGGACATGATCGACTTGTCCAGGCGGTTCTCGACCTCGACACCCAGCGCGTTCATGGCGACGTCCGCCATCCCCGCGGTGGCGCCGTAGACGAACATCGCCAGGCACAGGGTCGTCAGGTTCGGCGCCAGGGACGGCAGGACCAGAGCCAGCGTCCACAGGGCGATGAGCCCGCGCAGCGCCGTACGGCTGCCGAAGTGGTGGGTGATGCGGCCGGCCAGCGGCATCGAGCAGGACGCGCCGAGCGCGGTGAACGCGAGCGCGAAACCGAGCTGGCCCGCGCTGACCGACGCGTGGTCCTGGATCCACGGCACCCGGGTCGCGAAGGACCCGGTGACCGCTCCGTGCACGGCGAACACGGCCGCCACGGCGTACCGGGCGCGCCTGACCTCGCGTTGGTCGTGGACGACTTCACTCATGCTCGGATCCCTCCCCAGGTGATGGTTCCACGGTGTGCCGCCGTAAACTATCAGGAACCCTGCCTGATAAATAGATGACCGCCCGCCGCCCGGTCGCCCGGTGGCCCCGCCGGTCTGGGAGGATTCCCGCCATGCCCGCATCCCCGAGCACCGCACGGGCCATCAACGACCGGCTCGCCCTGCGGCTGCTGCAGCAGGAAGGCCCTCTGACGGCCACGCGGTTGAAGCAGCTCACCGGCCTGTCCCGGCCGACCGTCGCCGACCTCGTCGAACGCCTCACGGCCTCCGGCCTGGTCACCGTCGTCGGGGAATCGGGGGAGCAGCGGCGCGGCCCGAACGCGCGGGTCTACGGGATCGTCGCGGACCGCGCCCACCTGGCGGCCCTGGACGTCCGCACGGAGGGAGTCTCCGTCGTCGTCTCCGATCTGGTCGGCCGGGTCCTGGCCGAGGCGTCCGCGCCCATCGGGGAGGACGCCGGGACCGGACCCGCGGTGGAGCGGGCGGTGGCGCTGGTGGAGCGGGCGGCGAAGGAGGCCGGGAGCCTCGGAGCGCCGCCCCCGCGCGACCGCGACCGGGGGTGGGGCAGGCTGCACACCGTCGGCATCGGGGCGCCCGGTCTGATCGACCCCGCCAGCGGTGAACTCCGTGACTCCACCGGTCTGCCCGAGTGGCACCGGCGTCTGGTCGCGGCCCTCCAGGAACGGCTTCCCGAGGCCCGCGTCCTCGTCGAGAACGAGACCAACCTCGCCGCCCTCGCCGAACAGCGTGACGGCGTCGCCCGCGACCGCGACACGTTCGTCCTGCTGTGGCTCGGTCACGGCACCGGCGCCGCGGTCGTCCTCGACGGCGCCCTGCGCCGGGGCGCCTCGGGAGGGACCGGTGAGATCGGCTTCCTGCCGGTGCCGGGCACCGCGGGCCTGCCCTCGGCGACCGACTGCGGGGGCGGATTCCACTCGCTGGTCGGATCCGCGGCGATCGCGGAGCTGGCGGCGGAGCACGGCGTCTCGGCGCGGCCCGAGGGCCATGAACCGTACGCCGCGGCACTGGTCCGGCAGGCGCTCGCGTCCCCCGGCTCGGCGGCGGCCGACGCCTTCCTCGGCGTCCTCGCCGACCGCCTCGCCATCGGGGCGGCCTCCGTCAGCGCCGTACTGGACCCCGGTTGCGTGGTCCTCGGCGGCGAGGTCGGCCAGGCCGGCGGCGAGGCGCTCGCGGCACGGGTCGGGCGACGGCTCGCCGGTATCTCGCCGCTCCCGACCGAGGTGCGCGCGAGCACGCTGGGCGGCGGAGCGGTGCTGCGCGGCGCCCTGCTGACGGCACGCGACGGCGCCCAGGACGAACTGTTCGCTCCGCCGTCGTCGCGGTAGTCCCCGGTGGATCCGGTCCGGGGCCGGTGGGGGACCCGGCGGCGGGGCAAGGGCCTTCGTCACCGCCGCCGGGTCGCTCGTGGGGGACCGGCAATGAATGATCACGCAGTCTTGATCGAGGACACTAAGAGGACTAGACCAGAGCGTCAATAGGTATGGACCAGTTGTGGGAACCCGGGTCACGTCCCAAGGCCGCCCGGCGCGGGGGAGGTTGACCCGGGAGGCCGCTCCGTGGAAGTCCATGCCGAGCGGCTGTGAGCCACCCCACAGAGGTGAGGCCGTATGGCCGAGGACCGGGCGTGGCACACTGGCCATGTACCAGAAGCAGCGCACTCCGGGGTCGGTGTAATTCCGAACCGGCGGTTATAGTCCGCGACCCGGTCGCTTCCAGCGGCCGGTTGACCAGGTGGAATTCCTGGACCGACGGTTAAAGTCCGGATGGGAGGCAGTGCGCGGCGGGCGGGCATTTCGTGCGCGCTGCCGTTTGTTGCTGCTCGTCCTGCGGGACGGGTGTCCTTTCGGCGTCGCTCCCGGTGTGCCGTTGTCCGCTCATTCTGTCGTCATCGACAGCCCCGGAGTCCGTGCCCCATGAGGCAGGAGGACCCGGGAAGTGTTCACCGGAATCGTCGAAGAGCTGGGTGAGGTCACCGCCGTCGAGATGCTCGACGACGCCTCGCGTTTCCGGCTGCGTGGCCCCGTCGTCACGCAGGGCGCGCAGCACGGCGACTCCATCGCCGTCAACGGAGTCTGTCTCACCGTGGTCGAGCACGAGGGCGACGAGTTCACCGCCGACGTCATGGCCGAGACACTGAACCGCTCCAGCCTCGGAGCCCTCACCGTCGGCTCCCGGGTCAACCTGGAACGGCCGATGGCCGTGGGCGAGCGCCTCGGCGGCCACATCGTGCAGGGGCACGTCGACGGCACCGGCGCGGTCATCGAGCGCAAGCCGTCCGAGAACTGGGAGATCGTCAAGATCTCGCTGCCCGCGGACCTTTCGCGCTATGTGGTCGAGAAGGGCTCCATCACCGTCGACGGCATCAGCCTGACGGTGGTCGACGCGGGCCCGGACTTCTTCACCGTCAGCCTCATCCCCACCACCCTCGACCTGACCACCCTGGGCCACAAGCAGCCCGGCGACCCGGTCAACCTCGAGGTCGACGTCATCGCGAAGTACGTCGAGCGTCTGCTCGGCACGCGGGGCGAGCAGCCCGGCGGTCTGCCGGGTGACCTGGGGGCCGGCCGGTGAACTGGCTCAACTCCGAGGCCTTCGTCCTCCTGGACCAGCACATCATGTGGTCGGACATGATCGGCAACGTGATCGGTCTGATCGCCCTCGCGCTCGGCTGGCGGCGCTCCGTGTGGAGCTGGCCCGTCCAGCTCCTGTCCGGGGTCGTCCTCTTCGTCGCGTTCTTCGGCCACCTCACCGGCAGCGCCGGCAAGCAGGTCGTGGTCATCGCCGTCGCCCTGTGGGGCTGGTGGCAGTGGAACCGCGGCGAGGGCAAGGACGGGCGCGTCTCCGTGCGGTTCGCCACCTGGCGCGAACGCGCGTACATGGCGGGCGCCGCGGTGATCGGCACCCTCGCCGTCAGCGGCCTGTTCCACGCGTACCCGTCGCTGTCCTGGGACCCCTGGCCCGACGCCTACATCTTCGTCGGCACGATCGTCGCCATGTACGCGCAGGCCCGCGGCATGGTCGAGTTCTGGTTCGCCTGGCTGCTGGTCGACCTGGTGGGCGTCCCGCTCAACTTCGCCAACGGCTACGCCTTCTCCGGTTTCGTCTACGTCCTGTACGGCGCGCTCGTCCTGTGGGGCATGCGCGACTGGTGGCTGCGCTCCCGTGAGGCCGGGCAGCCCGTCATGGAAGGAGCCCCGGCATGACAACGGCGCCGGTTTGGTACAGCACCGGGCACGATCAGGATGCCTCGGACTTCGCGCTCGACCCCGTCGAGCAGGCCATCGCCGACATCGCGGCCGGCCGCCCCATCGTCGTCGTCGACGACGAGGACCGGGAGAACGAGGGAGACCTCGTCGTCGCCGCCGAGATGGCGACCCCCGAGATCGTCGCCTTCATGATGAGCGAGTGCCGCGGGCTGATCTGCGCGCCCATGGAGGGCGACGAACTCGACCGGCTGCGCCTGCCGCAGATGGTCGACGACAACACCGAGTCCATGAAGACCGCGTTCACGGTGTCGGTGGACGCGTCCGCCGCCCACGGGGTCACCACGGGCATCTCGGCGGCCGACCGCGCCGCCACCCTCAGGCTCCTCGCGGACGGTGTCTCGGAGGCGGACGACTTCGTGCGCCCCGGCCACATCTTCCCGCTGCGCGCGCGGCCCGGGGGCGTGCTCGCCCGCAACGGCCACACCGAGGCCGCCGTCGACCTGGCCCGGCTGGCGGGACTGCGTCCGGCCGGAGCGATCGTCGAGATCGCGGGCGAGGACGGCCGGATGCTCCGGCTGCCCGAGCTGATCCCCTTCGCCCGCAAGCACGGCCTGACGATCATCTCCATCGAGGACCTGATCGCCTACCGCCGCACCGCCGAGCGCACCCTGGCCGCCGAGACCGGGACGGCCCCCGCGGCCCCCACCGTCCGGCGCGAGGCCGAGGTCCGTCTCCCCACCGCCTTCGGCGAGTTCACCGCGTACGGCTACCGCTCCACCGCCGACGGCGTCGAGCACGTCGCCCTCGTCCACGGTGAGATCGGTGACGGCGAGGACGTCGTCGTCCGCGTCCACTCCGAGTGCCTGACCGGCGACGTCTTCCACTCGCACCGCTGCGACTGCGGCCCCCAGCTCCAGACGGCCATGGAGCGCATCCAGGCCGAGGGCCGGGGCGTCGTCGTCTACCTCCGCGGCCACGAGGGGCGCGGCATCGGCCTGCTCTCCAAGCTCCGCGCGTACGAACTCCAGGAGCGCGGCCGGGACACCCTCGACGCCAACCTGGAGCTCGGGCTGCCCGCCGACGCCCGGGACTACGGCGCGAGCGCCCGGATCCTGGAGGACCTCGGCGTCCGCAGCCTGCGTCTGATGACCAACAACCCGGACAAGACCGACGCGCTCGTCCGGTACGGGCTGCGGGTCACCGGCCGGGAGCCCATGCCCGTCCAGGCGGGCGAGCACAATCTCGGGTACCTGCTGACCAAGCGGGACCGGATGGGGCACGACCTGCCCTGGCTCGACTCGACCACCGTGTCGGCCTGCGGGAGCCAGTGACCCGTACGAACGGGACCACCGGCACCACGGCACGACCGGCACCACGGCACCACCGGTGCGCGACACCGGCGGCACAGCACCATCGGCAACACGGCAACACCGGCACTATCGGCAACACGGCACAGCGGGACTGAAGGAGAGACGTGAGCGGCAAGGGTGCACCTGAACTGTCCGTACGCAACTGCGGCGACCTGCGGGTCGCGGTCATCGCGGCACAGTGGCACGACAAGGTGATGGACGGTCTCGTCGACGGCGCGCTGCGCGCCCTGCGAGAGCTGGGAATCGACGAGCCGACCCTGTTGCGGGTCCCCGGCAGTTTCGAACTGCCGGTCGCCGCCAAGGTCCTGGCCGGCCGCGGCTACGACGCGATCGTGGCGCTCGGCGTCGTCATCCGTGGCGGAACCCCCCACTTCGAGTACGTGTGCCAGGGGGTCACCCAGGGCCTCACCCAGGTGTCCATCGACACCGGCGTCCCGATCGGCTTCGGTGTGCTGACCTGTGACACCGAGGAGCAGGCCCTGGACCGGGCGGGCATCGAGGGCTCCAACGAGGACAAGGGCCACGAGGCGGTGACGGCCGCCGTGGCGACCGCGGCCACCCTCCGCTCAGTATCTGAACCCTGGCACTGAGGGAGGGGCCCGAGCGCGTAGGGTGAGGACCACCATGTCCAAGAAGACGTTCGAGGAGCTCTTCACCGAGCTCCAGCACAAGGCCACCACGGGCGATCCCGCCACTTCGCGCACCGCCGAGCTCGTCGGCAAGGGCGTTCATGCCATCGGCAAGAAGGTCGTCGAAGAGGCCGCAGAGGTCTGGATGGCCGCCGAGTACGAGGGCAAGGACGCCGCCGCCGAGGAGATCTCGCAGCTCCTCTACCACGTCCAGGTGATGATGGTCGCGCGCGGGATCTCCCTCGACGACGTGTACGCGCATCTCTAGGGGCCACTGAACAGCGGCCCCCGCCGAGCACGTCCGTCCGTTCGTCCCACCCACCCCGAACACCATCGAGCAAAGGAAGCCGACCTCATGCTGCGCATCGCCGTCCCCAACAAGGGTTCCCTCTCAGGACCTGCGGCGGACATGCTGCATGAGGCCGGCTACCAGCAGCGCCGGGAGTCCAAGGAACTGCGGATCGTCGACCCGAACAACGAGGTCGAGTTCTTCTACCTCCGCCCCCGCGACATCGCGATCTACGTCTCCTCCGGCCGTCTCGACATCGGCATCACCGGCCGCGACCTGCTGATCGACTCCGGAGCCGACGCCGAGGAGATCCTTCCGCTCGGCTTCGCCCGTTCGACCTTCCGCTTCGCCGCCAAGCCGGGCACCGCGAACGGCATCGCGGACCTGAAGGGCAGGACGATCGCCACCTCCTACGAGGGCATCGTCGCGGGACACCTCGCCGACCACGGCATCGACGCCTCCGTCGTGCACCTCGACGGCGCCGTCGAGACCGCCATCGAACTCGGTGTCGCCGAGGTCATCGCGGACGTCGTCGAGACGGGCACCTCGCTGCGCAACGCCGGCCTGGAGATCTTCGGCGAGCCGATCATGAAGTCCGAGGCCGTCGTCGTCCGCCGCGTCGGAGCCGGCCCCACCGAGGACGCCGAGCCCAAGGTGCAGCAGTTCCTGCGCCGCCTCCAGGGCGTGCTCGTCGCACGGACGTACGTGATGATGGACTACGACTGCCGCGCCGAGCACCTGGAGAAGGCCGTCGCGCTCACTCCCGGCCTGGAGTCGCCGACCATCTCGCCGCTGCACAACGAGGGCTGGGTCGCCGTCCGCGCCATGGTCCCCTCCAAGGAGGCCCAGCGGATCATGGACGACCTGTACGAGCTCGGCGCGCGGGCCATCCTGACCACGGCCATCCACGCCTGCCGGCTCTGACGGGATTCACGGACATGTCGGACCTTCCCCCACTTCCCATAACCTTCCGCCCCTCCCGGACCCGGGCCGTGCTGCTCACCGCGGGCGTGTCGATCCTTGTGGTCATCACCACGGTCGCCATGCTTCTGGAGCAACTGGGCCCGGGGGAGCGGCTCAGCTTCGTCCTCACCGCGGCGCTCCTCTTCGGAGTGCTCCTGCTGCTCTCGCGGCCCAAGGTCGTCGCCGACGAGAGCGGTGTCACGGTCGTCAACATCGCGAGCCGCCGGCACCTGGACTGGGCGGAGATCGTCCAGGTCAACCTGCGTCCGGGCGACCCCTGGGTGTTCCTCGACCTCAGTGACGGCACCAGCCTCCCGGCGCTCGGCATCCAGCCGGGCATCGCCCGGCAGCGCGCCATCGAGGACGCCCGCGCCCTGCGCGCGCTCGCTTCGGCCCGCGCAATCCAGGAGCCCGACGGGCACCGCGGCGAACATCACGGCTGACTCTCGGCCCTCCACCCTGCCCTGAGAGCCCATGTCTTGATTAATCTGTCGGCGGAGGCGTTTTTCACCGCGCCTCCGCCTTTGATGTGCTCCCGCCCTCAGAGGCCCCCTGCTACCAAAGGAGTGACTCCCTCCAGCGATGGACGGATCGTCCTGTAGTACCTGCGCCGCCCCCTTCCGACATAGCGAGGCGGCGGCATGATCATCCCCCTGTTGCTCCTCGGCGCGGCGTTCCTGCTGATTCTCGCCAACGGCTTCTTCGTGGCCGCGGAGTTCGGACTCGTCACCGTCGAGCGCCCCGACGCCGAGAAGGCCGCGGCCGACGGCGACAAACGCGCGGGCACGGTCGTCGAGTCGCTCAAGGAGCTGTCCTTCCAGCTCTCCGGCACCCAGCTCGGCATCACCATCACCTCGCTCGTCGTCGGCATGCTCGCCGAACCGGCCCTCGCCCAGCTCCTGGACGGCCCGTTCGAGGCGGTCGGACTGCCCGAGGGCGCGGTGCCCGGCTTCGCCGTGGTGACCGGCATGCTGCTGGCCTCGGCCGTGCAGATGGTGGTCGGCGAACTCGTGCCCAAGAACTGGGCCGTGTCCAAGCCGCTCCAGGTGGCCCGCTTCGTCGCCGGCCCCCAGCACGTCTTCTCCCGCCTCTTCCGGCCGGTGATCGCCGCGCTGAACACCGTCGCCAACCGGCTCGTCCGCGCCCTGGGCGTGGAACCCGCCGAGGAACTGGCCAGCGCCCGCACCCCCGGCGAACTCGTCTCCCTCGCCCGTCACTCGGCCCGCGCGGGCGCCCTGGAACAGGACACCGCGGACCTCTTCGTCCGCACGATGTCCCTGGCCGACCTCACCGCGCAGCACGTCATGACACCGCGGGTGAAGGTCAGCGCCCTCCAGTCGTCGGCCACCGCCGAGGACGTCGTCAACCTCACCCGTGCCACCGGCCTGTCCCGCTTCCCCGTCTACCGGGAGCGGATCGACGAGGTCGTCGGCATGGTGCATCTCAAGGACGCCCTCGCGATCCCCTCGCACGACCGGCTGCGCACCCCCGTCGGCCGGATCGCCCAGGCCCCGCTGCTCGTCCCGGAGACCCTGCCCGTGCAGCCCCTCCTGGAGCGGCTGCGCAGCGAACAGCCCATCGCCGTCGTCGTCGACGAGTACGGCGGCACGGCCGGCGTGGTCACCCTGGAGGACATCGTCGAGGAACTGGTCGGCGAGGTCCACGACGAGCACGACGACGTGCTGGGCGAACAGCCCGAGCTCGCGTCCGCCCCGCCGGAGGACGGCAGGCCCGCCTGGGACGCCGACGGAAGCTGCCGGGTCGACATCCTGCAGCGCATAGGCCTCGACGTGCCCGAGGGACCGTACGAGACCGTCGCCGGCCTCGTCGCGGACCTGCTCGGCAGGATCCCGGCCCCCGGCGACAAGGCCGAGCTGCCGGGCTGGCGCCTCGTGGTGCGGCAGGTCGGGCACTACCGTGCCGAACGCGTCCGCCTCGTGCGCACCGCGCTCGCCCCGGAGGCCGTCCGATGAGCATGCTCCAACTGCTCTTCGCGGGCCTCCTGGTGCTCGCCAACGGCTTCTTCGTCGGCGCCGAGTTCGCGCTCGTGTCCGTACGGCGCAGCCAGATCGAACCGCTGGGCACCGCCCGCTCCCGGCAGGTCCTGTACGGCCTGGAGCGGCTGCCGCAGATGATGGCGGCGGCCCAGTTCGGCATCACCCTGTGCTCGCTGACCCTCGGCGCGGTCGCCGAACCCACGGTCGCCCACCTGCTGGAGCCGCTCTTCGAGGCGGTCCACCTGCCGGACGGGGTGATCCATCCCCTCGGGTACGTGATCGCGCTCGCCCTGGTCGTCTTCTTCCACCTCGTCATCGGCGAGATGGTCCCGAAGAACCTGGCGATGGCCGCGCCCGAGAAGACGGCCCTGTGGCTCAGCCCCGGACTGGTCGCCTTCGCCCGGGTGTGCCGCCCGGTCACGGTGGGCCTCGGCGCCTGCGCGCAGCTCATCCTCAAGCTGTTCCGGGTCGAGCCCAAGGACGAGGTCGAGGCGGTCTTCACCAGCGAGCAGCTCAACCGGCTCGTGGAGGACTCAGGACAGGCGGGGCTCCTCGACCCCGAGGAACAGGAGCGTCTGGAGGACGCCCTGGAACTCGGCTCGCGCCCGGTCACCGACGTCCTGCTCGACGGCGCCTCGCTGGTCACGGTGGACCCTTCGGTCACCCCGGGCCAGGTCGTCGCGCTCACCGCGCGCACCGGGTACTCCCGCTTCCCTGTGGTCGCGGAGAACGGCGCCTTCATGGGCTGCTACCTCCATGTGAAGGACGTCCTCGACCTGGAGGAGTCCGAGCGCGCGGTCCCGCAGCAGATGTGGCGGCCGATGACCACCCTGCGCTCCGAACTCCCCCTGGACGACGCCCTCACCGTCATGCGCCGCGCCGCCACCCATCTGGCCCAGGTCGCCGACGCCTCCGGGAAGGTCCTCGGCCTCGTGACCCTCGAGGACGTCCTGGAACTGCTGGTAGGCGAGGTGCGGGACCCGGCGCACCGCGATGTCGCACCGGTCCGCGTCGCGGAGCCGCGCCCCAGCCAGGCCGAGGAGGCGCTGGCGAGCTGACCGCGAGCCCGGTCCCGGTTCCCGGGAGCCGTGCGACCCGTGACGGTCGTACGGCTCCGGCGGGACCGGGGCCTGCTCACATCGCCGACGGATCCTGCGGGCCCCGGCCCGAAAGGACCTCCCCGTAGGCCTGCATGAGGTCGGGCAGCCGCAGGGTCGACAGGTCGTCGCGCGAGGGCGTGCCGGGGTATCCCGACAGCCGCAGATCGCGGTACGCGCAGCTCTTCTCGTACAGGGTGCGCAGGAAGCGGCCGTTGCCCAGCTCGTCGATCCAGCCCTGGTCGACGACGTGCCCGGCGATCGAACGCAGCTCGTCCAGCGCCTCCTCGTCCCAGACGTCGCCGTTCTCCGCGGCCAGCACCTCGCCGATGGAGGTCAGTTCGAGCGGACGGTAGGACGGGAAGTCCACGCGGCTGGTGAAGCGCGAGGACAGGCCGGGGTTGGCGGCGAGCAGCCGGTCCATGCCCTCGGGGTATCCGGCGAGGATGACGACCAGGTGGTCCCGGTTGTCCTCGGCGCGCTTCAGCAGCACCTGGAGGGCCTCGTCGCCGTACGCGTCGCCCTTGCCGTAGCCGGAGTTGGACAGCGAGTACGCCTCGTCCACGAACAGGACCCCGCCGATCGCCGAGTCGATCAGCTCGTTGGCCTTCACGGCGGTCTGCCCCAGGTACTCGCCGACCAGGTCGGCCCGCTGCGCCTCGACCAGATGGTCCCCGCCGAGGAGCCCGAGCGCGTAGAAGACCCGGCCGAGAATGCGCGCCACCGTGGTCTTGCCGGTGCCGGACGGGCCGGAGAAGACGAAGTGCCGTTTGGGCGGCTGCACGGGCAGCCCCTGTCCGGTGCGCAGCCTGGCCATGTTCAGCTGCGCGGACAACGCCTTGACCTGCCGCTTCACCGGCTCCAGGCCCACCATGCGCTCCAGCTCGGCGAGCGCCTCGTCGAGCAGGGCGGGATCGGTGGGTCCCGCCGGCATCGGCTGCACCGGGATCACGGCCTTCTCCCGGAAGCCGTCCGGCTGGGGCGGCAGCCCGCCCGGCGGCGACGGATCGGCGTCCGGGAGCCGCAGGTCGCGCCCCTCGGTGCCGAACAGCGCGTCCATGCCGTCCGGACCCTCCAGCACGTCCTGCCCGATCCCGGCGAGCGTGATCGCCGCGAGGTCGGCGGCGGCGTCGTCGTACCCGTCCCCCTCCGCGATGGCGGCGAGCCGGGCGGAGGTGTCCATGAAGGAGGGGTCGACCCGGTGCACCGCCCGGTACAGGGGCAGTGCGGCGGCGGACCGGCCGGTGCCTTCGTGGGCGCGGGCCAGCCAGTACCGCAGTTCCTTGCGCTGCGGCTGCTCGCTGCGGCAGCGCATCAGCGCGGACGACAGCAGCGGCTCGGCCTGTCCGTACATCTCCAGCCGGACCCTCGCCATGCCGCCGAACAGTCCGGCCTCGATGCCGAGCATGGGATCGTTGATGAGCGGATCGGTGTGCCGCACCAACTGCTCCCAGTCCTTGACCAGATAGGCGCGGCACGCGTGCAGGAACCGCACCTGGTGGTCCGCGTCCACCGGCGGCAGCCCGGCGAGCGCCCGGTCCAGTTCGGGTACATGACGCCCGTCGAGCCAGTGCGAGGCGTGCGCGAGCAGCAGGTCGCGCGGGCTCTCCAGCACCGGCTGGACCCACCAGCCCAGCCAGTACCAGGAGTTGAGGGTGCGCCGGTGACGGGAGCGCTGCTCGCCGAAGCGGTCCCGGTGCCGGAACATCCGCAGCAGCGCGGTCGTCGTGTCCACGCGCAGCGCGTGCAGTCCGAGCCAGCCGTCCGCCATACCGGGGTCCATCCGGACCGCGGCGCGGAACTCCTCCTCCGCCTGCGGGTAGGCGCCCATCGTGTAGGCGTCCACACCTCGCAGCCAGGCGAGGTCGGCCGGGGCCTCGGGGCCCTGCGTGCCGAAGTCCATCACATCCCCCACAAACCGTGCCCCCGATGGTCGGGGAGTGCCTCGCGGATCAGGCCATCCCCTCGCCGCCGGGCCGGTGCCCGTCGGCAGCTCTGGTCGAACGACTGTGCCACGGACGGGAGTTGAAGCGGTGCGGGCAGAGCAGCCGTCCGAAGGTCGCACCGAGAGGCATGGTACCTGCGGTTGACGGGCCTGCCGAAGGGTGCCGCACAGCCCGTTCTGCGAGGTGGGAGCAGATGGGGCGCACTGCGAACGGTGACCCAGGGTGAGCGAATCACGTCGTGGGGCGTCCGGAAAGAGGGGGTCTGGGCAGAACGAAGCCCCCGATCACGGGGGAACAACCGGGGGCTTCGCGACTGCGGGCGGCTCCCGAAGGGCCGCTGCTTCAGAACGTAAGACCTGTACGGCCCCCTGGTCAAGCAGAGTTGGGGCACTGAGGCAACTTCTCCGGAGTGGGTCTTCACAACTTCAGCACGCTGCGGATGGTCCATCACACTGAGTGATGAACTGGTCCGGTCCAAGCGCCTCAGCAGGCCCCGGCAGCACCTCGTACCCCTCGGGACTCTGCCGCACCAGATGGTCCGCGAACGGTTGTGTGGGGTCATCGGTGAAGTGCCGGTGCTCGGCGCGGACCCAGCCGTCCCAGAAGTCGCTCTGCGCCTGCCCGTCGCGTCGCCGCCCCCGTGCCCAGGCCTCGTCGTGGGGCAACTCCATCCACAGGAGCCGCGCGAGCCGGGGCCGCAGCGCGCGGCGTCCCGCGCCGACGCCCTCGAGGAGCACGACGGGCGCGGCCGGCAGCTCGCGGACGGGTCCGAACTCCCGGGCCGTCCAGTCGTAGGGGGTGTAGTGCGCCGTCTCGCCCCGCTCGAACGGCTCGATCACCCGGCTCAGCAGGCGACCGGTCCAGTCGAACAGTTCCTCGTGGGTGGCGATGTCGTCGAGGTGGAGCACGGGTGCGCCGCCCAGGGCCGTCGCCAGTCTCCCGGCGAACGTGGTCTTGCCGGAGCCGGCGTGGCCGTCCACGCCGATCAGGCGGACGGGTCCGCAGGAGGGCGGCAGCCGGAGCAGGCGTGCGGCGAGGTCGTGCACGGCGTTTCCCGGGGTGAGGTGCGGGGCTTTGGGGGCGCGGTCGGCGCGGCCCTGATGAACATTCTATCGATGTGTCGTCCACAGCGGATCCATGGGTTCAGGATGGTGTCCCATTGAACTATTGATTGAACAATCCTCAAGAACTTCGGCGAGCCGCACCGAAAATTCCCGGCCACCCGGAACCAGGTATTTCGGATTGAGCGTTCCGGTACTCGGAGATGCTGAGTAGGGTTCCTGTTGCGGAACGGAAGCGTCGCACGGGGATGGACAGGGGAAGATGGCCGCGGGGTTATTCGAGGGGCAGTATGTGTGGCATCCGGCGGCCGACGACCGCAGACTCGCGAGCGTCTGCACGGACGTCAGGGCCGGCCGCTATCTGAGCGCCCACGAAGCTCTGAAGGAGACCCGCTCCGACTACGGATTACGGGCCCATCGGTCGCTGGTCCTCGCCTCGGAGGCGGCCGACTCCGATCTCGCCGAACGCTGGCTGGCGGAGGAACAGACTCCCGAGGCCGCTCTGCTCTGGGCCCGCGTGGCCGTCCTGCGGGCACTGCGCGCGGCCGACGCCAAGGACGACCGGGCCGAGGCGCTGGAACGCATAGCGCTGAGCGCCTGCGACCGGGCCGCGCTGATGGACCGGGCGGATCCCACGCCCTGGGTCGCCCGGCTGTCCATGGCCCGGCTGCACGACCTGCGCGACCCGGCCCCGCAGGGGCTGCTGACCCAGCCCCCCGGACCCTGGCGCCTGTTCTCGCACGTCCTGCGCCTCGACCCCTGGAACCGTGAGGGCCACCACCGGTTCCTCGCCTTCTTCTTCACGCGCCACGGCGGCTCCGTGAACGCCGCCTGGGACGTCGCCGCCTTCCTGAGCCAGCGCGCCCCCGCCTCCTCGCCGTTGCGGCTGCTGCCGCTGGTGGCCCTGGTCGAGAGTTACAACCCCACGCAACTGCTGGTCGACCGCACCTGGGAACAGCCGCAGTGGCGCTCCACCGCGCTCGCGATCTACCAGAACTGGCTGCCGGAGGTGGCCGGATACCGCTTCACCCCGGTGCTCGACCTGGCGTATCTGGCCCACGCGCTGTTCATGGCGCAGCGCGAGTTCGAGGCGCGCGCGGTGCTCATGGCCATGGGGCCCTACGCCTGCCGCATGCCGTGGAGCGTGTTCGGCGAACCCGAGGAGCAGCTGTCCCGCGCCCGCCGCGCCTGCGGCCTGCCCGTGCCGGGGGCCGGCTGAGCGCCGGCCCTCCCCGACGTCCCGCACCACCCCCCCGAGAGAGAGGACAGCCGTGTCAGAGCGCATATCGGTCCCGAGCCGGAGAGCGGGCGCAGGAACGAGTTCCGCCGCCCTGGACGACGACGCGACGCTTCACGCGATGGGATATCCGAGAAAACTGACCCGTCGATTCCAGGCGTTCGACAATTTCGCGATTTCCTTCACGATCATCAACATCATTTCGGGTATTTTCTCGTCCTTCGGGTTCGGAATGAACGCCGGCGGCCCGCGCATTCTCGTGTTCGGCTGGATCGGCGTCTCCGTGATGGTGCTCTTCATCGGTGCCGCGATGGCGGAAGTCGCTTCCGCCTACCCGACCAGCGGGGCGCTCTATTTCTCCGCCGGAAAGCTCGCCAAGCGGCACAAGGGTGCGTGGTCCTGGTACACGGGGTGGCTGAATTTCGTGGGTCAGGTGGGAGGCACGGCCGCCACCGGGTACGCGGCCGCCACCTTCATCCAGGCGTTCATCGCCCTGCAGTGGCATTCATACGAGCCGACCGCCCAGCAGACGGTCCTCATCACGGCGCTGATCATCGTGCTCCAGGGTTTGGCCAATACCTACACGGTCCAGCTCGTCGCCGTGCTCAACCGCATCTCTGTGTGGTGGCTGCTGATCGGGCTCGTCGTGATCGTGGGCACACTCGTCGTGATGCCCGACGACCACCAGTCGGCCTCGTTCGTCACGCATTTCGCGAACAACACCGGTTTCACGAACGGGATTTACGGAGGGATGCTCGGGCTGCTGGTGACGAGCTGGACCTTCACGGGCTTCGACGGCAGCTTCCACATGTCCGAGGAAACGGTGCGGGCCACGGTCAACGCGCCGAAGGGGATCACCCGTGCGATCGGCTATTCGGCGATCACCGGGCTGATCCTGATGCTTGCCCTTGTGTACAGCATTCACGACTATGACCGGGTCGCCTCGTCCTCGGCGCCGCCCGTGCAGATCCTCATCGATGGGCTTGGCATGGGCATGGCTAAGTTCATCCTGCTCGTCGTGATCGGGTCCATGCTCTTCTGCGGGCTGGCCAACCTGACCAGCAACACCCGGCAGATCTTCGCCTTCTCCCGGGACGGGGCCATGCCGGGCTCCCGCTGGTGGCACTCGGTCTCGCCGCGCACCCGTACCCCCGTCAAGGCCGTCTGGCTGGCGGTCGCCTGTTCGCTGGCCCTGGTCCTGCCCGGCTGGTGGTCGCACACCGCCTTCACGGCGATCGTCAGTGTCAACGTCGTCGGACTCTTCCTCGCCTACGCCGTGCCGGTCTTCCTGCGGCTGCGGCTCGGCGACGAGTTCCAGCCCGGCCCCTGGAACCTGGGCCGCTGGAGCAAGCCCGTCGGCTGGGTGGCCGTGACCTGGATCCTCGCCAGCAGCGTGCTCTTCATGCTGCCCCAGGTCTCGCCGATCACCGGGGACAACTTCAACTACGCCTCGATCGCCCTGGCCGTGGTCCTGGTCGTCGCCACGGTGTGGTGGTTCGCCACGGCACGCCGCCGCTTCCAGGGGCCCGTCAGCTACGGCCGCCCCGACGAGGTGGCCGCCATGGACCTCGTCTGACGGACCGTCCCCTCGGCCCCGGCACCCGCCGGGGCCGAGGCCGTCCCAGGTCATGCCAGTGGTCCGGACCAATATTGGTGGGCGCGGCACGGGCTCAAGTGCTGGCAGAAGTTGCCCTCGGGCGTCCATAGTTGGCGCACAACAGAACATCAGTTGTCGCACGACAGAGCATTGGGCCCGCCCGTTCCGGACACCTGGGGGTTCTCCACCCATGAGCAGAGCCGAACAGCCGTCCCGCAGAATCGTCCTGGCCGCCGCGGTGGCCGCGGCGGCGGTGGGGGCCGCCGGCCCACCGGCCGCCGCCGCCCCGGCCCGCCGGACCAGAGCGCCCGGGAGGCTTGTCGACAACCGCGCCTGGACCTCGTACAGCGACTGGCGCTCGGGCAGCGCGCGCGGTGCAAGGGCCCTGCCGGGTGTCCGCCCCGGGCTGGTGATCGGGGCCCCGGCCGGCACGACGGACTACACCGACCCGCACACCGGCAGGACCGCCACCTGGGAGTACGCGACCTGGACCTCGCCGGTCCACCGGCTCGCCGTCCCGTCCACGGAGGCCATCGCCTCCTGGAACGCGCAGACCCCGGCCGGCACCTGGCTCCAGGTCGAACTGACCGGCACCTACTCCGACGGCACGGACACGCCCTGGTACGTGATGGGCCGTTGGGCCTCGGGCGACCAGGACATCCGGCGCACCTCCGTGGACGACCAGACCGACGGACGCAGCACGATCTGGACGGACACCTTCTCCATCGACGACGCCGCCTCCGGCCTGCGCCTCGTCTCGTACCGGCTGCGCCTGACCCTCTACCGCACCCCGGGTTCCAAGATCACGCCCACCGTCTGGCGGCTGGGCGCGATGGGCTCCGACATCCCGGACCGCTTCACCGTCCCCGCCTCGGCCCCGGGCCTCGCCCAGGAGCTGAACGTCCCGCCGTACTCGCAGGAGATCCACGCGGGTCAGTACCCCGAGTACGACAACGGCGGCGAGGCCTGGTGCAGCCCCACCTCCTCGCAGATGATCATCGAGTACTGGGGGCGCAGGCCCACCGCCGAGCAGCTCGCCTGGGTCGATCCGGCCTACGCCGACCCGCAGGTGTGCCTCGCGGCCCGCTCCACCTACGACTACCAGTACGCCGGGTGCGGCAACTGGCCCTTCAACGCCGCCTACGCCGCCACGTACAAGGACCTCCAGGGCGTGGTGACCCGGCTCGGCTCGCTCACCGACCTGGAGACGCTGATCGCGGCCGGCATCCCGGCCATAACGTCCCAGTCGTTCCTCAAGACCGAGCTGACGGGCGCGGGCTACGGCACCTCGGGCCACCTCATGACGGTCATAGGGTTCACCGCGGACGGCGACGTGATCGCCAACGACCCCGCCTCGCCCGGCGACGACGCGGTGCGCAGGGTCTACAAGCGCTCCGAGTTCGAGACGATCTGGCTGCGGACCAAGCGCTACAACGCCTCCGGGAAGGTCGTCTCCGGCACCGGCGGGGTCTGCTACCTGTACTTCCCGGCGCATCCCTCGCCGCGCCAGCGCAAGGCTCTCGCGGCGGTGGGCGTCCGGTGACCTGAAGGGCGGCCCCCTGGCGGCCCCCGCCTGCCGGGGGCGCCGCGGGAGCGCCGCCCCGCAGGGGTGATCCCGGCCCGGCCCGAGCCGTGTGACGAGACGCACACGCGCGACGGCCGGGCGGAATTCAGCGGGATCCGGGGCGTCCGGCCGCGCACGTGACCTGGGTCTCTACCGGCGACGGTGGCTCCGGTGGCAAGGTGGTCGGGTCGGTGGGGAGCCGACGGGAGGCGGGGGACGTCACCGCACCACTACGTCAGCGAGATGCCATGACCGCGAGTTCCGCCACCGCCCCGCACCTGCGCACCCGTACGGGAGGCCCGAAGGACGACGGCCCGAAGATCCTCGAACACGTCGTGGGCTGGATCTTCGTGGTGGTCGTGGCGATGCTGGTGACGCAGCTCGGCCTGATCTGAGACGGCTCCGCCCCGGGCCCCGCTGCGCGGTCCCGGCCGGGACGCCGATCGCCCCCGGATGACGGTCGGCACGGTTCTGCCATACTGCGCATGTTCCGTCGGCAGTTGGAGACCAGGGCCGGAATTGAATAATAGTCAACAACGCGAGGTCGACCGCCCCCGGGCGCGGGGTACCCACCGCTCACTGGCGCGCCGCGCCGAACTCATCGCCATCGGGCGGAAGTTGTTCGCCGACACGTCGTACGACGCACTGTCGATGGACGACATCGCGCGGCAGGCGCACGTGGCCAAGGGGCTCATCTACTACTACTTCAAGTCCAAGCGCGGCTATTACCTCGCCATCGTCGAGGACTCGGTCGCGGAACTGGTCTCCCGGGCCGCCGACGGTCTGGAGCTTCCCCCGGTGGAGCGGGTCCAGCGCACGATCGACGGCTACCTCCGCTACGCCGAGCACAACCAGGCCGCCTACCGCACGATCATCGCGGGCGGCGTGGGCTTCGACGCCGAAGTGCAGGCGATACGCGACGGTGTGCGGGAGGCGATCGTCGCGACGATCGCCGAGGGGGCGTACGGCCGCAGAAGCGTGGGTCCGCTGCCCCGCATCGCCCTGCTCGGCTGGCTGCACAGCGTGGAGGGGGCCACCCTCGACTGGATCGGCCACCCGGTGCTGCCGCGCGAGACCATGCGCGAACTGCTGGTGAAGATGCTGGGGGGTGCGATGCGTGCCGTCGAGGAACTCGACCCCGCTTACGCGGCCCCGCCCGACGCCCGGCGGGACAACTGACTGAACGGTATGAGGACTAGACCACTCTGTCAATGGTTCGGACCAATTCCGTGCCCCCTCGGCAGCCCGGTCGTCGTCCGGGGGTGATGTGTCCGACGTGCCGTGTCCGCCGTGCCGTGTCCGATACGGCGTCAGGGGCAAGGTTCGACACGGTGTGCCGGTCAGGGGTCGTCACGTGTGCCGGGCGTGGCTCGGTGCGGTGTGCCGGGCGTTGCCCGGCGCGGTGTGGGCGGCAGGATTCGGCGCGGTGTTCCTGACGCGGCGTTCCTCCGTTCGGGCGTACTCCCGGCGCCACGGCCGCCGTTCGCCGGGTTCCGCGGCCGGGGCCGGGAGCATCGGCGGGGCCAGGTGAGTCCCGGCGGCGCGGCCCCCCGGGCGCGCGTCCGCCGCCGTGCCCGACCCCGTCAGGAGCGTCGCCGTGCCCGAACGCGCCCCGCAGCCGGTGGAACGCGACCTGCCCACGGACGAGGCCCGGGACCTCATCGCGCTCGTCCGTGACATGGCGCGCCGCGAGATCGCCCCGGACGCGGCCGAGGAGGAGGACGCCGGACGCTTCCCGCGTGAGCTCTTCCGGCTGCTCTCGGAGTCCGGGCTGCTCGGCCTGCCGTACGACGTCGCCGACGGGGGCGGCGGTCAGCCGTACGAGGTCTATCTCCAGGTCCTCGAAGAACTCGCCATGGCCCGCCTCACCGTGGGCCTCGGCGTCAGCGTCCACACGCTGGCCTGCCACGCCCTGGCGCACCACGGCAGTGACGAGCAGCGGGCCGGTCATCTGCCCGCGATGCTCGGGGGCGGCCTGCTCGGCGCCTACTGCCTCTCCGAGCCGTCCTCGGGTTCCGACGCCGCCGCGCTGCGGACGAAGGCGGTGCGCCGGGGGGACGACTGGATCGTCACCGGCACCAAGGCGTGGACCACGCACGGCGGGGTGGCCGACTTCTACACGGTGTTCGCGCGAACCGGCGGCGAGGGCTCCCGCGGCATCACCGCCTTCCTCGTGCCCGGCGACGCCGAGGGGCTGAGCGCCTCCCCGCCCGAGCGGAAGATGGGCATGAAGGGCTCGCCGACCGCCCAGGTCCACTTCGACGCGGTGCGGGTCCCCGACTCCCGCCGCCTCGGCGACGAGGGCCAGGGTTTCGCGATCGCCCTGTCGGCGCTGGACTCCGGGCGGCTCGGCATCGCGGCCTGCGCGACGGGCCTGGCCCAGGCTGCGCTCGACCAGGCCGTCGCGTACGCCGGAAGCCGACGCCAGTTCGGGCGGCCGATCGCCGACTTCCAGGGGCTCCGCTTCCTGCTCGCGGACATGGCCACCCGGGTCGAGGCCGGACGCGCGCTCTGCCTGGCCGCCGCCCGGCTGCGCGACGCCGGCCGGCCCTTCTCACGCCAGGCCGCCATGGCGAAACTGCTGTGCACGGACGGGGCGATGAAGGTCACCACGGACGCCGTCCAGGTCCTCGGCGGGTACGGGTACACCGCCGACTTCCCGGTCGAGCGGTATCTGCGCGAGGCGAAGGCGCTGCAGATCGTCGAGGGCACCAACCAGATCCAGCGCATGGTCGTCGCGCGGCACCTGCTCGGACCCGGGACGAGCTGAGGTCACCCGCGCGGGTCCGCGCCCATGCCGAACTCGTTCCGCGGATCCCGGGACACCCCGAAGCGGCCGTCGCCGTGCGGGTCCCGGCCCGGGGCGAAGCGTTCGTCCGCCCGCGGCTCGGTGAGCGCGCCGAACTGCCCGTAGCCGTACAGCACCGACGGCGCCGCGAGGCGCACCCACTCGGGGTCGTGACGCCCCGGCAGCGTGCGGCCGCGATCCGCCCAGGCGCGCATCAGGGCGCGGTAGATGGGCGGGTCCTGAGCCGGCGGGGCCGGCGGCGGTGGCGGTACCCAGTGAACCGATTCCGCCGGAGCCGGGACGAGGATCCGGCGCCGGTGCCCGGTCGCGGAAGGTGTGGGGCTCATACCGGGGCAACGTGCGGGCGGGCGGACAGGTCACCCGCCCGCGGAATCGGGCGTGTGTTCAGGACGGGACCCTCGCGGGCTCCGCGCAGGAGCACGACATCTGGTCCCCGACCGCTATCTGACGTACCGTCAATTCCGCCGCCGGGGGCCCGTGCCCCTCCGGGTGACCTCGCCTGCCCCGTCCCGCGTCTCCGCCGTGATCGACCGGACAGATCCCAGGAGGCCTGCCGTGAACGACGACCGTCCCGTCGCCCTCGACGAGTACCCCGTGCACCAGGTCCCGCTGTCCATGAAGCACGTGGCGAGCGGCGACCGCAACGCCTACGACCGCTGCATCTTCCACGTCCTCGACCACCGCGGACGGGCCCTGCTGATCCTCGGCCTCGGCGTCTATCCGAACCTCGGGGTGATCGACGCCTACGCCACGCTGCGCCTCGGCGACGCGCTGCACGCCGTCCGGGCGTCCGACGCGCTCGGCGACGACCGCATGAACCTGGCCGTCGGACCTTTGCGGATCACCGTCGAGGAGCCGCTGCGCAGGCTGCGGCTGCGCTCCGAGGACAGTGCCCTGGCGTACGACATCACCTGGACCGCCGACTTCCCGGCCCTCTGGGAGCCGCACCACGTCCAGCGGCGCGGCGGCCGGCTCACCCTGGAGGGCCGCCGCTTCGTACAGGCAGGGGGAGTCGAGGGCGTCATCCGTGTCGGGGGCGACGAGATACCCGTCGGCCCGGGGGAGTGGACCGGCACCCGCGACCGCAGTTGGGGGGTGCGCCCCCTGCCGGGCGAGGAGGGCGGCCGGCTCGCGGCCGAGCATCCGACGGAGGGATTCCACTGGATCTGGTGCCCGGTGCGCTTCGCGGACCGCTTCCTCATGGTCGTGGTCCAGGAGGACGCCGACGGATACCGCACGCTGGGCGACGCGACCCTCGTGCGCGACGGCGAGCGCGATCTCCAACTCGGTTGGCCCCAGGCCGACATCGCCTACCGCTCCGGTACCCGGCACCCCACCTCGGCCGTCATCCACCTGACCCGCTCCGTGGACCGCAAGCCGCTGGAGCTGGGGGTGGAGGTGCTGGCCTCGTCACCCCTCGCGGTCGGCGCGGGATACCCGCCCGCCGACGACTGGCAGCACGGCACCTGGCGCGGCCGCGGCTGGACCGACCACCGCGTCTACGACCTCTCCGACCCGGCCGCGCATCTCCTCGCCCGCTACGGGGTGACCGACCACGCGGCCCGCTTCACCCTCGACGGGCAGGTCGGGTACGGAATCTTCGAGCACGGCTCGTTCGGCCGCCACGATCCGAGCGGCTTCACCGGGTTCGACTCGGTCGCGCCCTGAGAGGAGTGCGAGATGGCCACGGCACCCCGACCGCGGACGACCACCCGCGACCCCGAGGACCTCGCGCGCAGGCTGACCGCCTGGCTGGACAAGCGGCTGCCGGGCGCCCGGGCGGTGGACGTGAGCGTCCCCGAGTCCAACGGCCTGTCCAGCGAGACCCTGCTCTTCGACATCGAACACCCCGAACCACCGCTGCGCGCCTGTGCGTTGAGACTCGCGGCGGACCCGGGGGCGTACACCGTCTTCCCCGTCTACGACATGGTCCGCCAGTACCGCACGATGCGTCTGGTCCGCGAGCGCAGCGATCTGCCGGTGCCGCGCGTGCGGTGGCTGGAGGAGGACCCCGGACCGCTCGGGGCGCCGTTCTTCGTGATGGAACGGGTCACCGGGCGCGTGCCGCCCGACGTCATGCCCTATACGTACGAGGGCAATTGGCTGCACGCGGCGACCGACTCCGAGCGCGAGCACCTGGAGGCCGCCTCGATCGCGCTTCTCGCCCGGCTCCACGATCAAGTCCCCCTGAAGGAGGCGGACTTCCTCGCGCTGCCCGGCGACGGCAGCCCGCTGCGCCGCCATGTCGCGGCCCAGCACGCCTACTACGCGTGGGTGACCGGGGGACTGTCCCGGTCCCCGCTCATCGAGAGCGCTTTCGGCCGGCTGGAGGAGCTGTGGCCGCGCGACGAGGGCGAGGCGGTGCTCAACTGGGGCGACGCGCGCATCGGGAACGTCGTCTACGACGGCTTCGACCCCGTCGCCGTACTCGACTGGGAGATGGCGGCACCGGCCCCGCGCGAGGTCGACCTGGGCTGGACCGTCTACCTGCACCGCTTCTTCCAGGACCTGACCACGGGGTTCGGGCAGGCCGGGCTGCCGGACTTCCTGCGCCGCGACCGCGTCGAGGACCGCTACGCCCGCCTCACCGGCCACACGCCCCGCGACATGGAGTTCTACACGCTCTATGCCGCCCTGCGGCACGCGATCGTCATGGTGCGCATCGCCTACCGGCAGGTGCACTTCGGCGAGGTGGGCGTCCCGCCGGACCCGGACACACTGATCCTGCACCACGGCAGCCTGCGGGCCATGGTGCAGGGCAGCTACTGGGACGAACGGGACGACGCCCGCTGAACGCGCCGAGCGGTCAGGCCGCGCGCCGCAGCGCGGAGACCCGCATCGGGACCGAGCCCGGTCCGCCCACGTGGGAGAACGGCTGCGTACGCCAGTTCAGGCCCTGAGGGAGCGTCAACAGGAGGGCGGTGTCCTGCTGCTGGGGTTCCGCGCTGTCGTCCGCGGACCGGGCCTCGGCGGCCGCGCGGCCGGTGCCCGAACAGACCGTGAGCCCGAACGGGTTCCACGGGGAGGCGCACAGGGCGTGCTCCGGCAGGACCTCCTCGTCCGCGAGCAGCGCGATGGGCTGCGCGCAGGCCGGGCAGATCACCCGATACATCTCGAAGGTGTCGTACGCGTCGAACTCGTCACCGTCCAGGGCGTCGGATTCGACGCCCTCCGGCTCGGGTTCGAGCACGGCCTGCTGCCGCTTGGGTGCGGTACGACCAGGGCGCTTAAGACTCTGCATGGGATTCTCCCCCTCGGGTGGGCCGACAAGGCGCTGCGACCTCGACCACAGCAAGCACTTCCCGTCCCGTCTCCGAGGTAATCACGCGAACGTGGCGGACCCGGTTGCATTCATGTGTCCTTCGTCACATGCCGCCCGCAGGTGCCCGGCGCCCGGCCGGACGAGTCGGCCACGTGGCGCGCGAACGGCGCCTCGCCACATCACAAAGCGGGTATGACCTGCGCCGCTGAGTACCCGGGGGGATCGGTCGCCCTGTAGGTTCTTGCGCCATGGAGGAGCTGGACCGACAGATCGTGCAGCTGCTCGTCGCAGACGGGCGGATGAGTTACACCGACCTGGGCAAGGCCACGGGCCTGTCCACGTCCGCCGTGCATCAGCGGGTGCGCCGTCTCGAGCAGCGCGGTGTCATCCGGGGTTATGCCGCGGTCGTGGACCCGGAGGCCGTCGGGCTGCCCCTGACCGCCTTCATCTCGGTGAAACCGTTCGACCCCAGCGCCCCCGACGACATCGCCGAACGTCTCGCGGGCGTCCCGGAGATCGAGGCCTGCCACAGCGTCGCGGGCGACGAGAACTACATCCTCAAGGTGCGTGTCTCGACCCCGCACGAACTCGAGGAACTGCTCGGGCGGCTGCGGGCGCTCGCCGGCGTCTCGACGCGCACCACGGTCTGCCTTTCCACGCCGTACGAATCCCGCCCGCCGCGCATCTGAGCCGGCCGCCGGGGCACGCTCGCGCGAACACGCCCGCCGGTCCGGACGGGCGGTCCGGGTCCGGCCGGCCCGCCGTGTCGACCCCACCCGGGCGACGGCCGGCCTCCGGCAGGCGCGAGACTGTCCCCATGAGTGAGAGCACCGCCCCGTCGGACACCGTGCTGCTGCGCGGTGGAGAAGTCCACAGCCCCGCCGACCCCTTCGCGACCGCCATGGTCGTGGAACGGGGACAAGTCGCCTGGGTCGGCTCGGAAGGCGCCGCCGACGCCTTCGCCGACGGGGTCGACGAGGTCGTCGACCTCGAAGGCGCCCTGGTCACCCCGGCGTTCACCGACGCACACGTGCACACCACCGCCACCGGACTCGCCCTCACCGGCCTCGACCTGTCCGACGCGCCGTCCCTGGACGCGGCCCTCGCCCTCGTACGCGACTTCGCCGCCGCCCGTCCGGCCGACCGGGTCCTGCTCGGCCACGGCTGGGACGCGGCCCGCTGGCCCGGCGGCCGCCCGCCGGCCCGCACCGAACTCGACGCCGCGACCGGCGGACGCCCGCTCTACCTCTCCCGCATCGACGTGCACTCCGCCGTGGCCACGAGCGCGCTCCTGGACCTGGTCCCCGGTGTCACCGCGCTCGCCGGGTACGAGCCCGACGGCCCCCTGACCCGCGACGCCCACCACGCCGTTCGCGCCGCCGCCCTGGGCGCGATCGGCGCGGCGCAGCGCACCGGGGCCCAGCGTGCCGCGCTCGCCCACGCCGCCTCGCTCGGCATCGGCTCCGTGCACGAGTGCGCGGGCCCCGAGATCTCCTCCGAGGACGACTTCACCGGACTGCTGCGCCTCGCCGCCGAGGAGCCCGGACCGCGGGTCGTCGGCTACTGGGCCGACCGCGACGTCGAGAAGGCGCGGGCCCTCGGCGCCGTCGGCGCGGCCGGCGACCTCTTCGTCGACGGCTCCCTCGGCTCGCACACCGCGTGCCTGCACGAGCCGTACCTCGACGCGGACCACACGGGCCTCGTCCACCTCGACGCCGACGCCGTCGCGGCCCACGTGGTCGCCTGCACCGAGGCGGGCCTCCAGGCGGGCTTCCACGCCATCGGGGACGCCGCGGTGACCTCCGTGGTCGACGGCGTCCGCGCCGCCGCCGAGAAGGTCGGCCTGGCCCGTGTACGCGCCGCCCGGCACCGCGTCGAGCACGCCGAGATGCTGACTCCGGACACCGTCGCGGGCTTCGCCGAACTCGGCCTCACTGCGTCCGTGCAGCCCGCGTTCGACGCGCTGTGGGGCGGCGAGGACGGCATGTACGCCCAGCGGCTCGGCGCCGAGCGGGCGCGGACGCTCAACCCGTTCGCGGCCCTGCTGCGCGCAGGTGTGCCGCTGGCCTTCGGTTCCGACAGCCCCGTGACCCCGCTCGACCCCTGGGGCACCGTGCGTGCGGCGGCCTTCCACCGCACGCCCGAACACCGGGTGTCCGTGCGGGCCGCCTTCACGGCCCACACGCGGGGCGGCTGGCGTGCCGTCGGACGGGACGACGCGGGGGTCCTGGTGCCGGGCGCGCCCGCGGACTACGCCGTGTGGCGCACGGGCCACCTCGTGGTCCAGGCCCCCGACGACCGGGTCGCGCGCTGGTCCACCGACCCCCGCTCCGGCACTCCCGGCCTCCCTGATCTGACCCCCGGCGGCGACCTGCCCGTCTGCCTGCGCACCGTGGTCGGCGGACGGACGGTATTCGTACGGCCCAACGAGTGATGTCCCGGGACGCCCGGTGCGCTTCCGGGGCCCGGCACCTCGTCGTTCGACCTGCGCATCCTCGGCCCTGACCAGGGCTTTGTCGGAAAAGGCGCAGATCAAGCCAGTGTTGACAGCCTGCGGCAGGGGGCGGGTAGGTTCTGCCGGGTCCACCACCGGACGGCCGACGGGGGAACTCCGCACGGCCTCGCGGCGCCGCTGGGTCAGGGGTGGTGCGCCGCACCGGCGTACCGCCACTGGGAGCCAGGCCCAGCACCGGCGCCACGAGGCGAGGGAACGTTCCGACAAGTCGGCAGGTGTGACCCGGGTGGGGCCCGGACGTTCAGTAGACAACGGCTTTCGGTCGACCCGCAGCCAGCGGGTCCCAGGTCGGCCCGAAGGGCGCCGGGCCCCGATCCGAAGGACGCGATCGGCCTCCGGCGCGTCCGCTCTTACCCACCTCTTGGTGATTCGACACCCCCGTAGGGCCGCCGCGACACAGTGGCGCAGGCTGGGCGCACTATGGTGGAGCCCTGCGTACGGATACGAAGGGGCAGCAGTGAACGACGGCGACGGGACCCTCGCGGCGGAAGCCCAGGGGAGGCGGTTCGGCCCGCTCGGCACGGCCTTGGTGATCATTCCGACCTACAACGAGGCGGAGAACATCAAGAAGATCGTCGGCCGGGTGCGCTCCGCCGTGCCCGAGGCGCACGTCCTGGTGGCGGACGACAACAGCCCCGACGGCACGGGCAAGCTGGCCGACGAGCTGGCCGCCGACGACGGACAGGTCCAGGTCCTCCACCGCAAGGGCAAGGAAGGGCTCGGGGCCGCCTACCTCGCGGGGTTCCGCTGGGGTCTGGAGCACGGCTACGGCGTACTCGTCGAGATGGACGCCGACGGCTCGCACCAGCCGGAGGAACTTCCCCGCCTGCTGACCGCGCTCAAGGGCGCCGACCTCGTCCTCGGCTCGCGCTGGGTTCCGGGCGGCCGCGTGGTGAACTGGCCCAAGTCCCGCGAGTTCATCTCGCGCGGCGGCAGCCTGTACTCCCGCGTCCTGCTCGACGTGCCCATCCGGGACGTGACCGGCGGCTACCGCGCCTTCCGCCGCGAGACCCTCGAAGGCCTCGGCCTCGGCGAGGTCGCCTCCCAGGGCTACTGCTTCCAGGTCGACCTGGCCCGCCGCGCGGTGAAGGCCGGCTACCACGTCGTCGAGGTCCCGATCACCTTCGTCGAGCGCGAGCTGGGCGACTCCAAGATGAGCCGGGACATCCTCGTGGAGGCGCTGTGGCGCGTCACCACCTGGGGTGTGGGCGAGCGGGTCGGACGGATCACCGCCCGCCGCAAGCAGCCCTGACCCCGCCCCGACACCCGGAGGCGCACGCACCCGGCCCGTCCTGGCGCCACGCGAGGCGCATGCACCGGCCCTTCCTGACACCACGCGAAGCGCACTCACCGGCTCGTCCTGGCACCACGGGCGTCCGGTGGGCGCTTCCTGGGCGGTCGGCCACGGTGCGGCCGCCGGTGCGCAGACGGGGCCGGGAGTCCGTTCCTGGTGGCCAGGGCGGTCCGGCCCGGATGACAGGCCCCGGTGGGGTTGAGCGTTCGCTTATCCCGATCTGAGGCGCGCCCAGGCACACTGGGAGCATGACGACAGGCGTTTCGACCCCCACCCGCCCGCAGCGCTCGCGGCTGCGCACCTTCCTGCCGCTCGGCGTCGCGGTGTGGCTGGTGCTGGAGATCTGGCTGCTGACGCTCGTCGCGCGTGCCACGAGCGGTTTCGTGGTGTTCCTACTGCTGGTCGCCGGGTTCGTCCTCGGCTCCGTGGTCATCAAGCGGGCCGGCCGCCGTGCCTTCCGCAATCTCAGCCAGACGCTGCAACAGGCGCAGGGCGGAGTCGCGCCCACGGGTGAGAGCGGCCGGGGGAACGGCCTGACCATGCTCGGCGGTCTGCTCCTGATGATCCCGGGCCTCATCTCCGACGCCGTCGGCCTGCTCCTGCTGGTCCCGCCGGTCCAGAAGGGCGTCAGCCGGTTCGCACAGAGCACCTTCGAGCGCAAGATGCGGCTCGCCGCTCCCGGCACCGTCGGGGACGCCTTCCAGCAGGCCCGTATCCACCGCCCCGACGGCAAGGTGGTCCAGGGCGAGGTCATCAGGGACGACGTCCCGCGCGAGCCCGGCGGCACCTACCCGCCGCTGAACCGCTAGCCATTGCGCCGCACCGCCCGGTGCCCGAGGACCGCACGCCGGTCCCCGGACACCGGGCGGCCGGCTTTCCGGTCCCGGGTCAGTGCTCCATGGAGGCCGGACAGCGGGTTTGGGTCCCGGGTCCGTGACCTACGCAAGCGGGGCGGCCGGCTTCCGGGCCCGGGGCCCGTGACGCGCCGAAGCCGGACTCCGGGCCGCGTCGGGCGACGGAAGGCCGGACGCCGAAGGCCCGACGCCGAGGTCCCTGCTGAGGGACGGACGCCGGACGCCGGGCCCCGTGGGCCGAGCCGACGGTTCCCGGCTCTCCAGTGCTGGAATTCACCGGAACGCACGAGACCGCGGGCCCCGTACCTGACGTACGGTGCCCGCGGTCTCGGCGTGCGGTGTCTGCCGCTCGACCCTCAGAAGGGGTCAGGCGGACTTTCGGCTGTCCCGCGGATGCACCGCGATGTTCATCGCGCCGGAGCGAAGAACGGCCAGACGCTCCTCGAGGACCTCTTCGAGCTCCTCGCGAGTGCGCCGCTCCATCAGCATGTCCCAGTGCGTGCGCGCGGGCTTCGCCTTCTTTTCCTCAGGGCCGTCGCCGTCGACGAGAAGTGCCTGGGCCCCGCAGACCTTGCACTCCCACTCCGGCGGAATTTCGGCCTCCACCGAGAAGGGCATCTCAAACCGGTGCCCCTTCTCGCATGCGTACTCCACGGCCTGGCGCGGGGCCAGGTCGATGCCGCGGTCCGTCTCATAGCTGGTCACTACGAGACGTGTGCCGCGAAGAGCTCGCTCACTCATGAATCGTGCCTCCCGGGCTTGTCGCCCACAGGACAGGTGTCGCTGTCGTCGTCATCCGGTCAACGTCCGGTCGGCGGTAAAGATTCCCGTTGTGGGTCATGCGTCGCCGTCGTAGCCGCCCCTTGTTGTACCCACCGTCGCCCGGTTTGTCACATCTGGCATCAGATGTCACCCAACGCTTCAGTATCATTGACGCGCAGTAACGGTACGCCAGGCAGGCCAAACGCGTACACTACCGCTCTTTGGCGCCGGACGCTAAATCATCTCGGGTACGGGATTGCCCGCGTCCCGGACCGCCCGACGCACCGGGACCCGCGCCAGCAGCACGAAGCCGATGACGAAGAAGGCCACGAGCGAGACGATCGCGTCCCGGTAACTTCCCGTGAGCTGGTAGGTCAGTCCGAAGAGCAGCGGGCCGAGCCAGCTCATCCCGCGGTCGCTCATCTCGTACGCGGAGAAGTACTCGGCCTCCTTGCCGCTCGGCACGAGGTGCGAGAACAGGGAGCGCGACAGCGCCTGGCTGCCGCCCAGGACCAGTCCGATGCCGGCGGCGAGCACGAAGAACCACACGGGCGCGCCCGCGGGCAGGAAGTACCCGGCGGCGAGGGTGAGCGTCCAGGCGACGAGTGAGCCGAGGATGGTGCGTTTGGCTCCGTACGTACGGGCCAGCCGGCCCATGCCCAGTGCGCCCCCGACCGCGAGCACCTGGACCAGGAGTACGGCCGTGATCAGGGTCGACTGGCTGAGGCCCAGCTCCTCGGAGCCGTAGACGGAGGCCTGCGAGATGACCGTCTGGATGCCGTCGTTGTAGATGAGGTAAGCGAGCAGGAAGGAGAGCGTGAGGGGCTGGCGGCGCATGTCGCGCACCGTGGCCGCGAGCTGCCGCCATCCGTGCGCGGAGGCCGGTCCGGCGGAGGCGGCGGTCCGGCGGTCGCGGAGCCGCTTCAGCGGGATGAGGGTGAAGGCGCCCCACCAGACACCCGCCGAGGCCAGACAGATGCGCACGGCCGTCGACTCGGAGACGCCGAAGCTGTCGTGGGCCGTGAAGAGGACCAGGTTCGCGACCAGGACCACGGAGCCCGCCGCGTACCCGAAGGCCCAGCCCCGGGACGAGACCGCGTCGCGTTCCTCGGGCGGGGCGATCTGCGGAAGGTAGGAGTTGTACAGGACCATCGACACGGCCAGCGAGGCGTTCGCGACGATCAGCAGCAGCCCGCCCAGCAGATAGCGGTCGCCGTCCAGGAAGAACATGCCCGTGGTGGCCCCGGCGCCCAGATAGGCCGCCGCCGCGAGCAGCGGCTTCTTGCGGCCCGTCCGGTCGGCGGCGGCGCCCGCCATCGGCATCACGACGATCGACAGGATCACCGAGGCGGAGACCGCGTACGCGAAGAAGGAGCCGGCGCGTACCGGTATCCCCAGCGGGTGGACGAACCCGTCCGCGTCCGCCGCGTGCTTGGCCACCGCCGTCAGATAGGGGCCGAGGAACACGGTGAGCACGCTCGTCGAGTAGACGGAGCAGGCCCAGTCGTAGAAGTACCAGCCGCGCTGTTCCCGCCTGCGCTCCGCGGCCTCCTCGGCCGCCCCCGCCCGCACGGTGTCGGTGCTCACCCGTGCCCTCGCTTCCCCGTGAACGGACCGCGCGAGGAGGTTCAGAACCAGGTGCCCCGGTCTTCCAGGACCTTGCGCAGCGTGTCGATGTGATCGGTCATGATGCCATCGACTCCCAGGTCCAGGAGCCGGTGCATGCGTTCCGATTCGTTCACGGTCCACACGTGCACCTGGAGCCCGCGGGCGTGGGCGGCCCGTACGAAGCGGCGGTCGACCACCGGTACGCCCGACTGCGTCTCGGGGACCTGGGCCGCGACCGCGGAGCGCCGGACCGCGGCGGGCACGCCCCAGGAGCGCAGCCGCAGGTTGAGCACCCCCCGGGTGCCGAACGAGGTGGCCAGCCGCGGCCCCGCCAGATGCTGGGCACGGGTCACGCGGGCCTCGGAGAACGAACCGACGCAGACGCGGTCCCAGGCGTCGGTGCGGCCGATCAGGTCGAGCAGCGGGGCGAGCGCCGGCTCGGCCTTGACGTCGACGTTCCAGCGCGTCTCGGGAAACTCCTCGAGCAGGTCCTCGAAGAGGGGGACCGGCTCCTTGCCCGCCACGCGTGCCTGGCTCACGTCGGCCCAGGGGAGGTCCGCGATCTTGCCGGCACCGTCCGTCACCCGGTCGAGGGTCGTGTCGTGGAAGGCGACCAGCCTGCCGTCCGCCGTGGCGTGCACGTCGGTCTCGATGTAGCGGTACCCGGCGTTCACTGCCCGCCGGAACTGGGTCAGGGTGTTCTCCAGGCCGTCCGCAGATCCGCCGCGGTGGGCGAAGGGAATCGGACCCGGGTGGTCGAGGTAGGGATGAAGAGTGCGGGTGCTCACCCGGGCAGTATGGCGCGCTCGGGTTGACCTGGGGCGACAACGGCGCTGACGACCGGTGCCGGACGGGCGGCGAACACCTTCAGGAAGAGCTGGGCCAGCGGTCCGATGGCGACGGCGTAGAGCACCGTGCCGACCCCGACCGTGCCGCCGAGCGCGAAGCCGGTCGCGACGACGGCCACCTCGAGGACCGTGCGCACCAGACGGACCGAGCGGCCCGTGCGCCGGTGCAATCCCGTCATCAGGCCGTCGCGGGGCCCCGGTCCGAAGCTGGCCGAGATGTACAGGCCCGTGGCCACGCCGTTCAGTACGACGCCCGCCACCAGCAGCGGAACCCGCAGGGCCAGGGAATGGACGTCCGGGACCAGTGCGAGGGTGCCGTCCATGGCCAGGCCGACCACGAAGACGTTGGAGACGGTGCCGAGGCCGGGACGCTGGCGCAGCGGGATCCACAGGAGTAGCACCGCGGCCCCCACGATGATCGACACCACGCCGATCGTCAGGCCGGTCAGCTCGGCCAGGCCCTCGTGCAGCACGTTCCACGGCTCGAGGCCCAGACCCGCCTCCACGAGGAGCGCCGAACTCGCTCCGTACAGGGCGAGTCCCGCGTAGAGCTGGACGAGACGGCGGGGGAGCCGCCCGGGCCCGGCGACCCCGGCGGGTGCGGATTCGGCGGTCCCGGCGGGTGCGGACTCGGCGCGTGTGGACAAGGGATGCCCCCCTCAGTGGTGATAGTGGCCTGGCGCATGACACTCTGTGGCTTGAGAAGTGGTCGCAACCATGGCCAATTCGGGGAAGGTGGACTGGAATCATGGCGCAGTGGACTTCGGCGGTGGGGGCCGCGCAGCTCGCCCGGCTCCTCAACTCCCAGCAGGAACGGCCCGCCGGCCCGGGCACCCGGCGTCCGCCCGCCTATCGCGCCCTCGCCGACGGCGTGCGGCTGCTCGTGCTCGAAGGGCGGGTGCCGGTCGCCGCGCGGCTGCCCGCCGAGCGGGAACTGGCGCTGGCCCTGTCCGTCAGCCGGACGACCGTCGCCGCGGCCTACGAGGCGCTGCGCGCGGAGGGCTTCCTGGAGTCGCGCCGCGGAGCCGGGAGCTGGACCGCGGTGCCCGCCGGGAATCCGCTGCCCGCGCGCGGCCTGGAACCGCTGCCTCCCGAAGCACTCGGTTCGATGATCGACCTCGGCTGCGCCGCGCTGCCCGCGCCCGAGCCCTGGCTGACCCGCGCCGTGCAGGGCGCGCTGGAGGAGCTGCCTCCGTACGCGCACACGCACGGCGACTACCCCGCGGGTCTTCCCGCGCTGCGGGCCATGATCGCCGAGCGGTACACGGCGCGCGGCATCCCGACCATGCCCGAGCAGATCATGGTGACCACCGGGGCCATGGGCGCGATCGACGCGATCTGTCATCTCTTCGCGGGCCGCGGCGAACGCATCGCCGTCGAGTCCCCCTCCTACGCCAACATCCTCCAGCTGATGCGGGAGGCCGGTGCCCGGCTGGTGCCCGTCGCGATGGCCGAGGGGCTGGCCGGCTGGGACATGGACCGCTGGCGCCAGGTCCTGCGCGACGCCGCGCCCCGGCTCGCGTACGTCGTCGCCGACTTCCACAACCCCACCGGCGCGCTCGCCGACGACGATCAGCGGCGCGGGCTCGTGGAGGCGGCGCGCTCGGCCGGCACCGTGCTCGTCGTCGACGAGACGATGAGCGAGCTGTATCTGGACGAGGGGCTGGAGATGCCGCGCCCCGTGTGCGGGTTCGACCCGTCCGGCTCGACGGTGATCACCGTGGGTTCGGCGAGCAAGGCCTTCTGGGCCGGCATGCGGATCGGGTGGGTCCGGGCCGCGCCCGACGTCATCCGCAGCCTGGTGGCCGCGCGCGCCTACGCCGACCTGGGCACGCCCGTGCTGGAACAGCTCGCCGTCAACTGGCTGCTCAGCACGGGCGGCTGGGAGGAGGCCGTCGACATCCGGCGCGGGCAGGGCCGCGAGAACCGCGACGCCCTCGTCGCGGCGGTCCGCAGGGAGCTGCCCGGGTGGGAGTTCTCCGTGCCGCGCGGTGGTCTCACCCTGTGGGTGCGTACGGGCGGGCTGTCCGGCTCGCGGCTCGCCGAGGTCGGCGAGCGCGTCGGCGTGCGGGTGCCCTCGGGGCCCCGGTTCGGGGTGGACGGCGCCTTCGAGGGGTACGTGCGGCTGCCGTTCACCGTGGGCGGCGCGGTCGCGGACGAGGCGGCGGCACGGCTGGCCGCGGCCGCCCGCCTGGTGGAGACCGGCGCGACCGGAGGAGAGGACGGCCCCCGCACGTTCGTGGCGTGACGCCGACGGGCCCGGGCGTACGTGGCATGACGCCGACGGGGTCCCGGGCCCGGGTCGGACATGCCGGGCCGCCCCGCTTGGTCCCGGGTCGCGCCAGGCGGGGCCTCGGCGGTTTTTGCATGACGTCCATACGTCGTCGGCGTCGCGTGTTCGTCGTGTCGCGCCGGTCGGGTGGTTCCGTGCGGGTATCGCCCTACGTCGTACGGCCCCCGGGTTCGTCGCCGGACGCCGGACGGGCCGGAGACCCGTTTGGGTTTCCGGCCCGTCCTGTGGGGGCCTGGGGGCTCGGGGCGTGGCTAGCCCTCTGCCACCGCGACGCCCGCGATCCCGGAGGGCAGTTGCTCCGCCGCGTCCGCCGGGGTCGTCCGTTCCGGCAGGAGGTCGAGCACCGCCCGCCGCTGCGCCTCGCTCGTGGCGTCGTCGTAGGGGTCGGGTGTGGCGGGGACCTGGAGGCGCAGGACAGGCCCGGTGCCGAGGCGGGCGTAGCCGCGGCCGGGCGGGACGTCCCGGGTCGGGGTCGTGTGCGGGGGCGTGCCCAGGACCGATTCCAGCTCGGCGGCCGAGGCGGTGCCGAGCACCACGCGCGCGCGGGTGTGCTGCCGTACCGCGTCACCGATGAAGTCGAGGTTCTCGAAGTGCTCGGCGATCACGACCGTGACGCCCGCCGCGCGGCCGTGCCGCAGCGGCGTCTGGAGCAGCGACTGCGGGTCCTCGCGTCCGTCGGCCGCGGCCAGGTGGCCGAGCGCGCTCGGCCGGTCCATCAGGATCCACAGCGGGTTCCTGATGTCGTCGGGGGCGGGATGCCCCGCCTGGCGGGCGCGGTTCGCGGCGATCAGCCGCCGCTCGGTCTCGTGCGCCGCCCATTCGAGGCTGGCGAGCGCCCCGCCCGTCGAGCACTCGACGGCCAGGACGCCCTCGCGCCCGGTCAGACACGCGTACTCGCCGGTTCCCCCGCCGTCGACGACGACGACGTCGCCGTACTGGAGGGCCTGCAGGGCGATGGAGCGCAGGAGGGTGGTCGTGCCGGCGCCCGGTTCGCCCGTGATCAGCAGATGCGGCTCGGTGGAGCGGGCGCCGGTGCGCCAGACGACCGGCGGAACGTCCCGCCGCTCCTCGCCGTGGGTGAGCGGGAGCGTGCGCTGGACGTCGGCCGGATCGGTGAATCCGAGGACCGTCTCGCCGGGCGCGGTGACGAAGCGCTGGGCGGCGATGTCGGTGGGCAGGGGCGCGAGGACCGTGACGGTGAGTTCGTTGCCCTCCTCGTCCCACTCGAAGTGGTATTCGCGGCCGCGGCCCGACTTGGCGTAGAGGAGCTGCTCGATGCGGGCGCGCGCGTCCGCCTCGCCGTCGGTGAAGTACGCGGGGTAGTGGACGAGCAGCCGGGAGATCCGTCCGTCGTCGTCGAAGTCGTACGAGGTGAAGGCCTTCTCCCAGTCGCCTCCGTGGGAGTAGAGGGGAGCGGGGTCGTCGGCCGCGGAGAAGTACGGGACGAGCGCCTCGTACAGGGACTGGAGGCGTTCGGTCTGGGCCTCGTCCGGGCCGGTCGCGGGCGGTGGGGTGCGCTCGCGACCGGTCCAGGCCGCCGCCGCCATCAGGGTGATGACGGCGAGCAGCGGTCCGTACGGCACCAGGGCCACGATCAGGACGACCGAGGCCACCAGGAACAGCAGCGGCCCGCGCCGGTCCTTGGGTGTGGCGGCCCACTTGCGCCGTCCGGCGGCTGCCAGCCGGCGCAGTCCACGGGTGACCGTGATCAGTGGATGGAGGACATCGGTGGCGCTGTCGGCTGCCGTCCTGGCCAGCTCCCGGCTCTTGGCGATCTGTGCGGTGCCGTTGCTGAGGATGCGGGGGAGAGGGCGCCGAGCCACTGCTGTCTCCTGAAGGTGCGTACGAGGTGGGGGGACGTCGTCAGAACTTGATTCCGCCGAGGAGGCCCGCCAGGCTCTCCCCGCCGGCCTTGATGCTCGGTGCGATGGCCGTGCTGGCGAGGTAGAAGCCGAAGAGTGCGGCCACCAGGGCGTGCGACGCCTTCAGCCCGTCCTTCTTGAAGAAGAGGAAGACGATGATGCCGAGAAGGACGACGCCTGACATGGACAGAATCATTTGAGCTCTCCTGGATCGTGGGGACGGTCACCATGAGTTGTCCCAGGATCACAGCATGTATCCATACGATAAAAGGTGCAACAGGGTGAAAACTGGCTGATTTCACCCGCGCGACGGAGCCGGTTTGCGCCGCCTGAGCTGGTCCGTTGCGCCCGATGCGTACTTTGTGATCTTTGCCGCACAGGTTGCCTGTCATGTGCCGCCGGAGCCAGTACCCTGTCGATTCACCCGAACGGTTGCAGTGAGAGGCGGTCCGGCCGATGAGCGAAGCCCCCGACCCCGAGGTCGTGGAGCTCGCGACCAAGATCTTCGATCTTGCGCGACGCGGCGAGACGGAGACGCTCGTGGCGTACGTCGACGCGGGTGTACCGGCCGACCTCACGAACGACCGCGGCGACTCGCTCGTGATGCTCGCCGCCTACCACGGTCACGCCGACGCGGTCCGCGCCCTCCTGGAGCGCGGCGCCGAGGCCGACCGGGTGAACGACCGGGGCCAGACCCCGCTCGCCGGAGCCGTGTTCAAGGGTGAGGAGGCCGTCATCCGGGTCCTCCTGACCGCCGGAGCCGATCCGGCCGCGGGTACCCCCTCGGCCGTCGACACGGCGCGCATGTTCGCCAGGACGGACGTGCTCGAATTGTTCGGCACGCCATGAATCGAACGCCCTGACCAGGCGAAACGCAGGAAAAAAGGGAGGCGGAACGGGGCCGCCGGAAATACGGTCGCGGCAGGAAGAAGTGCCGAGTCATCATGACGACGTGATTCACGGACGCGACGGCTGGGCAGGAGTTGCCGCACCGCGCGGGCCGTGACTCGGCCCGCATGGGCCACCTACGAGAGGCAGAGGAAGATGGTCTACAGCAAGCAAGAGACGGCGGGCGCCCCGACGTGTTGTCACGCGGCCAGGTAATGCAGGATCCCGGTTGCGTCGACGCTTGATGTGAGGCTGTTTCCCATGTTCGATCCGGTCATAGCGCCCAGCGGAACCCTGCTCGGCCTGCTCCAGAGGGGCCGCGGCGACGGCACGCTGCACGCACTCACCGCTCCGCGGGCCGAAGCGCTCGCGGCACTCAACCACTGCGTTCTCAGGGACCCCCGCCACGACTGGCAGGTGGAGAACCGCTCCCTGTACTACGCCCGTCTCTACCTCGACCTGAACGGTGAGCTCGACGAGATCGAGCGGCACCTCTTCGACGCCGAGGACGTCCTGGACGACTGCGAGTCACGCACGGGGCTCGCCCTCGCCGTCCTCGGCCACCTCGCCTCCTACGGCAGGCGCGACGCGCTCGCCCTGCTGCGCAGGTACGCCGCGGTCGGCTCCAACTGGGCCTGGGCCCTGGACGAACTGGCCCTGCGCGACGACGACGCGGGCCTGCGCGCCCTCGCCGCCCCCGTGCTGGCCCGGTTCCCGGCCGATCCGGAGGGCGAGGCCGCCCTTGCCGCCGTCGTGCGCGACTCCTTCGAGCCACGGCCCTGGCGGCTGTGGGCCGACGACTCCCGCACGTCCATCGCCACCCGCGTACGCGCCGCCCAGGAGGCCGGGTCCTTCGACCGCTGGCAGCGCCAGATGCGACCCACCGGGCCCCGCCCCGGGTGGAGCGTCGAAGCCGTCTTCGCGTGGGCCCAGCAGGGCGTCGAACGCGGAGCCGCGCTGCACGTCCCCGCCGCCCGCTGCCTGACCGCCGTCGCCGGACCCGAGGACCGTCCCGAGATCGTCGGCGCCGCGCGTCACGGCTCGGAGGGCGCTCGCTGCACGGCCCTGCGCTATCTCGCCGACGGCAACGACCCCGAAGCCCTCGACCTGATCGAGGCGGCCGTCGCGGACGGTTCGACGCCCGTCGTCGACGCCGCCGTCGACGCCTTCGAACGGATGCGCAGCGTCGCCGCCGTCGACCGGGCGCGCGGCTGGGCCCACCGGCCCGACGCCCTGGGAGCCGCCGCGGGCCGCGTGCTCGCCTGCCGGGGCGGCGCACAGGACCGCGATCTCGTCCTGGGCGCGCTGCGCGAGGCGGTACGGGGCGAGGGCCCCGACGCACCGACCCTGTGGACCCTCGTGGACGGCGCCGGACGGCTCGGCATCGCCTGTGCCGCCCCCGTGCTGCGGCACATCTACCGGGAGACCGCGTCGTCGCATCTGCGGCAGCGCGCCGCCCGTGCCCTCGCCGTCACGGATCCCTCCTTCCCCGCCGGCTTCGCCGTCGAGTGCCTCTGGGACTGCGAGGAGACCACCCGGGAGACCGCCGCACGGCACGCCGAGACCGGCGACGCGCGCGTGGTCGACCAGCTCCGCCGGCTGGCGGCGGATCCGGCCGAGGAGGCCGAGGTCCAGACAGCCGTACGGAGCCGGATCGGGCCCGACATGCCGGCCGTATGAACGTTCGGTGACCCGGGAGTCAGGAGCGCGTGGACGGGGGCTGACCTGCCCGGGGGCGGAGCGCAACGCTCACGGGACGTTCATCGTTCGCATAGATCGACGTTGACGCGGCCACGTCCAGCGGGGCGAGAACACCCGTATGCGTGTCGTCATCGTGACCGAATCCTTTCCCCCCGATGTGAACGGCGTGGCCCACTGCGCGCTCCAGACCGCCCGGCACCTCGTCGATCGCGGTCACGCTCCCCTCGTCGTCGCTCCCGCTGTCTCCCCCAAGTTCTCGGCCTCCCCCGACCAGGGAGGCGCCCCCACCGGGAACGGGCCCGACGCCCTCGCGCCGTGCCCGGTCGTCCGTGTCCCCTCCATCCCGCTCCCGGGCTACCCCCAGGTCCGCGTCGCCCTCCCGAGCCGGCGCGTCGCCGCGGCCATCACCGAGCACCGCGCCGACATCGTCCACCTGGCCAGCCCCTTCATCCTCGGCGTCCGCGGCATGGCGGCCGCCTCCCGGCTCGGCATCCCCGCCGTGGCCGTCTACCAGACCGACCTCGCCGGCTACGCCCGCACGTACATCAGCGCGGGTGAGGCCACCGCGTGGCGGCGCATCCGCTCGGTGCACGCCGCGGCCGACCGGACCCTCGCCCCCTCCAGCGCGGCCCTGTACGACCTGGAGGCGCACGGTGTGCCCCGGGTGCGGCTGTGGGCGCGCGGCGTCGACACGGCCCGGTTCCGCCCCGGCCGACGTGACGAGGCACTGCGCCGCGAACTCGCGCCGAACGGCGAGGTGATCGTCGGCTACGTCGGCCGGCTCGCCCCCGAGAAGCACATCGAATTGCTCTCCGGCGTCTGCGGACTCGACGGCGTCCGCGTCGTCGTGGTGGGCGACGGACCGAGCGAGACCACCCTGCGCGGCGCGCTCCCCGGCGCGGTCTTCCTCGGCCGGCGCACCGGCCACGAACTCGCCCGGATCTTCGCCTCGCTGGACGTCTTCGCGCACACCGGCCCCTTCGAGACCTTCTGCCAGACCGTGCAGGAGGCCATGGCCAGCGGAGTCCCCGTCGTCGCGCCCGCCGCGGGAGGCCCCCTCGACCTGGTCGACCACGGGCGCACCGGGCTGCTGGTCCCGCCGCGCGACGCCGACGCCGTACGGGAGGCGGTGCGCACCCTGGCCGCCGATCCCGGGCTGCGCGCGGCCTACGGCGCCGCCGGACACGCCACGGTCGGAGGCCGCACCTGGGCCGCCGTCGGCGACCAGCTCATCGGCCACTACGAGGACGTGCTCTCCGCGCGGAAGCTGGTGGCGGCATGAGTCTGCGGATCGTACGGCTCGCCAACTTCGTCGCCCCCTCCTCCGGAGGACTGCGCACCGCCCTGCGGGAGCTGGGAGCCGGTTACCGGCAGGCCGGCCACGAACCGGTCCTCGTCGTCCCCGGCGAGCGCGCGAGCGACCGCGACACCGGGCAGGGGCGGGTGATCACCCTGCCCGGCCCGCTGCTGCCCGGCACCGGCGGCTACCGCGTCCTCACCGACAGGCGGCGCCTCGCCCGGCTCCTGGAGTCGCTCGCCCCCGACCGCCTGGAGGTCTCGGACCGCACCACCCTGCGCTGGACCGGGGTCTGGGCACGGCGGGCCCGGGTGCCCGCCGTGATGGTCTCCCACGAGACCGCCGACGGCGTCCTGCGCACCTGGGGACTGTCCGAGACGCTGGCCCGGCGGACCGCCGACGCCCTCAACGTCCGCACCGCGCACTCCTACGCGCGCGTGGTGTGCACCACCGAGTTCGCCGAGCGCGAGTTCGTACGGATCGGCGCCCGCAACGTCGTACGCGCCCCCCTCGGCGTCGACCTGGTGGACCGGCACCCCGCCCTGCGCGACCCGGCCCTGCGCGCCCGCCACGCCCGCCCGGACCAGGTCCTGCTCGTCATGTGCTCCCGCCTGTCCGTCGAGAAGCGCCCCGGCACGGCGCTCGACGCGCTGGAGGCGCTGCTGCGGCGCGGTGAGCGGGCGGTGCTCGTCGTCGCCGGGGACGGGCCGCTCAGGGCCCGTCTCGAGCAGCGCGCCCGCGAGCGCGGGCTGCCCGTCACCTTCCTCGGGCACGTCGCCGACCGCGCCCTGCTCGGTTCCCTCCAGGCCTCGGCGGACGTGTGCCTGGCACCCGGGCCGGCGGAGACCTTCGGGCTCGCCGCCCTGGAGGCCATGGCCTGCGGCACCCCGGTCGTCGCCAGCGCGCACTCCGCGCTGCCGGAGATCGTCGGCTCCGCCGGAGCGACCGCCGCCGACAGCGGGGACTCGTTCGCGGACGCGGTGGGGCTGCTGCTCGGCCGCGCCGAGAACGAACGCAGGCAGGCCGCACGCGCGCGTGCCGAGTGCTTCGGCTGGGACGCCGCCGTGACGGGCTTCCTCGCCGCGCACGACGCCGTGGCCCTGAACCGCCCGCGTCTCCAGGAGGGCGTGGCATGAGACCGGTGCGGTTCGTCGCCCTCGGGGACTCCCTCACGGAAGGCGTGGGCGACCCCGTGGGGGACCGGTGGCGCGGATGGGCCGAACTGCTCGCCCCGGGGCTCGCCCCCGCGGACGCGCCCGTGCGGTTCACCAACCTCGCGGTCAGCGGGGCGCAGACACGGGACGTCCTCGAACGGCAGACACCGGCGGCGCTCGCCCTGGAGCCCGACATCGTCTCCGTCGTGATCGGCGTCAACGACACCCTGCGGTACACCTTCGACATCCGCTCGGTGGCCGAGCGGCTCGACACCGTGTACGCGGCGTTCCGCGCGCGGGACACCGTCGTCCTGACGGCCTGTCTCCCGGACCCCGGCTCGATGCTCGGGCTGCCGGGAGCGCTAGCCCGCCCGCTGGCCCGGCGTCAGCACGCGGTCAACGCGGTGGTGCACGCGCTCTCGAAGCGGCACGGGGCGATGCATCTGCACGCGGCCGAGGAGGACTGGATCGAGGACCGCGCGGTGTGGAGCGCCGACCGGCTGCACCCGGGGGAGCTGGGGCACCGTCAACTGGCCCTGCGCTTCCACGAGCTGCTCGCCGAGGAGGGCGTCGCCGACGGGCGCGTCCCGTCCGCCGAGGCGGAGTTCCCTCCGCCGACCCGCACCGCGAGCCTGCTGTGGCTGGCCACGGCGGGAACGGGCTGGGTGGCCAGGCGCTGCACGGACCTGCTGCCGCAGTTGCTCACCCTCGCCGCGTCCGAGGTGCGCCACCGCGCGCGGGGCACCAGCGCCCGCCTCGACCTCAGCGCGTCGCACGCCGTCGCGTCCGCCCTGGCGGCCCTGTCGGTGGCCGAACGGCCGGACGTGGCCTGACGGGCGCGCGGGTGACGGGTGTACGGGTGCCGGGTGTGCGGGTTCTGGGCGTGCGGGTTCCGGGCGTGCGGGTTCCGGGCGTTCCGCCGGGCGGGGCCCGGGCACCGGTCGTAGGGACCGGTGCCCGCCCCTCCCGCGGGCGCGGGGCCCGGGCGGCCTCAGCGGCGGCGGACCGCCAGGAACCGCACCGGGGTTCCCGGGACCGCCTGGGCGGCCGCCGGGAGGTCGGCGGGACGGACGACCGCGATCACCGGGTACCCCCCGGTGGTCGGGTGGTCGGCGAGGAAGACGACCGGGCGGCCGTCGGGCGGCACCTGGACGGCACCCAGCACCAGCCCCTCACTGGGGAGTTCGCCGGAGACGGCCCTTTCCAGCGACGGCCCTTCCGTACGCAGGCCGATGCGGTTGCTCGCCGACGAGACCCGGTAGAGGCGCGTGGTGAGCGTCCGCAGGGCCGGTCCGGTGAACCAGTCGTCGCGCGGGCCGAGCGTCACGCGCAGGACCAGCTCGGCGGGCGGGGCGCGGTGCGGCACGACGTCCACGCGCGCGTGGAGGGCGCCGGGACTCCCCAGGGGGAGCACCGCGCCGTCCGTCAGCGGTGGCGGGCCGAGCCCCGAGAGAAGGTCGGTCGAGCGGCTGCCGAGCACCGGATCGACCGCCACCCCGCCGGACACGGCCACGTAGCTCCGTAGCCCCGCGCGCGCGGAACCGATGTCCAGGAGGGCCCCCGCGGGCACCCGGACCGGAGCCCCCCAGGCGGCCGGACGGCCGTCCACCCGCACCGGACAGGGCGCTCCCGTCACGGCCACGGTGACCGTCGAACGGGGGCGCAGGGAACAGCCGTCGACCGTCGTCTCCAGCACGGCCGCCCCGGCGGGGTTGGCGACGAGCCGGTTGGCCAGCGCCGCCGCGGGCGCATCGAGCGCCCCGGAGCGCGGTACGCCGAGATGGGCGTGGCCGGGCCGTCCCTGGTCCTGGACGGTGGTCAGGGCACCGGCCCGCACCACCGACAGGGCCCGGTCGCTCATGAACACCTCTCCGGCACGAAGCGCACCCGCGCGCCGGGTGCCAGCAGCGCGGCCGGCACGCGCGCGTGGTCCCACAGCATCGCCTCCGTCGTCCCGATCAGCTGCCAGCCGCCCGGAGAACTGCGCGGGTACACACCGGTGTACGGGCCCGCCAGCGCCACGGAGCCCGCGGGCACCGCCGTGCGCGGGGTCGCCCGGCGCGGCACGTCGTACCGCGCCGGCAGTCCCGTGAGATAGCCGAAGCCGGGTGCGAACCCGCAGAAGGCGACCCGGAACTCGGCCGCGGCGTGGATCTCCGGCACCTCGCCCGGTGCCACCCCCCAGTGGGCCGCCACATCCGCCAGGTCGGGTCCGTCGTACCGTACGGGGATCTCGACGGTGGTCTCCGCGCGCGTGTCCAGCGGGGGGATCTCCCAGCCGGGCAGCAGTTCCGCGAGCCGGCCGGGGTCGTCGAGGCCGTCCAGGAGCACCGTGCGGGCCGCCGGGACGATCTCCCGTACGGACAGCGAGCCCGCCGCGCGGCGCCGCAGCAACTCGGCGTGCAGCGCCTGGGCGGCCTCCCCCGAGGAGACCTCCACCAGCAGCGCCCGCTCGCCCACGGGCAGGACCTTCACACCGCCCCCGTCCACGCCGTCGCCGGCCGGCACCGGGGCGCTGCCACGCCCGGTGGCCGTGCCGCTCACGCGAACGCCTCCACGCGCACGCCCGAGGACTCCAGGCGCGCCCGCACCCGGCGGGCCAGGTCCACCGCCCCCGGCGTGTCCCCGTGCAGGCACAGGGAACGCGCCCGGACCGGAACGCGCTCCCCGGAACGGGCGGTGACCGTCCCGGAGTGTGCCAGTCCCAGTGAGCGCTCGACGACGGCCTCGGCCTCCGTGATCACCGCGCCCTCCTGGGTACGCGGCACCAGGGTGCCCTCCTCGGTGTACGCGCGGTCCGCGAACGCCTCGGGGACGACGGGCAGTCCGGCCCCCTCGGCGATCTTCAGGAAGCGCGAGGACGGCAGGCCGAGCACCGGCAGCCCGGCCCCCGCGAGCCGGACACCGTCCACGACCGCCGCCGCCTGCTCCTCGTCGTGCACGACCCGGTTGTAGAGCGCGCCGTGCGGCTTGACGTACGCCACCCGTGAGCCCGCCGCGCGCGCGAAGACCTCCAGGGCGCCGATCTGGTAGGCCACTTCGGCCGCCAGCTCGTCGGACGGCACGTCCATCGCCCGCCGCCCGAACCCCGCCAGGTCACGGTAGGAGACCTGGGCGCCGATCCGTACGCCCCGCTCCGCCGCCAGCTCGCACACCCGCCGCATGGTGGCCGCGTCCCCGGCGTGGAAACCACAGGCCACGTTGGCGCTGGTCACGACGGACAGCAGCCGTTCGTCGTCGGTCAGCCGCCAGCGGCCGAAGCCCTCGCCGAGATCGGCGTTGAGATCGATGGGGGTCATGGGCTGCCGTTCCTCCTCCTCCGGCCCGTTCAGGCCACTCGGTACTGCTCGTCCCGCGTGTCCGTGATGAACATCCGGCCGGGCGCGTGGGTGATCGCGAACGGCGGACGCGACGCCATCACGGCCGCCTGGGGCGTGACTCCGCACGCCCAGAACACCGGGATGTCGCCCGGAGCCGCGACCACCGGATCGCCGAAGTCCGGTCGCGACAGGTCCTCGATGCCGAGCCCCGACGGATCCCCGCAGTGGACCGGACTGCCGTGCACGGCCGGCAGCAGACTGCTCTCCCGGATCGCCGTGCTCAGGTGCTCGGGCGGCACCGGACGCATCGAGACGACCATGGGGCCGCGCAGCCGTCCCGCGGGCCGGCACTGACGTGCCGTCACGTACATCGAGACGTTGCGGCCCTGCTCGATGTGCCGCATCGGGACGCCCGCCGAGCTCAGCGCCCACTCGAAGGTGAAGCTGCACCCGATCAGGAACGACACCAGGTCGGACCGCCAGTGGTCCACGACGTCCGTGGGCTCGGCCACCAACTCGCCGTCTTCCCAGACCCGGTAGCCCGGCAGATCGGTGCGCAGATCGGCGCCCGGGGCGAGGACCGTGGTCCAGGACCCGGCGTCGGTGACGTCGAGGACCGGACACGGCTTCGGGTTGCGCTGGCAGAACAGCAGCATCTCGTACGCCCAGTCGGCGGGCACCGACACGAGGTTGGCCTGGGCGTGGCCCGCGGCGATCCCGGCCGTGGGGACCGACAGCCCCGAACGGAACCGCCTACGGGCCTTTTCGGGGGTCCACGCGCGCGCGTGGCCGGGGGTCTTCAGCGGGCTCGCCGAGCCGTCCCCGGGGAGGGCGGGCCGCCGGACCTGGACGGTGTCGTTCACAGGAGCTCCTTGCCGCGCGTCTCGGGCAGTCCGGTCAGGGCGAGGGCGGCGAGGGCGTATCCGATCGCGCCGAAGACCAGCGCTCCGCCCACGCCCCAGCTGTCGGCCAGGAAGCCGACCGTGGTGGGGAAGGCGGCACCCACGGCCCGCCCGGTGTTGTACGCGAAGCCCTGTCCCGTGCCCCGCACCGCCACCGGGTACAGCTCGCTGAGGAACGAGCCGAAGCCGCTGAAGATCGCCGACATGCAGAAGCCGAGGGGGAAACCGAGCACCAGGAGAAGGGTGTTGGCGCCGCTCGGGATGTTCGCGTAGGCGAGGATGCAGGCCGCGGACAGGACCGCGAAGAGCAGGATGTTGCGTTTGCGGCCCAGCCTGTCGGTGAGGAGACCGCCGGTGAGGTAGCCGAGGAAGGCTCCGGAGATCAGGAGCGTCAGATAGCCGCCTGTGCCGACGACGGACAGTCCGCGTTCCGTCTTCAGATAGGTGGGCACCCAGGTCGCCAGCGTGTAGTAACCGCCCTGGACACCGGTGGAGAGCAGGACCGCGAAGACGGTGGTGCGCAGCAGGCCCGGCGCTCCGGCCGTGCCGGGCTTGAAGATCGCGGTGAACGATCCTCTGTCCGTGCTCTTCTCGCGGGCCGCGGCCGCCTCGGGGGCGTCGCGCACCTCGCGCCTGACCCAGACCACGAGCAGTGCGGGCAGCGCGCCGGTCCAGAACATCACGCGCCAGGCGAGGTCGCCGTCCAGGTACTGGAAGACCAGCGTGTAGACGAGCACCGCCAGGCCCCAGCCGACCGCCCAGGCGCTCTGGACCGCGCCGAGGGTGCGCCCCCGGTGCCGCGGGCTCGCGTACTCGGCGACCAGGACCGCGCCGACCGCCCACTCGCCGCCGAAGCCGAGGCCCTGGAGGGCGCGGAACACCAGCAGCGTCTCGTAGTTCGGCGCGAAGCCGCAGGCCACGGTGAACACCGCGTAGGTGATCACCGTGATCATCAGCGCCTTGACCCGCCCGATGCGGTCCGCGATCACGCCCGCGACCGCGCCGCCGACGGCGGACACGACCAGGGTGACCGTGGTGAACAGCCCTGTCTGGCCGCTGTCGAGGCCGAAGTAGGCCGCGAGGGCGACCATGCTCAGCGGCAGGGTGAAGTAGTCGTACGAGTCGAGGCCGTAGCCGCCGAACGCGCCGCCGAACGCGCGCCGGCCTCGCGGGCCGAGCGCGCTCAGCCAGCCGAACGCGCCTTCCCGGGAGCCGGGTTCACCCGGGGCGGACGACGTGCCGGGGGACAGGGCCTGGGGTGGAGGGGTCGTGCTCATGGGCACCTCGCAGTGAGGGACGGAGAGTGCATGAGGACTGAGCCGGGCCGTGCGGAAGCCTTCGGGCGCCCGGCAGTTCGGGGTGCAACGGAGAGCGCCTGACCGACAAGGTAGAGGATCGTTGAACGATCCCTCAATACCCGTGTTGTTTCGTTCTTCTCTCTGCGGTTGAATTCCGGGCATGGCAGAGCTGACGGAACTGGCCGACGACCGTGCCCTGTTGGGCCGCACCAGCACCGCCGAGCGGGTCTCGGACATCCTCAGGAGCCGGATCGCCGACGGCTTCTTCCCACCCGGGACGCGGCTGTCGGAGGACAGCATCGGCGGCGCCCTCGGGGTCTCGCGCAACACGCTGCGCGAGGCGTTCCGGCTGCTCACGCACGAGCGGTTGCTGGTGCACGAGCTCAACCGGGGGGTCTTCGTACGGGTCCTCACCGTCGAGGACGTCGAGGACATCTACCGCACCCGGTCCCTCGTCGAGTGCGCCGTGGTCCGCGGACTAGGCGATCCGCCCTACGCCGTGGAGGGGATCGACAGAGCCGTCTCCGAGGGGCAGCGGGCCGCGCGCGAAGGTGACTGGAAAGGTGTGTCGACCGCCAACATCCACTTCCACCGCGAGCTGGTCGCCCTCGCCGGCAGCGCCCGTACGGACGAGGTGATGCGCAGCGTCTTCGCGGAGCTGCGTCTCGCCTTCCACGTCGTGGACGACCCCCAGCGGCTCCACGAGCCCTACCTCGCGCGCAACAACGAGATCCTCCGGACCCTGAAGGACGGCGACCGCGACGGCGCGGAGCGTCTCCTCGCGGCCTACCTCGACGACTCGCTCACGGGCCTCGTCGAGGTGTACGGACGCCGGGTCGCGGACGGGGGAGAGGGCACGGGTTCGGGCTGACGCGGCGGGTGCCGCCCGGGCCGGTGGCTGACCAGGCGGCTTGGTGACGCTTCGGTGAGCCCGGCCTGGGGGCGTGATGTGTGGGATCGATGTGTGGGATCGGACACGTGGGCCGACGCCGTGTCGTCGGCCCACGTGAGGCGGCCGCGCGGGTGCCCCGCCGGCCCTGGGCGGCTGCGGCGGTGCCAGGGTCGGCGCCGGCTCGGGGCGTCGACGGTTTGCGGGGGTCCGGGCCTGGCGTCGGCGTCGGTTCGTGGGCCGGTCGGGGTGGTGGTCGCGCGTGGTCGGCCGGGGCGAGGCGGCCGTGGCGGTGCCCGAGCCGTGGTCGGCTCGGGGTGGCGACGGGGTTCGGGGGCGCAGGGGCCGATGGTTTGCGAGGGCCGGGCCCGGCGCCGACGGCCGGTTCGGTGCCTGGCCGGGGACGGCGGTCGCACGCGTGGTCGGCCGGGGCGGGGCGGCCGGCGGTGTCCGAGTCGAGGTCGGCTCGGGGGCGGCGACGGGGTGTGGGGGCGCGGGCCGCGACGGGTCGTGGGGGCGGGGTCCGGTCCCGTGGCGGACGCGGGCCCTTGCCGCGGGGTGTGCGGCCGGCCGGGACGGCGGGTTCGTGGGGCGGCCGGGGCCGCGGTCGCTTCTGCGCCGTTTCGACCGTTGTCGGACCGAGGACCTAGTCTGTGCACCGTGACTTCGCCAGCATCGACGGACAGCGTTCCGCCCCAGTTCAGCGCGGGGCCGCGCCCGGCGCCGGGCCCGGCCGCCGACGAGGGCCTGGCGCGGCGGCTGCGCGCGCTCGCGTGCACCGCGCCGCTGCACGACCTGGACGTGCGCAAGGCGAACCTGGCGGGCGAGTACACGGTGTACGGCATGGCCGAGGTCGCCCTCGCCGCCATCGATCTCGTCACACTGAACATGGATTTCGACACGGGTGCCGACCACGACCAGATAGTGGCCAGGCTCATCCCGCGCATCGCCGCCCAGGCCCCCGGCCGGCCCGTCGCCGAGCACGAGCGCGTGGCCCGGTGGGTCCTGGAGAACCTGATCAACGTCGGCAGCGTCGACCGGGGCTTCCGGGCCGTGTACGGCACCTTCGCGCCCGACGGCACCTACGTCCGCCGCGACTACGACTTCAAGCTGATCGAGGAAGTGCCCGGCTACGGAGGTGGCGTCTACCTCCGTACGACCGACGAGGCTGTCAACGTCCTCGTCGGCGCCCTCGACACCGACGTCACCAGCGCGCAGATCGCCGCCGAGGTCAAGCTGGAGGTGCTGATCAGCCGCGGCCGGCTGGCCGACGCGCAGCTCGCCGCCGAGCAGGCCCGCTACCGCACCGTCCAGTACGCGGAGACCCTGCGCAAGGCCCTCGACGCCACCCGGCGCAACGTCCGGGCCGTCGACTGGCTCCAGGCCGTGCCCGACATGATCGCCGAGGCCCTGGACCACGTGGCCGACCGGTACCGCCACGAGAACGCGATCCTCACGAACATCCGCAAGGCCCGCGACGAGTCCGAGGACCCCGAGCAGAAGCGGCGCGCGGCCGAGCTCGTCGACATAGTCAAGGACTGCATCCGCCGGCACACCCAGCTCCAGTCCCGCCTCCTGGAGGCCGGGCCGCTGTTCCGCGCCGAGCAGGACCGGCAGGCCTTCGGCACCCCCATGACGACCTCGGGGATCGACCTCTACGGCCACCTCGTCGCCCCGGTGCTGCCGCTGCCGGTGGAGCAGGCGCTGCGCGTCACCGACGCCTTCTTCAAGCAGGGGACGGGCCTGCGCACCCCCGTCGCCGTACGGGTCGCGGACCTCGTCGACCTCCTGCTGACACCGCCGCTGGAGCGCGAGCACCTCGGCGCGGAGATGCCCGAGCCCGACCTGATCGCCACACCGGACGACAGCCGCTTCAGCGAGGAGCAGCTAGCCTCCGCCAAGGACCTGCTGAACCTGCCGCCCGACGCACCGCGCAGGCTGTCCGGACTGCTCGCGGAGGCCCGCCGCAGCGATCCCGAGCTGCCCTATCTGGTGGCTCTGCTGGCCGTGCACGCCGCGAGTCCGCCGGTCGGAACCGCCTACCGGCAGGGCGAGGAGCGCCTGCTGTTCGCCGTGGACGACGGGACCGAGCTGGACGACCCGGAATTCGGCGGGGCCGATCTGATCGTCGGCATGGCGCTGCTCGACGCGGCGGGAATGAAGGCGGACCGGGCATGAACCGTCCACCACGACAGGCCGCGCGCGGCGGGACGCCCCGGCTCCCGGAGCCGCGCCGCACGGGTCGCACCGGCCGCACCGGTCGGGGGGAACCACACGCCGGTCCCGCGGCGCCGTGCCCCGCGAAGAACCACGCCCGTTCGGTGGGGCCTCAGGCTCGTTCGGTGAGGCCGCACACAAGTACTTCGCAGGTGCGCGCCTCCGGTCCGCGAGCCCCGCACGGGACGCCCGTCCGTCCCGGCGCACGTACCCTCGTCCTTTCGAACAAGGAGTCCCAGCCGTGACCGAGCACGTCGAGTGGAGTGAACCGGAGGCCACCGCCGCACCGGCGAACGCCCCCGTCACACCTGCCGACGCCGCCGACGCGGCGCGGCTCGTCGCCTTCGGGCTGCAGCCCAAACTGCAGCCCGCGCGCGACCAGGAGTACACCGAGCTGCTGCGCCGCTACCGCGAGGACCCGCCCTTCGCGCGGCTCGCCGACGCGGTGGCCGCCGGCCTCGGCCTCGTCGTCCTCGAGGTGTCCCCGCGCGCGGGGATGGCGGTGACCGCCGCCGAGGACTCGGTCTTCGCCGTCCGCATGGGCGACTACGCGCGCCGCGCCTCGACCGACTCCGGGGACCGGTTCCTGCACGGACTCGCCCACCTCGCCGTGGCGGCCCTGGCCTTCCCCCGCCCCGAGGACCTCGCCGACGACGGATACATCGGGCGCGTCTCGGTCAACGGCGTCGACGCGTTCGTACGCCAGGCCTGCCGGCGCCTGGAGGAGCGGGCCGAGGAGACCGGCGAGAACACCGACCCGGCGACCGACGCCCCCGGACTGGAGGCGGCCTGGCGGATCTGGGCACGGCGCAGCTCCACCGGAGCCACCAAGGACGCGCGAAGACTGGCCGGCTCGACGACGGGCATCATCGCCAAGGCCGTCGCCTTCCTCACGGACTCCGGATTCCTCCAGCGCACCGGCGACGACGCCGGCGGGACGTACCGGACGACGGCCCGCTATCAGCTCCAGGTCCGCGACATGGCGGGCAGCGCGGCCATGGCCGAACTGCTGGAACTGGGCATCGTCCCGGTGACGGACGGCACGGCGAGCCTGCTGCCCGCCGAGAACACCGACGACCTGGAGCTCGTGGCCGGAGCCGGACTTCCGTTCCACTCCTGACGTCCGCCCGCCCTCCCGGGCTCCCCCTCACGACCTCACCCCTTTCGACTACGAGAGTCCGCCGCCATGTACGAGCTGTCCCGGGTCCGCCTCTACTCCATCGGGCCCGCCGGTGCGCGTTACGCCGACACCGTGCTGGACCTGCGGGGAGTCGGCGCGCCCGTGCCCGACCCGGCGCCCACCCAGGCGGAGTTCTTCGAGGAGGAGCCGGTCGGCCCGCCGCGCAGGCCCGCGCCCGCCGGAGTGCTCTTCCTGGAGAACGGCGGCGGCAAGTCGGTCCTGCTCAAGCTGATCTTCTCGGTCATGCTCCCCGGCCACCGCAACACCCTGGGCGGCGCCAGCTCCGGCGTGCTGCGCAAGTTCCTGCTCGCCGACGACTGCGGACACGTAGCGCTGGAGTGGCAGCACACCCTGACCGGCGAGTGCGTCGTGGTCGGCAAGGCGAGCGAGTGGCGCGGTCGGCAGGTCTCCAACGACCCCCGGAAGTTCGCCGAGGCCTGGTACTCGTTCCGGCCTGGCCCCGGGCTCAGCCTGGACAACCTGCCCGTCGCCGAGGCCACTTCGGTACGGCCGCCCGTCGAGGGCGTCTCCGGGGCGCAGGGCCGGCGGCGCACCATGAAGGGCTTCCGCGACGCGATCACCGAGGCCGGCAAGGCCTACCCGCACCTGGAGGTGCACTGGGAGGAGATCCACGACCGCTGGAACGAACACCTCGGCGACCTGGGCCTCGACCCCGAACTCTTCCGCTACCAGCGGGAGATGAACGCCGACGAGGGCGAGGCCGCAGGCCTCTTCGCGGTCAAGAAGGACTCCGACTTCACCGATCTGCTGCTGCGCGCGGTCACCGACACCCGCGACACCGACGGGCTCGCCGACCTCGTCGGCGGCTTCGGCAACAAGCTGGGGCGACGCGCCGAACTGATCGCCGAGCGCGACTTCACCGCCGGTTCCGTCGACCTGCTCGGCCGGATCGTCGACGCCGCCGGCGCACGGGCCCGCGCGCGTGAGATCCACACGGGCGCCGAGCGACGGACGAGGACGCTGGCCCGCCGGCTGTCCGCGCGGGCCGTGCAGGAGCGCGTGCGCGCCGGTGAGCTCGCCCAGCGCGTGACCGCCGCCGCGTACGCCGTCACCCACGCCGAGGGCGCCCGTGAGCGCAGCGCCCTGATCGCCGCCGAACTCGCCTACCGGCACGCCTCGCTGGCCCTCGCCGGCGCCGAGAAGTCCGCCGCCGCGCAGAAGCGCGAACTCGCCGACGCGCGTACCCTGCACTCCGCCTGGCAGGCGGCCGAGGCCGTACTGCGCCACCGTGCCGCCGCCGACCGCTCCACCCGCGTCGCCGCCGCCATCCGCGAGGCCGAACGCGACGCCGCCCCCGCGCTCGCCGCCCGCGCCACGGCCGCGGTCGACCTCGTCCGTGCGCTGCACCGGGCCGCCGAGGGCGCCGAGTCGCTGGCCAACGAGGAGGAGGAGCGGTCCGCCGGTCTCCAGGAGGCCGGCGAGACGGCGTACGCGGACTCGACGGCCGCCGCCACCGCCGCGCAGCGCGCCCGCAGCGAGATCGGGCACCTGCGTCAGCGGCTGGCCGAGGTCGAACAGGAGACCGCCGAGGCGGTCCGGGCCGGCTGGCTCGACGACAGCGCCCCGGACGCCGACCCGGCCCGCGCCGCCCTCGCCGCCAGCGACGCGGAGAAGACGGCCGTCGCCGCCTGGGACACCGCGCGCGAGGCCTCACGGCGCGCCGCCGACCACGCACGGGAAGCGGCGTCCGCCGAGTCCCGCGCCGAGCTGACGGCCGCCCGCGCGGCGGACGCGGCGACGGCCGCGGAGCGCTCGCACGAGGCGGAGCGGCGCACGGCCGAAGCGCTGGCGCAGGAGGAACGGCTCGCGGAACTGCTGAGCCTGCCGGGCACCGACGCCCGCCGTGGTGTTCCCCAGCCGCGCCGCGACGAGGACTCCGACGCCCCGGCCGGCTCGCCCGCCGGGGCACCGCTGGCTCCCGAAGAGCTCGACCGGTACGCCGACGACGTCCGCGGACTTCTCGACGAGACCGTCGCCTCCGCCGAGCGGCAGCTCTTCGACCTGCGCACCGACGCCGCCGACGACGCCCGGATCCTCGGGGCGCTCGGCGACGGCGGCCTGCTGCCGCCCGGACCGGACGTCCTGGCCGCCGTCGAGTACCTCGGCGAGCACGGCATCCCCGCGCTGCCCGGATGGCGCTACCTCGCCCAGGCCGTCGCCCCCGTCGACCACGCGCGCGTCCTGGCCGCCCGGCCCGAACTCGTCGACGGCGTGATCATCACCGACCCGGACACCCACGCGCGGGCCCGCGAGGTCCTCGGCGACGCGGCGCTGCTGCCCCGCTCGGCGGTGGCGGTCGGCACGGCCGCCGCCCTGCTCGCCCCCACCCCGGCCGCCGACACGGACGAGGGCGGGGTCTTCCTCGTACCGCCGAACCCGGCCATGCACGACGAGCACGCCGCCGACGAGGAGCGCCAGGCGCTGCGCGCCCGGACCGGACTGCGGGACGAAGAGATCCGCACGCTCGCCGCCCGCCTCGGCAAGGACAGGGAGCTGGCCGCGCGCCTCGCCTCCTGGCGTACCGGCTGCCCCGCCGGCCGGCTCACCGAGCTGGCCGGCGCCGCCCGCGACGCGCGCGCGTTCGCGGAGGAGAGCGAGGCCGAGCTCGCCGAGGCACGCACCGTCCGGGCGGAGGCCGACGAGACGGCGGCCGAAGCGGCCCACGTGCGCGACGAGCGCCAGGAGGCCGCCCAGAAGGCCCGGCGCGCCGCCGACGCGCTCGCCGGACTCGCCTTCCGGCTGCGCGAACGCGCCGGATGGCAGGTCAAGCTCCGCGAACTCGCCGACGAGGCGGCCGAGTCGGAAGCCCGCGCCCAGGTGTGCCTGGAGCGCGCCCGCGCCGCCGACGAGGACCGCCGCGCCGCCCAGCGTGCCGCCGACGACGCCCGCCGCACGGCCCGCGCGCTGCGCGCCGAACGCGCGGAGATCGCCGGCGCCCCCGACGACGTGGCCCACGACGGGTCGGCGGCCGCCAAGGAGTCGCTGCCCGCCCTGCGCGAGGCCTACCGGGCCGCGTCGCAGCTCTACGAGAAGGTCGGCGTGGGTGCCGACCTGCGCGCCGAGCAGGCGCGGGCCGAGAGCGACGAGAGCGCGGCCCTCGCCGAGCTGGACCGGCTCAGCAACAAGGTCCGCACCCGCGCCGGGCAGCTCCTGGAGTCGCCGGACGGCTCGGACGGGCCCTCCCGGCAGGCCGCCGCGGCCCGGGCCGAGGAACTGGTGCAGCTCCTGGAGACCCGGATGTCGACCGCGAGCGAACAGCTCGGGCGGCTGCGCGGCGAGGCGGAGCGGCACGCGCCGGAGGAGGGCGAGGCGCACACCGAGCTGGCGGAGGATTTGGTTCCGGTCGACGCCGAGCAGGCCCAGGCCCTGCTGCGCACCGCGACGACCGAACTCGCCTCCCGCACCGAGGCGTTGAACCGCGCCCGCGAGGCACACGCGGAGTTCCTCGACGCCCACCGGTCCGCCGAGGACGCGGCCGGCGGCTTCGACGAGACGGCCGCGCTCCTGAGGGACCTGCTCCGCGAGCACGTCGACGAGGAGCAGGACGAGCCCGAGCCCTACCCGGGCACGCTCGAGGAGGCACGGCACTCCGCCGCGGAGAGCCGCCGCTCGCTGCGCGGCTGCGCCGCCGACCTGACCACGGCCGAGGCCGCCGTCCGCGAGGCGAGCGACATCCTCGTACGCCACGCCAACTCCACGCGCTACGAGCAGGTGCGCACCCCGGCCCGGCAGCAGATCCGCGAACTGCCCGCCTCCTCGCTCCCCGAGCACGCGCAGAAGTGGGCGGACGCCTTCGCGCCCCGACTGCGTGTGCTGACCGACGAACTGGCTCAGCTGGAGCGCAACCGGGACTCGATCGTCGACCGCCTGCGCGGGCTCGTCGAGTCCTCCCTCGCCACCCTTCGGTCCGCCCAGAGGCTGTCCCGGCTGCCGGAGGGACTGGGGGAGTGGTCGGGCCAGGAATTCCTCCGCATCCGCTTCGAGGAACCCGATCAGGCCACCCTCACCGAGCGGCTCGGCGAGGTGGTGGACGAAGCCACCCGCGCGGCGGTCAAGAAGAACTCCGACATGCGGCGCGACGGCATGTCACTGCTGCTGCGCGGAGTCGGTGCCGCGCTCCAGCCCAAGGGTGTCGCCGTCGAGATCCTCAAGCCGGACGCCGTGCTGCGCGCCGAACGCGTCCCCGTCGGACAGATGGGCGACGTGTTCTCCGGCGGTCAGCTCCTGACCGCCGCCATCGCGCTGTACTGCACCATGGCGGCGCTGCGCAGCAACGACCGGGGCCGTGACAAGCACCGGCACGCCGGCACCCTGTTCCTCGACAACCCCATCGGGCGCGCCAACGCGACGTATCTGCTGGAGCTCCAGCGAGCCGTATCGGACGCGCTCGGCGTCCAACTCCTCTACACCACCGGCCTGTTCGACACGACCGCGCTCGCCGAGTTCCCCCTCGTCATCCGGTTGCGCAACGACGCCGACCTTCGCGCCGGGCTGAAGTACATCAGCGTGGAGGAGCACCTGCGGCCGGGGTTGCCGCGCGAGGTGGCCGCCGGGGAGGCCGTGCACACCGAGATCACGGCTACACGGATGTTCAAGCGCCCGGCGCCGGTCACCCCGTAGCCACGGGCCCCGAGGTGGGGGAATCGCGTGTCGGCCTCGGCCGGCGACGCGGTTCTCCGCACCTTTGGCGGTGCGCTCCTCCAGGGCTGTCTTCCGCGCGCCGGACCGAGACGGACCGAGACGGACCGATACGGACAGAGCTGCCCTCCGTGCGCCCGATCGAGGCGTGGAGGGCAGCCGCTCCGCTACGAGTGCGACAACTGCCCGGCCCCGCCCCGCCTGCGTATCCGCTCCTGGGCCCGCGCCGCGATCCGTGCCTGACGCCGCGCCCTGCGACGCTCGCGCCGGAGCGCCCGCGCCGTGCTGCTCGGCACCGAGACCACGCCGTTCCGCTGGTTCCACACCTGCCGTGTCACCCAGACGTCCAGGGTGGCCCACGTGGCCAGGACCGTACTCGCCACGCTGCTGACGACCATCGGGAACGCCAGCCACGACTCCGCCATCGTGCACAGGAACGCCACGACGGCCTGGATCAGCGTGACCGCGATGACGAGCACCGCACGCACGGCCGACGTGCGCACCGGATCGGGAAGCCGGCGCCTGCGCGCGGGTTCCTCGATCCACAACGGCCGGTAGTACGCCCGCTCTTCCTGGTCCTCGTATCCGTTCGTCGCGGCGCCCAGGCCCTCGGCCCGGCCGCCCGCGTGAGGGCCACCGTCCTCGAGTTCCGCCGCGTTGGACCTGTCCGTCGCCGACCGCGCGTCCGGACGGCCGTGCCCCCTCGCCGGAACACCGTCATCCGGTACTCGGGTGGCCAGTTGTGCCGCCTTCCCTGTCGCAACCTCAGCAGCGGCTGACCCGCTCCGCTCCGCCGTGCCCATCAACTTGTCACTCCCCACCGCCCAGCAGTCCTCTCGCACGGGTGTCTCACGACCCCCGCCCCCCAGTGGCTGCCCGGCTTGCGCTCTTTTACGCCGACTGAACGCGGCATGCGGCACCTGTGGCCGATTCCGCCCTCAATTCCCGTACAGACAGACGAACGGCCTGCCCCGAAGATTCCCGCTCAGCGAAGAATTTCGGCCAACTGACAAAGTTTCCCGCTCCGTCGGGATCTGGCCTCAAGTGCCGGATCCGAGGCCGCAATCTCCCCCAATGAACGGACAACTCCCCATGTCTGGTTCCCTGTCGGGCCGGATCCACCCTCCGGACGGTCTTCGAGTTGTCTCTGTGTCAGTAGTAGGCTCACGCCGTTTGTTGACGCACATGTGTACCCCCGACTGGAGGGGGTCGAGCTGGGGGAGGCCATGCGCTTTCGCGGGAAGTCCATCCGCCGGAAGATTGTGGCGCTGCTCCTCGTGCCCCTGGTGTCATTGACCGCTGTCTGGGCCTTCGCCACCGTGCTGACGGGGCGTGAGGCAGGCCGGCTCTTCAGCGTCTCCGAGGTCGTGCAGAAGATCGGCTACCCCGCCGAGGACACCGTCAGGGTTCTCCAAAGGGAACGCCGCCAGACACTCGTGTACCTGGCCGACCCCCGCGCCTCCGACGGACTCGCCGCGCTCAGGCGCAGCCGCAGCGCCACGGACCACGTCCTGGCGAAGGTCCGGAGGAACGCCGGCACCAAGAGCGTGCGCGAGGAACTCGGCGGGGGCACCGCGGAGCGCCTCACCTCGCTCCTCGACGCCGTCGACGGGATCGCGTCGCTGCGCAGCGGCGTCGAGGACGGAACCTTCGACCGCGTCCAGGCACTCGGCCTCTACGACCGGCTCATCGATCCCTGCTACGTCCTGCTGGCCAACCTGCACGTGGTCGACGACGTGGAACTGGACAAGGAGAGCCGCGCCCTCGTCAACGTGTCCCGCGCCCGCGAACTGCTCTCCCGCGAGGACGCCCTTCTGGGCTCGGCGCTGGTCGCGGGACACATCACCCGGGACGAACTCCGCCAGGTCTCCGACCTCGTGGCCCAGCGCACGCTGCTCTACGACATCAGTCTGCCGCTCCTTCCCTCCTCGGACCGCGCCCGCTTCGAGCGCTACTGGGGCAACGCCGGCACCGGGCCGCTGCGCGCGGCCGAACGGGCGGTCGCCGCCTCGACGGACGGCTCGCCCAGCGGCGTCACGGCGAGGAGCTGGGACGGCGCCGCCGGTCACGTGCTCGCCGAGCTCGGCGAGCTGGAGGACCTGGCCGGCGACCACTACCAGGACCGGGTCAAGCCCGTGGCCATGAGCGTCATCCTCCAGGCCGTGGGCGTGGGCGTGGTCGGACTCATCGCCCTGCTGACCTCGCTCGTCATGTCCGTGCGCATCGGCCGGAGCCTCATCCGCGACCTGCGACGCCTGCGCATGGAGGCCCACGAGGCGTCCGGTGTGCGGCTGCCCAGCGTCATGCGCCGGCTCTCCGCGGGTGAACAGGTCGACGTCGAGACCGAAGTGCCGCGCCTGGAGTACGACAGGAACGAGATGGGCGAGGTCGGCCAGGCCCTCAACACCCTTCAGCGCGCCGCCGTCGAGGCGGCCGTGAAGCAGTCCGAGCTGCGCGAGGGCGTCTCCGAGGTCTTCGTCAATCTCGCCCGTCGCAGCCAGGTGCTGCTCCACAAGCAGCTCACCCTCCTCGACACCATGGAACGCAGGACCGAGGACACCGACGAACTGGCCGACCTGTTCCGGCTTGACCACCTGACCACCCGAATGCGCCGTCATGCCGAGGGCCTGGTCATCCTGTCCGGCGCGGCCCCGTCCCGGCAGTGGCGCAAGCCGGTTCAGCTCATGGACATCGTCCGCGCCGCCGTCGCCGAGGTCGAGGACTACGAACGCGTCGAGGTGCGCCGGCTGCCGCGCGTCGCCGTCACGGGCCCGGCCGTCGCCGACGTCACCCATCTCGTGGCCGAGCTCCTGGAGAACGCGACGGTGTTCTCGCCGCCGCACACCGCCGTCCATGTCGTCGGAGAACGCGTCGCCAACGGTTTCACCCTGGAGATCCACGACCGCGGGCTCGGTATGACCGCCGAGGCACTGCTCGACGCCAACCTGCGGCTCGCCGAGACCCCCGAGTTCGAACTCTCCGACACCGACCGGCTCGGTCTCTTCGTGGTCAGCCGGCTCGCCCAGCGGCAGAACGTCCGCGTCTCGCTCCAGCCCTCCCCGTACGGAGGCACGACCGCGGTCGTCTTCATGCCGGACGCGCTGCTCACCGACGACGTCCCGGACACCAACGGCATCGGATTCCGCCTCGACCGCACCCTGCCCGCCAAGGGGCGCAAGACCGAGGAGCGCGCCGGCGCGGCACTCGCGGAGTCGTCGGCCCGGCTGCCCGGTCTGCCCGCCTCGGTCCTCGACGGCCCCGTCGAACTGGACGCGCCCGTCGACCTGGACACGCTCACCGGGTTCCCCGGCGCGCTCGGCGACGACGACAGCGAACGCGGAGGACTGTTCCGCCCGCGGCGCTCCATCGCCGGAGTTCCCGCGGACCGGCACCAGCAGGCCGCGGACGGCGACGAACCCGGCCGCCCGGAGGACGAGGACCGTCCGGACGGCGCTGCGGTCCCGCTGCCGCGACGCCGGACGCCCAAGCTCGTCAGCTCCCACGGCCGTCCCGTCGCAGGAACCAGATCGTGGCGCGACCAGGTGGACGAGGGCACGAGCCAGGACCTCGCATCGGTAGGGGATTCCGGAACGGGAGAGAACGAGGACCGCCGGGAACACCGAGTGCCCGAACTCGAGGGTGCGAAGCCACTGCCCCGACGGCACGGCGAACGGCCCGCCGTCCCGGCCCGGCGCGGCGGCGAAGCCTCCGGCGCTCCCGGCGCCCGGGGGACCACCGGCCCGAGGAGACCCGCTCTCCACGAGGCACCCGAACCTTCCGGGACGCCCGGCCTCCGTGAGAGCGCCGGCCGCCCGGACGCGTCGGGCCACCAGGACGCCCCGGCTCTGCCCCGGCGCACCCGCACCACGGCGTCCCCCGCGACCCCCGACGACACGACGTCCCGCCGCGACACCGCGACCGGGCAGACGGAAGCCGGTACGGCCCCGCTGCCCCGCCGGGTCCGGCAGGCGAATCTGGCTCCGCAGCTGAAGGACGGACCGGCGCGGCTCGCCGAGCGCGGCAACGGCCGTGAGGGCACGGGGCCGGACCCCGCCGAACGGGACGCCGACGAAGTACGCAGCCGCATGGCCTCGCTCCAGCGTGGCTGGCAGCGCGGCCGCGAAGAGAACGCCGAGGGCGACCAGGCCCAGGACGGCTCAGAACGAGGAACGACTAAGGGGGACGGTCGATGACCGCACCGAAGGCCGCAGGGCCCGCCGCGACCAGCAACGGGTCCGGTGAACTCAACTGGCTGCTCGACGAACTGGTGGACCGTGTCGCCAGCATCAACAAGGCGATCGTGCTCTCCGGCGACGGCCTCCCGACCGGGGCCTCGAAGGACCTCACCCGGGAGGACAGCGAACACCTGGCCGCCGTCGCCTCCGGCTTCCACAGCCTCGCCAAAGGCGTCGGCCGGCACTTCGAGGCGGGCAGTGTCCGCCAGACCGTCGTCGAACTCGACGAGGCCTTCCTGTTCGTCACGGCCGCCGGTGACGGCAGCTGCCTCGCCGTCCTCTCGGACGCCGACTCCGACGTGGGCCAGGTCGCCTACGAGATGACGCTCCTCGTCAAGCGGGTCGGCGTCCATCTGGGCTCCAGCCCGCGCACCGACCTGCCTGCGGGCGGGTAGTGGGATGACATGAGCGGAGACGGTCAGGGAAGACGCCACTGGTTCGACGACGAGGCGGGCCCGGTGGTCCGCCCGTACGCGATGACTCGCGGCCGCACCACCAGCGCGGCCCAGCACCGCCTCGATCTGATCGCGCTGGTGGTCACGGAACGGCACGCCGAGGACCCCGAGGCGGACCACACGCTGTCCCCGGAACACGTGGACATCGTCGAACTCTGCCGTGACGTCCCCCAGTCCGTCGCCGAACTCGCGGCGGAACTCGATCTGCCCATCGGAGTGGTCCGGGTCCTGATCGGGGACCTGGTGGATGACGAAAAGGTCCATGTGACACGTCCCGTTCCCCCTGCCGAACTGCCGGACGAGAGTATTCTGCGCGACGTGATCAGCGGCCTCCGGGCGCTCTGAGCTGGGCGGAAACGGGGAACAGACGTGACAGGCTGGCAGTTCTGGGTCGACCGGGGCGGGACCTTCACGGACATCGTCGCGCGGCGCCCCGACGGGCGGCTGCTCACGCACAAACTGCTGTCCGACAACCCGGCCCGCTACGCCGACGCGGCCGTCGCGGGCGTCCGTGAACTCCTCCGTGACGACGGGGAGTCCACGGACGCCCCGGTCGACGCCGTACGCATGGGCACCACCGTCGCCACCAACGCCCTCCTCGAACGCAAGGGCGAGCGCACACTCCTCGTCACCACCCGGGGCTTCCGCGACGCCCTGCGCATCGCCTACCAGAACCGCCCGGCCATCTTCGCCCGCGCGATCGAGCTCCCCGAACTGCTCCACGAGCGGGTGATCGAGGTCGACGAACGGATCGCCGCCGACGGCACCGTCCTGCGCGCCCCCGACCTGGACGCCCTGACCGCATCCCTCCAGGAGGCCTACGACGACGGGATCCGCGCGGTCGCCGTGGTCTGCATGCACAGCCATCTCCACCCCGCGCACGAACAGGCCGTGGGCGAGCTGGCGACACGTGTCGGCTTCCCGCAGGTGTCCCTCTCCAGCGAGGTCAGCCCGCTGATGAAGCTGGTGCCGCGCGGGGACACGGCCGTCGTCGACGCCTACCTGTCGCCCGTGCTGCGCCGCTACGTCCAGCAGGTCGCCGCCGAACTCCGGGGCGTGCGGCTGATGTTCATGCAGTCCAACGGAGGTCTCGCCGAGGCCGGACAGTTCCGCGGCAAGGACGCCGTCCTGTCGGGCCCCGCCGGCGGAATCGTCGGCATGGCCCGGATGTCGCAACGGGCCGGCTACGACCGGGTCATCGGCTTCGACATGGGCGGAACGTCCACGGACGTCTCGCACTTCGCCGGAGACTACGAACGGACCTTCACCACCCGGATCGCCGGAGTCCGGCTGCGCGCCCCCATGCTGGACATCCACACCGTCGCCGCGGGCGGCGGATCGGTGCTCCACTTCGACGGTTCCCGCTACCGCGTGGGCCCCGACTCGGCAGGCGCGGCCCCCGGCCCCGCCTGTTACCGCAACGGCGGTCCCCTGACGGTCACCGACGCCAACGTCGCCCTCGGCCGCGTCCAGCCCGCCCATTTCCCGAAGGTGTTCGGCCCCGGAGGCGACCAGGCACTCGACGCCGCCGTCGTCCGGGAACGCTTCGCCGCCCTCGCGCAGGAGATCCACGACAGGACCGGAGACGCCCGCACCCCCGAACAGGTCGCCGAGGGCTACCTGCAGATCGCCGTGGCCAACATCGCCAACGCCGTCAAGCGGATCTCCGTACAGAAGGGCCACGACGTCACCCGCTACGCGCTCACCACGTTCGGTGGCGCCGGAGGCCAGCACGCGTGCAGGGTCGCCGACTCGCTCGGCATCCGCACCGTCCTGGTCCCGCCCATGGCAGGCGTCCTGTCCGCCCTCGGCATCGGACTCGCCGACACGACAGCCATGCGGGAACAGTCCGTCGAGGCACGCCTCGGCCCCTCCTCGATGCCCGGCATCCTCAAGACCGCAGACGACCTCGAAGGCGCCGCCCGCGCCGAACTCCTCGCCGAGGACGTCCCCGAGCACCGCATCCGGATCAGCCGCCGGGCCCAGCTCCGCTATGACGGCACCGACACGGCACTGACCGTCGAGCTCACCGAGCCCGACACCATGACCCACGCCTTCGAAGAACGTCATCGCGCCACCTACTCCTTCACCCTCGACCGTCCGGTCGTCGTCGAAGCCCTCTCCGTGGAAGCCACCGGTCTCACCGAACCCCCCGATCTCTCCGCCCTCGCCCCCGACGAGGCCGCACCCGCCGCCCGCCCGGCCACCGCGCCGACCGTCCGGCTCCACACGGGCGGCGCCTGGCGCGACGTGCCCCTGCACCACCGCCCGCACCTCCCGCCGGGCGAGACCGTGAACGGACCCGCGATCATCGCCGAGGCAGGCTCGACAACCGTCGTCGACGACGGCTGGCGGGCCGCGACGACCGACGACGGGCATCTGGTCATGGAACGCGCGACGGTCACGGAGAGTTCCGATCTCGGTACGCAGGCGGACCCCGTTCTGCTCGAGGTCTTCAACAACCTCTTCATGTCCATCGCCGAACAGATGGGCGCCCGGCTGGAGTCGACCGCCCAGTCCGTCAACATCAAGGAGCGCCTCGACTTCTCCTGCGCCCTGTTCGACCCCGACGGAAACCTGGTGGCCAACGCCCCTCACATCCCGGTCCACCTCGGCTCGATGGGTACGAGCGTGCAGGAGGTGATCCGGCGGCGCGGCGGGAGCATGCGGCCCGGTGACACCTACGCCGTCAACGACCCGTACCACGGCGGCACCCATCTCCCCGACGTCACCGTCATCACCCCGGTCTTCGACACGGAGGGTGAACGGATCCTGTTCTACGTCGCCTCGCGCGGTCACCACGCCGAGATCGGCGGCATCGCTCCGGGCTCCATGCCCGCGGACAGCCGCACCATCGACGAGGAGGGCATCCTCTTCGACAACTGGCTGCTCGCCGAGAACGGACGCTTCCGCGAGACGGAGACACAGGCTCTGCTCACGGCGCCGCCGTACCCGTCACGCAATCCGAGGACGAACCTCGCCGACCTGCGCGCCCAGATCGCCGCCAACCGCAAAGGCGTCGACGAGGTCGGCCGGATGATCGAGGACTTCGGACTCGACGTCGTCCAGGCGTACATGAAGCACGTCCAGGACAACGCGGAGGACGCCGTGCGCCGCGTCATCGACACGCTCGAGGACGGAGAGTGCGCCTACGAGACGGACTCGGGTGCGGTCATCCGCGTCCGTGTCTCCGTGGACCGCGAAGCACGCTCGGCCACCGTCGACTTCACGGGCACGTCCGCGCAGCTCGGCACCAACTTCAACGCGCCCTTCGCCGTCGTCAACGCCGCCGTCCTGTACGTCTTCCGCACCCTGGTGGACGACGACATCCCGCTCAACGACGGCTGTCTGCGCCCCCTGCGCATCGTGGTGCCGCCGGGGTCGATGCTCGCCCCGGAGCCCCCGGCCGCCGTCGTCGCCGGCAACGTGGAGACCTCTCAGGCCATCACCGGTGCCCTCTACGCCGCCCTGGGCGTCCAGGCGGAGGGCTCCGGCACCATGAACAACGTCACCTTCGGCAACGAGCGCCACCAGTACTACGAGACCGTGGCCTCCGGTTCGGGCGCGGGTGACGGCTTCCCCGGCGCCCCCGTCGTGCAGACCCACATGACCAACTCACGGCTCACGGACCCCGAGGTCCTGGAGTGGCGACTGCCCGTCAGGCTGGAGGAGTTCGCGATTCGACACGGCAGCGGCGGCCCCGGACACTGGCGGGGCGGCGACGGCGCCGTACGGCGTATCCGGTTCCTGGAGCCGATGACCGTCTCGACGCTGTCGCAGCACCGCAGGGTGCCGCCGTACGGCATGGCGGGCGGCGAACCCGGCGCTCTCGGCGTCAACCGGATCGAGCGCGCCGACGGCTCCGTCACGGAACTCGGCGGAAGTGATGCGGCGGACGTCCGACCCGGCGACGTACTCGTCATCGAAACCCCCGGCGGTGGGGGCTACGGCCCACCGCCGCACGATACCCACACAGCAGGAGAAGAGATCGATGATCTTCGGGCGTTCTGAGCGCGGGAAGCCTCCGGTCGAGCCCGTCACGCTCAAGATCCTGGTCGCGGGCGGCTTCGGCGTGGGCAAGACGACCCTCGTCGGCGCGGTCAGCGAGATCAGGCCGCTGCGCACCGAGGAAGTCCTCACCGAGGCGGGCCGGCCCGTCGACGACATCAGCGGTGTGGAGGGCAAGCACACCACGACCGTCGCCATGGACTTCGGCCGGATCACGCTGCGCGAGGACCTGGTGCTCTATCTGTTCGGCACCCCCGGGCAGGATCGTTTCTGGTTCCTCTGGGACGAGCTCGCCACAGGTGCGCTGGGTGCCGTCGTGCTGGCCGACACCCGCCGTCTGGAGGACTGCTTCGCCGCGGTCGACTACTTCGAACGGCGCTCCATACCCTTCGTGGTCGGTGTCAACTGCTTCGAGGAGGCCGCCCGTTACCCCTCGGAGGCCGTCCGCCAGGCACTCGACCTCGACCCGGACGTGCCCGTCGTCCTGTGTGACGCGCGGGACCGCGAATCGGTCAAGGAGGTCCTGATCCGCGTCGTCCAGCATGCGATGGCGCACGCGGCGGCGGCCCGTGAGGCCGTCACGACCTGAGACCCGCCCGGCGCCACCGCCGTCACGACAAGCGGGTGCGGCCCGTACCCCCGCCGACCGGGGTACGGGCCGCGGTCATGCACGCGCGCGTGGTTCACCCGCAACGCACGCGCGCGGGGGTCACTCGACGGTGTCGTCGTGCCAGCCGAAGCTCTTCTCCACCGCCTTGCGCCAGTTGTGGTACTCGCTGTCGCGCGCCGACGACGCCATGGACGGCGTCCATTCGACGTCCTTCTGCCAGTGCGACTTCAGCTCGTCCAGGCCGTTCCACACCCCGGTCGCGAGCCCCGCTGCGTACGCCGCGCCCAGACAGGTCGTCTCGGAGACCCGCGGACGGATCACCGGCACGCCGAGGACGTCCGCCTGGTGCTGCATCAGCAGATTGTTCTTGGTCATGCCGCCGTCCACCTTCAGGGTGGTGATCTGCACCCCGGAGTCCTGGTACATGGCGTCCACGACCTCGCGCGTCTGCCAGCTCGTGGCCTCCAGGACGGCGCGGGCGAGGTGCGCCTTCGTGACGTAGCGCGTGAGACCGGTGATGACACCGCGCGCGTCCGAGCGCCAGTAGGGGGCGAACAGGCCCGAGAAGGCGGGCACGATGTACGCGCCGCCGTTGTCCTCGACGCTCGCCGCCAAGGTCTCGATCTCGTCGGCGGAACGGATGATGCCCAGTTGGTCCCGGAACCACTGGACCAGGGCGCCCGTGATCGCGATCGACCCCTCCAGGCAGTAGACCGGAGCCTCGTCACCGATCTTGTAACCCATGGTGGTCAGCAGCCCGTTCTTCGAGGGAACGGGCCGGTTGCCGGTGTTGAGCAGCAGGAAGCTACCGGTGCCGTAGGTGTTCTTGGCGGTGCCGACGTCGTAGCAGGCCTGGCCGAAGACCGCCGCCTGCTGATCCCCGAGCGCCGACGCGACGGGCACGCCGGCGAGCTGGCCCACGGCGGTGCCGTACACCTCGGCGGAGGACCTGATCTGGGGAAGCACCGCCTCGGGGATGTCCATCGCGGAGAGGATGGACGGGTCCCACTGAAGGGTGTCCAGGTTCATCAGCATGGTGCGCCCGGCATTGGTCACGTCGGTGACGTGCCGTCCGCCGGCGGTACCGCCGGTCAGGTTCCAGATGAGCCAGGAGTCGATGGTGCCGAAGGCGATCTCACCGCGTTCGGCGCGGGCGCGCAGGCCCGGGACGTTGGCGAGCAGCCAGGCCGCCTTCGGCCCGGAGAAGTAGCTGGCCAGTGGGAGTCCGGTCTGTTCGCGGAAGCGGTCCTGGCCGTCCGGGCCGCCCAGTTCGTTGCAGAGCGCCGAGGTGCGGGTGTCCTGCCAGACGATCGCGTTGTGGACGGGCTTGCCGGTGGCGCGGTCCCACAGGACCGTCGTCTCGCGCTGGTTGGTGATGCCGAGCGCGCTGAGCTGGTCGGCGCGCAGTCCGGCCTTGGCGAGCGCTCCCGCGACCACGGCCTGAACCTTCGACCAGATCTCGGTGGCGTCGTGCTCCACCCAGCCCGGTTTGGGGAAGATCTGGCGGTGTTCGCGCTGGTCCACGGCGACGATCGCGCCGCCCCGGTCGAAGATGATGCAGCGGCTGGAGGTGGTGCCCTGGTCGATCGCGGCGACGTATTTCTCGGCGTTGTCCGTCATGTCGTCCCCTTACGTGTTCTTCGTCAGGAGGCTGCTTCGTCGTCAGGGTGCTGCTGTCCGGTCGTGAGGCCACTCTTCGGAACCGCGTCGATGCGTCAGAAGGCCACGTTGTAGATCCCGGCGCCGATGGCGGCGCCCGCGATCGGGCCGACCACGGGGATCCAGGAGTATCTCCACTCCGAAGTGCCCTTGTTGGGGATCGGCAGCAGCGCGTGTGCGAGGCGCGGCCCCAGGTCGCGGGCCGGGTTGATGGCGTACCCGGTGGGGCCGCCCAGCGAGAGACCGATGCCGACGACCAGGAAGGAGATGAGCAGGACCGGCAGACCCGCGTCACCGATCCCGGCGACGTGCTTGTCGCCGCCGACCATCGCGAGGATGGGAAGCATCAGGGCAGCGGTGGCGATGGTCTCGGTGATCAGGTTCTGCACCGGGTTGTCGATCTCGGGACGCGTGGAGAAGATCCCCAGGGTCTCGATGGCCTTGTCGTCCTCCGCGTTGAGGTTGAACTGCCCGAGGTAGAGCAGCCAGCACAGGGCCGCGCCGACGACAGCGCCGGCGAACTGGCCGAGGAGGTAGAAGGGCACGTCCGACCACTTCGTGGAACCCTCGATCGCGAACCCGATCGTGACCGCGGGGTTGATCTGGCCGCCCGACAGCGGCGCCGAGGTGTAGGCACCGGCCAGGACACCGAAGCCCCAGCCGAAGGTGATGACGATCCAGCCCGCTCCCTGGGCCTTCGATCTGTTCAGGGTGACAGCGGCGCACACACCCGCGCCGAAGAGGATCAGAATCGCTGTACCGATCAACTCGCCGACAAAGATGTCTCCGTTGCTCATGGCGGCTCCTAGGCTCTCGCCCGGAACGATCAGCTCCGGGGCCGGCGTGCAGAGTGCGTTCCCATGGCTGCTTCCGCCGGAGGCAGAAAGGTCCCGCTCCCTGCCCGGCGTCCCGGAAGTGTTCACCGGTGCCCAGGGGGCGTCAAGGTCGTGGACCGCACCGGTTGCGGTGCGCGGAGCGGACGCGCCACGGAGGCGCGTCGGCACCGGTCGCCGTGCCGCCGCACGGTGCGCCCGCGTCCTACGGACCGGCCGGATCCAGCCAGTCGATCACGTGGTCATCCGGTGAGCGTCTGCCCGGACGGCCGCATCGGACCGGTTCCCGTGCCGCGCCGGACCTCGTGACCGGGCAGTCCCGCGCGCCCCAGCACCCAACTCGCCCCGTCCAGCGCCTTGGCGGCCTGCTTGAGCGGCGCCAGGGACGTGGCGGCCTGCCGGTGGTCCAGCACGCTCCCGGGCGCGCACAGCACCGTGGCCAGCGACAGGGTGACGGCGCGGCCTCCCGCGGCCCAGGGGGTGTCAGCACCGACGAGGCCACCGGGTCGAGGGTGTCGGGGTCGGCGAGGAACAGGAAGTCGTCGCCGCCGATGTGCCCGACCAGCGTCGCCCCGGATGCCGCGTGCTGCAGCATCCGTCCCACCGCCCTGATCAGCTCGTCGCCGGCCGCGAACCCCGCCCCGTCGTTGACCCGCTTGAAGTGGTCGATGTCCAGCCAGCTCAGCGCGAACGTCCTGCCGTCCGCGATCCGCCGGTCCACCTCGCCGGTGATCGTGTCCGAACCGGGCAGCCGGGTCAGCGGGTTGAGTCCCGCAGCCTCCTCGACGCGGCTCTCCGACAGGGCCCGTACGAGATCCGCGAGGCGTACGACGCCCACGCACCGTCCGTGCCGGTCCACGACCGTGACGTCGTCGGAGGTACGGTCCCGGTCCCCGTCCGCGACGACGTCGAGCACTTCCCAGGCCGTCGCGTCGATGCCGACCGTCCGCGGCGCGTCCCCCAGCCTGACGGCCGGCCGGTCGGCGTACAGCGCGTGGCCGTAGCGCCCGGACATCGACAGCAGGAAGCGCGACCGGTGCAGCGAGCGGACAGGTGTCCCGAACGGGTCCACGAGCAGCACACCGGACACGTCGGGCGACCCGGTGAGCAGGGATCTGACCTCGCCGGCCGACGCGGTGGCCGGAAGCAGCGCCGCCGGGCGGACGAACTGCCCCACGGAGGGCCCGGACCGGCGCGCGCTGCGGGCGCCGGGCGACAGCGCCGGAACGTATACGTCCGCCGAAGGCCGCCGGGCGGGCGGGGCGAACAGGTCGCCCTGCGCGAGCTGCGCGCCCGCCGACACCGCGGCGGCGCACTGCAGTTCCGTCTCGACGCCTTCGACGGACAGCAGGGCGCCGAGCTGTTCGCACAGCGTCCGCATCGCGCGCACCGCCGCGGGCCGCGAGAGGAGGGACACGTCCAGCTTCATCAGCTCCGGGGCGAGGTCCGTGAGCAGGCGCAGCGGTACGTCGCCGTCACCGATTCCGTCCGCGCAGATCCGGAAGCCGTCGCCGCGCACCGCGGCCACCGCCTCCAGCAGGGCGCGCTGCGGTACGTGCGTGTACGGCGGGACGACGTCGACGGTGACTTCCCAGGGCAGCCGCCCGGCTTGCCGTACCTCGGCGCTCAGCGCGGAGAGCCGGCCGAGGTCGGCCAGCGTGGCGGCGAACACGTTGACGTGCAGGGGGAGCAGCGTCTCCCGGCGCGCGGCGGCCCGGATGGCCAGCGCGGCCAGCCGGCCGTCCAGTTCGGGTTCGCGGCGGGCTCGCGCCAGGATGTCGCCTGACTCCGGGCGGGCGAGTGTCTCCAATGCCGCGACCCCTCCCGTCGTCAGGTTGACGACCGGCTGGAAGGCGAAACGGACCATATCCGTCCAGGAGGTCACACGAGCATGGTCCCGCCGTCGGCGTACGCCGGTGTGCGATTCACGAGGTGTTCACGCAGGATTCCGGGGCGTCACAGGAGGTGTCCAGGAGGTTCGGGCGGGGCCCGCCTCGGAGTCATCGAACGGCCACGACCGAGGAGCCGTGCCCGAACAGCCCCTGGTTCGCGGTGATCCCCACCCGTGCCCCGGCGACCTGCCGGTCACCCGCGCGCCCGCGCAGCTGCCAGGTCAGTTCGCACACCTGGGCTATGGCCTGCGCCGGAACGGCCTCTCCGAAGGAGGCGAGTCCGCCGCTGACGTTCACCGGTATGTGTCCGCCGAGCGCGGTGGCGCCTTCCCGCAGGAGCTTGGCGCCCTCGCCCTCCCCGCAGAGCCCGAGGTCCTCGTACCACTGCAGTTCGAGCGCGGTCGACAGGTCGTAGACCTCCGCGAACGAGAGATCCTCGGGGCCGATGCCCGCCTCCTCGTAAGCCGCTCGGGCGATGGACGCCCGGAAGGTCTCGGAGGAGGGTTCCACGGCGGCCGCCGAGTCCGTGGCGACGTCCGGCAGGTCCAGCACGGTGTTCGGATAGCGCGGCGACACGGTCGACACCGCGCGGATCCGCACCGGCTCGGCGATTCCGTGCCGGCGCGCGAAGTCCATGCCCGCCAGCACCACGGCCGCGCCGCCGTCCGAGGTCGCGCAGATGTCGAGCAGTCGCAGCGGATCGGCGACCACCGCGGACGCGGCGACCTCCTCGACGGTGACCCGCTCGCGGTAGCGGGCGTTGGGATTGAGCGCGCCCAGGGCCGCGTTCTTCACCTTCACCTGGGCGAAATCCTCCGGAGTGTCGCCGTACAGGGCCATCCGGCGCCGCGCGTACAGCCCGAAGTACGTCGGGTTCGTCGCCCCGAGGACACGGAAGCGCAGCCAGTCCGGATCGTCCGGCCGGTCTCCGCCGGCGGGGCGGAAGAACCCCTTGGGCGCCGCGTCGGCGCCCACCACGAGGACCACCTCGGCGAGGCCGGCGAGGATCTGCGCCCGTGCCGTGCCCAGTGCCTGCGCCCCGGAGGCGCAGGCCGCGTACACACTCGTCACGCGTGCGCCCTGCCACCCCAGGGCCTTCGCGAACGTCGCCCCCGCCACGTACCCCGGATAGCCGCCGCGGACGGTGGACGCGCCCACGACCGAGTCGACGTCCCGCCAGCCGATCCCCGCGTCGGACAGCGCGTCGCGCGCCGCGGCGACCCCGTACTCGACGAACCGGTGCCCCCACTTGCCCCACGGGTGCATGCCCACGCCCAGCACCGCCACATCGGCGCTCACGCCGTCACCCCCGTCCGTCCCGTGCCCGTCATCGCGTCACCTCTGCCGGTCGCCAGTGCCATGTCGTCCAGGTCGTGTCCTCGTCCTCGTGCAGCACGCCGGGGACGACCTCCACCTCCATGCCCACCGCCAGGTCGGAGACGGTGATCCCCGGAACCGCCTGGCCGAGCACCACGAGGCCTTCGGACTCCAGTTCCACAGCGATCAACGCACGGGGTTCCCACGAGAGTTCCGGATCGGTCACATAGGGTGACGGAGGCCGGTAGCGGCTGTCCGTGTACGACCAGACGCGCCCGCGGGGGGACAACGGCACCTCCACCAGCTCGCCGCCCGGGCATCCCGGATCGCGGCAGAAGCCGTCCTCGCGGGGGAAGAACACCGCGGCGCACGCCGAGCACCGCGTGCCGAGCAGACGGAACTCGCTACCTTCCCCCGTGAACCACCCGGCGACGACAGGTGTGCGTGTGCGTGACACGGTCCCTCCACGGCGCTCGATCTGACGGAACGTCAGAAGTGTGCCACGGGAGGAGAGAATTGGGCAGGGCGTCCGTACGGACCCCACGCACCCCGGCCGCCCCGTGGGCCCCGACCGTGTCATCACGCCCAACCGGAAGACGTCCGTTCGGTGATGCACTACAGTCCGCGGCGTGTCCGAAAACCCGCACCCACCCGCCGACTTCGCGCCCGATTCGCACTGCTCGAGCTGTGGCGCCCCCTACGGGGAGGGCATCTCCGGCTGGCCCCGCACCTGCGCCGCCTGCGGCACGGTCGCCTACCGCAACCCGCTGCCGGTCGCGGTGGCTCTGCAGCCCGTCTACGACGACCGGGGCGCCGCCCTGGTCGTCATCACCCGGACCATCGCCCCCGCGCGCGGAGGCGTCGCCCTGCCCGGAGGATTCATCGACCACCGGGAGGACTGGCGGCAGGCCGTCGTGCGCGAACTCAAGGAGGAGACGGGCATCGACGCGGCGAGCAGGGACGTGCGGCTCGCCGACGCGATGAGCTCACCGGCGGGCCATCTGCTGCTCTTCGGGCTCCTGCCGGAACGCCCCGCCGTCGAACTGCCGCGGTCCGCCGCCACCGACGAGACCGAAGGCTGGCATCTGCTGCGCCGGTCGGCCGAACTCGCCTTCCCCCTGCACACCCTGGCGGCCCGTGCCTGGTTCGAGGGGCGGTACATCTGAGACTCAGGGACGGGGTTCGCGAAGTCCCCGCACCCATACGGGGTACGACGGTTCGCTCAGCTCCCCGGCGCCGCCCGCGCGACGCACCACCACCTCGTCCCCCTCCCAGCGGGACACGTGGCGTACGGCCTCCGGCTCCTCCCACCCGTCACCCGCGTCCGGCACGACGAGCCCGACCCCACCGCTTCCCCGCGCGGGCGCCCAGGCCTCCAGTTCCAGACCGCCGTCGGCACCGCGTACGGGTACGACGGCACCGGCCCGCGCGAGCACCGGAATCCGCGACAGGGGGGCCTCGATCACCACCTGCGCCGGCCCCTCGTACGCCTTCTCGGTGACCGTGTCGTACCAGCGTCCCCGCGGCAGTTGCACCGTCCGCCCAACCGCACCCGGCTCCAGCACCGGCGCCACCAGGAGACTGTCGCCGAGCAGGAAGGCGTCCTCCTGGTCGCGCAGCGCCCGGTCCTCGGGACTGCCCCACCACAGGGGCCGGACGTACGGAGCGCCCGTGCGGCGCGCCAGGTGCGCCAGCGTCATGAAGTACGGGAGCAGCCGGCGCCGTTCGAGGAGCGCCACGCGCGCGTGCTCCAGCACCTGGTCACCGAACTCCCAGGGCTCCCTGCGCCCGGCCCGCAGACTCGCGTGCGTGCGGAACAGCGGGAGGTAAGCCCCGAGCTGGAACCACCGCAGATAGAGCTCGGGCGACGGGCTGCCGTCGAAGCCGCCCACATCGGGCCCCGAGTAGGGCACCCCGCACAGCCCGAGCCCCAGCACCAGGGACAACGAGGCCCGCAGCCCCGGCCAGCCCGTCGCCACGTCCCCGGACCACGTCCCCGCGTAGCGCTGCAGTCCCGCCCACCCCGAACGCGAGAACAGGAACGGCCGCTCCTGGGGGGCGAGTTCCCGCAGGCCCTCGTAGGCGGCCCGGGCCATGCCCAGCGCGTACACGTTGTGCGCCTCACGGTGGTCACCGCCGCGTCCCTCCAGCGAGTGCCGGGCCGAACGCGGCAGCGTCGTCTCCCCGAAGGCGGTGAACGACGTCGGCTCGTTCATGTCGTGCCAGAAACCGGCGAACCCCTGCGCGAGCCGCTCGTCGTAGAGCCTGCCCCACCACGCGCGCGCCCGCGCGTCCGTGAAGTCCGGGAAGACGGCCTCCCCGGGCCATACGACGCCCCGCACGAGCTGTCCCGAGGCGTCCCGGACGAACGCGTCCCCGGCGAGCCCGCTGTCGTACACGGCGTTGCCCGGCTCCGCCTTGACCGCCGGGTCGATGATGGACACCAGCCGGATCCCGTCGCGCCGCAGCTCCTCGGCGAGCTGAGGCAGCTTCGGGAACCTGTCGCGATCGACGGTGAACACCTGGTGGGCGTCGTGGTGGTCGATGTCCAGGTGGACGGCGTCCAGCGGCAGGCCCCGCTCCTGGTAGCCCGCGACGATCCTGCGCACCTCCTGCTCACTGCCGAAACCCCACCGCGCGTGCTGGTGCCCCAGCGCCCATGCGGGCGGCAGCGCCGCGGCACCGGTCAGCGACGCCCAGGAGTGCAGCACGCGCGCGGGAGTGCCCACCATCACCCAGCAGCGCAGCGGCCCGCCGTCCATGCGCAGCTCGGACGAGCCGGCCCGGTCGTGCCCGGAGCCGGCGCCCTCCTTGCCCTCCCGCAGGATCACGGTGCCGTCCCACGTCGTGTCGTGGAACACGAGATGCGTGCCCGCGTCGGCGACGACCATCTGCACCGGCATCGTGAGGTACAGCGGATCGTCGCCCGGCCCGAAGGCCTGTCCCGGATCCGTGTTCCACAGCCGGTACGTCCCCTCACGAAGGCGCAGCCCCGCCGCCCGGCCGCCCAGGCCGAAGAAGCGGGCGTCGGCCGGCACTTCGGAGCGCTGCATCCAGCGGGCGGCGCCGCCGTCGACGGGTTCCCACCACCGGGGCGGCAGATCGCGGCGCAGGATCACCCCGCCGGGCGTGAGCACCCGGATCGCGCCGTGCCGGGAGACCGTGACCGTGACCCGCTCGGCCACCACGCGCCAGCCTCCGTCCTTGTCCGGCTCCAGCACGGCCCGCGGGTCGGGTTCCGGGGAACGGCCCGCGAGCGCGTACGACGGCTCCGGAGCGACCGCGTCCCAGCCCCAGAAGACCGCCCCGCCCGCCGTGACCGTGATCCGCAGTTCCGAGCGCGAGAAGCGGACGACCCCGCCACCGGGGCCCGGCTCCACACCGAGGACCGGCCCCGGCACCCGCGCCCGCTCCGCGCCCCGCCGGGGCAGCCCGGTGGCGTCGGCGCGCCGCCTGCGCCACGCGGCTCGCACTGTGAGCAACCCCTGAGTGGTACCCCCCGAGCCGACCGCTTTCACCGAACGCACCAGGTCACGACCGTCCATGCTGCTCACCCTGCCACTACCGGCGCCCGTTGAGTGAGCCGTTCAACTGTCGTTCACCTGGTGCGACGCCACATCTTCATGTAGCCGACTATGTGGGGCGTGCCCTGGTAAAGAAGTCGATCACATGGCATCGTCCGTGTCAGCCGCGGACGCGCACACCCCCGCTCGTGCGCGACCGACGCCCACGACGCGCACAGCCCGGGAGCCGCCGCATGTCCACCACGAACCCCTCACCGCTCTGGCAGCCCAGCGCCGAGGGCATCGCCCAGGCGCAGGTCACGAAGTTCCAGGCCTGGGCGGCCGAACGGCACGGAGCGCCGGCCGACGGAGGCTACGCGGCCCTGCACCGCTGGTCGGTCGACGAGCTGGAGACGTTCTGGAAAGCCGTCACCGAGTGGTTCGACGTACGGTTCTCCACCCCTTACGCGCGCGTGCTCGGCGACCGCGCCATGCCCGGAGCCGAGTGGTTCCCCGGAGGGACCCTCAACTACGCGGAGCATGCCCTGCGCGCCGCGCGGACCCGCGCGGACGAACCGGCCCTCCTTTATGTCGACGAGACCCATGAGTCCGTCCCCGTGACGTGGTCCGACCTGCGCCGTCAGGTGGGCTCCCTCGCCGCCGAGCTGCGGACCCTCGGCGTACGCCCGGGAGACCGGGTCAGCGGCTATCTCCCGAACATCCCCCAGGCCGTGGTCGCCCTGCTCGCCACGGCCGCGGTGGGCGGGGTCTGGACGTCCTGCGCCCCCGACTTCGGCGCCCGCAGCGTCCTCGACCGCTTCCAGCAGGTCGAACCCGTGGTGCTGTTCGCCGTCGACGGCTACCGCTACGGCGGCAAGGAGCACGACCGCCGCGAGACGGTCGCGGAACTGCGCAGTGAGCTGCCCACCCTGCGCGCCGTCGTGCACATCCCGCTGCTGGGAACCGAGGCACCCGAGGGCGCCCTGGAGTGGTCGGCGCTGACGTCCGCCGACGTGGAGCCCGTCTTCGAGCCGGTTCCCTTCGACCATCCGCTGTGGGTGCTCTACTCCTCCGGCACGACCGGCCTCCCCAAGGCCATCGTCCAGTCCCAGGGCGGCATCCTCGTAGAGCATCTCAAGCAGCTCGGCCTGCACTGCGACCTCGGCCCCGAGGACCGCTTCTTCTGGTACACCTCCACCGGCTGGATGATGTGGAACTTCCTCGTCTCCGGCCTGCTCACGGGCACCACGATCGTGCTGTACGACGGCAGCCCCGGGTATCCGGACACGGGCGCCCAGTGGGGTGTCGCCGAACGCACGGGAGCCACCCTGTTCGGCACCTCCGCCGCGTACGTGATGGCCTGCCGCAAGGCGGGCGTCCACCCCTCCCGCGACTTCGACCTCGGCCGGGTCCGCTGCGTCGCCACGACCGGCTCGCCGCTGCCGCCCGACGGATTCCGCTGGCTGCACGACGAGGTCCGCGAGGACCTGTGGATCGCCTCCGTCAGCGGCGGCACGGACGTGTGCTCCTGCTTCGCCGGAGCGGTGCCGACGCTCCCGGTGTACATCGGCGAACTCCAGGCCGCCGGTCTCGGCACCGACCTCCAGTCCTGGGACCCGAGCGGCAAGCCCCTCACCGACGAGGTGGGCGAACTCGTCGTCACCAACCCGATGCCGTCGATGCCCATCCGCTTCTGGAACGACCCCGACGGCAGCCGCTATCACGACAGCTACTTCGACACGTATCCCGGAGTGTGGCGCCACGGCGACTGGATCACCGTCACCTCACGGGGTTCGGTCGTCATCCACGGCCGCTCCGACTCCACGCTCAACCGGCAGGGCGTGCGCATGGGTTCGGCCGACATCTACGAAGCCGTCGAGCGCCTTCCCGAGATCAAGGAATCGCTCGTCATCGGTGTCGAACTGCCCGACGGCGGCTACTGGATGCCGCTGTTCGTCCATCTCGCGCCGGGAGCCGTGCTGGACGAGGACCTCCTGAACCGCATCAAGGGAACCATCCGCGAACAGCTCTCCCCGCGCCACGTTCCCGACGAGGTCATCGAAGTACCCGGAGTGCCCCACACGCTGACCGGCAAGCGCATCGAGGTGCCCGTCAAGCGCCTTCTCCAGGGAGCGTCCCTGGAGAAGGCGGTCAACGTCGGATCCGTGGACAACGTCGAACTGCTGCGCTTCTACGAGAAGCTGGCCCGCGAGCGCGGCTGATCGGCCCCGGGCTTCAGCCTCCGTAGGTGGCCTCCGACTCGCCGAGCACCGCGGCGAAGTCGGAGGCCAGACGCGCGGCGTCGTCGGGCGTGAGCCCCGCGACCGAGATGCGCACGCCGGGTGCGGCCGAGGTGCGAAAGCGCGCACCGGCCGCGACCCACCATCCGAACGAACGCAGCTACCTCGGCGTCCACGGACTCGCGCAGGCCGTCCAGCGCAGCCTGGGGCCACTCGCTGTCACAGCGGCCGTCGCCGCCGGCCCCCTCGGATGGACGCTCTTCGGCGCGACCACCGCCATGACCTGCGTGTTCCAGCACCGCCTCGTGCGCGATCGGCTCACCCGCCCGGCATTGTCAGTGCCGCCGGTTACTGTGAGTGAGCAATGATCGACTGCGCACAGGGGGAAACATGGCGCACACCCAGCACCACACCATGCGACGCGTCCTGCGCCGCGAAATCGCCGGCACCATCGGCCTGCTGACCGACGAAGAGGACTTCCGGGCGATGCGGCGCTACCGCACCTTCGCCTTCGACGACCACACGAGCTATCTCCAGCAGGTCGAAGCCCTGCTCAAGACCCTCGCCGCCCAAGGCAGCCACACGACCGTGGCACTCTTCGACCCCGAGGAGTACGCCGAATTCTGCGCCGAAAGCGGCCTGGAACCCGACACCCCGGTCAGCCGCACCCGCTTCACGGCCCAACTGGCGGCGACCGGCCCCACCATCCCCTACGACGGACAGCCCCTCGACGAACTGGTCCCGGACCTCGTCGACGAAGCGGTCCGCCGCGCCACCTGGGAGTACGCCACCACACTCCTGGCCCGCGTCGGCACCTGCGCGACCTGCGGCGAGGACATCGGCCGCGCCTCCTTCATCCGCGCCGCCCACCTCCTCGCCCGCATCGTCGACACCGCGAGCCCCGGAGACCTCCATCTCGTATGCAGCGTCTTCTCCGTCCCGGACACGCTCGTCGCCGTCCTCCGGACAGAGGGACGCACCGAGGGCGCCACATGCCTCGACGAATCCGAAGCCCTCGAATTCACCACGGTCCTGGCACTCGGCATCGCCACCCGCAGCGCCTGCGGACTCGTCATGCGCACCACCGCACCCGACTCAACCGACCGGGTCTACGGATGGCGGCTTCGCGGCGAACACCTGGAGCCGCTCACCGCGGGGGAGGTGTTCGACGCCTATTGCACCGACCTCGACTCAGGCGATCTGGTCTCCCCGGAATCAGGCGTCGACTACTGCGTCCCGCCCGATCTCGGAGACGAGGAGAACGGGACGGGCCACAGGCACTGAACGCGAAAGGGGCGCCCCATCCGCAGATGGAGCGCCCCCTCCGTACCGACAGTCGTCGTCCGCCGACGCGGCCGTGCGGCTACTCGCCCGACAGCACCGCCTGCGCCGCGGTGCGCGCCTCTTCCGCCGTGTCCGCGGCACGCGCGGCCGAGGCCGCCCGCTCGCACTGGGCCAGCGTGTACTTCGCCAGCGTCGCCCGCACATAAGGAATGGACGCGGCACCCATCGACAAGGAGGTGACGCCCAGACCCGTCAGCACACAGGCCAGCAGCGGGTCCGACGCGGCCTCGCCGCAGACACCACAGCTCTTGCCCTCGGCCTTCGCCGCCTCGGCGGACAGCGCGACCAGGTCGAGCAGCGCGGGCTGCCACGGGTCCTGCAGCCGGGACACCGCGCCCACCTGCCGGTCCGCGGCGAACGTGTACTGCGCGAGGTCGTTGGTCCCCAGGGACAGGAACTCGACCTCCTGCAGAATCGACCGCGCCCGCAGCGCGGCCGACGGGATCTCCACCATCGCGCCGAACTTCGCCCGCAGCCCGGCCTCACGGCACGCGTCCGCGAACGCCTTGGCGTCCGTACGGTCCGCGACCATCGGAGCCATCACCTCGAGATAGACCGGCAGCCCCTCCGCGGCCTTCGCCAGCGCGGTGAGCTGAGTACGCAGCACGTCCGGGTGGTCGAGCAGCGAACGCAGACCCCGCACGCCCAGTGCCGGGTTCGGCTCGTCGGCCGGCGTCAGGAAGTCCAGCGGCTTGTCCGCGCCCGCGTCCAGCACACGCACCACGACACGGCCCTCGGGGAAGGCTTCGAGCACCTGACGGTAGGCCTCGACCTGCTTCTCCTCGGACGGCGCCTTCTTGCTGTCGTCGAGGAAGAGGAACTCGGTACGGAACAGACCGACGCCCTCCGCACCCGCCTCCACGGCCGCCGGCACGTCCGCCGGTCCGCCGACGTTGGCCAGCAGCGGCACCTTGTGCCCGTCGGAGGTGGCACCCGGGCCCGTCGACGCGGAGAGCGCCGCCCTGCGCTCGGCCGCCGCGGCCTCCATCTGCTCCTTCTTCTCCGCACTCGGCTCCACGAAGATCTCGCCCGTGCTGCCGTCCACGGCGATCACCGTGCCCTCGGCGAGCTCACCCGCCCCGGGGAGCGCCACGACGGCAGGTACGCCCAGGGCCCGCGCCAGGATCGCGCTGTGGCTGGTCGGCCCGCCCTCCTCGGTGACGAAACCGAGCACCAGGGTCGGGTCCAGCAGAGCCGTGTCGGCGGGCGCCAGGTCACGCGCGATGAGCACGTACGGCTCGTCGCTGTCCGGGACGCCCGGCATGGGTACGCCCAGCAGCCGGGCGACGATACGGTTCCGCACGTCGTCCAGGTCGGCCACGCGTCCGGCGAGGTACTCACCGGCACCGGCCAGCAGCGCCCGGTACGCGGCGAGCGCGTCGTAGACCGCGCGCTCGGCCGTGCTGCCGACGGCGATCCGCCGGTTCACGTCAGCGGTCAGCTCGGGGTCCTGGGCCATCATGGCCTGGGCCTCCAGCACCGCCTGGGCCTCGCCCCCGGCCAGATTGCCGCGCGCGATGAGGTCGGCCGCCACGTCCTCCACGGCCTTGCGGGCGCGTGCCTGCTCGCGTGCCGCGTCCTCCGGGGGAATCTGCTTGGCCGGCGGTTCGAGGACCGCCGTTCCCATGTGCCGAACCTCGCCGATGGCCACTCCGTGGCTCACGCCGACGCCTCGCAGCGTTGTCTCCATCTCACCCGTCTCCGCATAGTGCGGCGCTACCGCCGCCGTGATCGTTGTCGAACGCGCCGTCCAGACCGGCGTCGGTGTCACTGCCAGCCGAAGAGGGCGTCGCCCGCCTTCACGTCGCCGTCCTCACGGACCTCCGAGAGGGAGTCCGCCGTGGCTTCGAGGGCCACGACCGGGCAGACCGGGGACTTGCCGGCCGCCTCGACGGCGGCGGGGTTCCAGCGCACGACAGCCTGGCCGCGCGTCACGGTGTCGCCCTTGTTGACGAGCAACTCGAAGCCCTCGCCGTTGAGCTGCACGGTGTCGATGCCGAGGTGCGTGAGCACGCCGTGGCCCTCACCGTCGACGACGACGAACGCGTGCGGGTGAAGGGAGACGATCACTCCGTCCACGGGGGCGACAGCCTCGGAGGGCTCGCGCACGGGATCGATCGCCGTACCGGGGCCGACCATCGCTCCGGAGAACACGGGGTCCGGTACCGCGGCGAGTCCGATGGCGCGTCCTGCAAGAGGGGACGTCACGGTGGTCATGGGAAGCCTCCGAGGGGGGTGGAGATCTATACGGGCCGTCACTGCCAGTCCCGGACAGCGCACTGTTGAGCAGGGTATGTCATATGAAGTGCCGGTTCCGCGCGAGAGATCCCGGTTGGCGCCGTAGAGGACAGGGCAAACGATTTGCGCCCGCTCCCGCACCCCATGTAGAGTCGTACTCCTGCTTGAGGATGAGCGGCGTGACCAAGGCGTCGTTGCCCGGCAGCACCCAACTTGTCAGATCCTATCTCGGGGTCCTCTCCGCATGTCTGCGGGACGGTGGTCAACGAGACGGAAAAGGACTGATAGAGTTCGGACTCGCCGGAAAGGGAAACGCGAAAGCGGAAACCTGGAAAGCACCGAGGAAATCGGATACGGAAACGGTCTGATAGAGTCGGAAACGCAAGACCGAAGGGAAGCGCCCGGAGGAAAGCCCGAGAGGGTGAGTACAAAGGAAGCGTCCGTTCCTTGAGAACTCAACAGCGTGCCAAAAATCAACGCCAGATATGTTGATACCCCGTCTCCGGCCGATCGGCTGGGACGAGGTTCCTTTGAAAAAGTCCTGCCCCTTGGGGTAGGCGCACAGCGAGGACGCTGTGAACGACCGGTCCTATTCCGACCGGTTGTTCCGCTCTCGTGGTGTCGTCCCGATTACGGGAAAACATTCACGGAGAGTTTGATCCTGGCTCAGGACGAACGCTGGCGGCGTGCTTAACACATGCAAGTCGAACGATGAAGCCCTTCGGGGTGGATTAGTGGCGAACGGGTGAGTAACACGTGGGCAATCTGCCCTTCACTCTGGGACAAGCCCTGGAAACGGGGTCTAATACCGGATAACACTCCTACAGGCATCTGTGGGGGTTAAAAGCTCCGGCGGTGAAGGATGAGCCCGCGGCCTATCAGCTTGTTGGTGAGGTAGTGGCTCACCAAGGCGACGACGGGTAGCCGG
>NZ_JBIASW010000008.1:0-82300 GCF_042891215.1 Streptomyces sp. NPDC001914
ACACGCGCCGCAACGACACGCACAGAAAAGCCGATCACGGCCACCGTCAACCATCAGCTGGGATCGAACTGTCAAGCATCACCCGGGATCGGACAGAAGCGCCTCGTCCCAGCGGGATAGAACTTTCTCTACTTCATCAAGCCCCGGCTGCGCTCCGCTCCGCCGGGCGCGCTCCCGGTTCCGCCGCGGGCGCCGCTCCTGCCTTCGGCCCGCTCCGCCCGCGCTGCGCCGACGCGCGCCCACATGTGGATAGGGCCGGTGGCCATGAGTCGAGCATCGCAGTAACGCGGCAACGGTCCAAGCATGCCTCCGGCGGGGGCGCTCAGGCTCCGAGATGGCGGGGGCGCCGTTCGCGTGTGCCGGCCGAGTGTGGCGTGCGCGAGGTGCTCCCATCCCGTCTGCCGTCGACCCAGGCAGAGCCGAGCAGTCGCGGCCCAGGGCGTCAAGGTCGTTCGTCCGGCAGGGCGCTCCACCTTGACGCCCTGAACCACACCCGCTCCACGGTGTGTGGGTCGACGGCAGACGGGATGGGAGCCGGGGGTAGTGGTGGGCTGTCGCGAGTCGGCAGGTCGGCAACGACAACAACGGATCAGCGCGCTGGCTCAGACGCGCCTCGCGCCGGGTCGCGGCTGGCGACCACCAGGTATCCATCGCTCTCGGGGTCGAAGGTGGTGGACTGCACCATGAGCCCGACGCTCCGCAACTGCGCCACGAGGTCCTCGTACCGGTAGGGCCAGATGGACAACCGCTCCGAGCAGGCTCGCACTGCCCCATCCGGCTCGATCTGGGCGACCACGATCTCGAGAAAGTGTTCCTGCTCCCAGCGCTGCTCGATCTGCCAGTAGTAGCTGACGACCGCATCGCGGTCGTTGCGGCGGATGAGTCGATCGCGGACGTCTACCCGTGAACCGGCGGAGCGCACGAGCTCCCAGTTGCGTGAGTGGAGCACGAGGCGTCCGCCCGGATTCAGCAGCCGCGACATCGCTTCCAGTGCGGTCAGGCGCCCGGCTGCGCCCTCGGCGTGCCCGAGCGAGTTGCCGACGCAGAACACCAGATCGAACGTGGAGTCCTCCAGGTGGTCGGGCAGCTCGTCCCAGCTCGCGCGGAGGGCTCGAAGCGAGACGCCCCGCTCACTGGCGACCTTCTTGGTCCGGCGAACCATCCCATCGCTGGCGTCTGCGGCGACCACGTCGAGGCCAAGACTCGCGAGACCGACGGCGAGCTGGCCGGTTCCACACGCGCAGTCGAGGACGCGCGCGTTGGGCGGCAGAGAGCCCACGACATCGCTGTAGTAGACCGCGGCTGCGTTGGCGGGGGTCAGCCTGTCGTCCCCGATCAGCCACTCGTACACGTCGGAGAGCGCCCCATAACCAGCCACTGCGATACCTCCATCACTCGACGACACGCGGGCCAGACCGCGCCTGCGATTCGGACCTTGCGCCTCGCATGTGCCGGGCCGTGTCAGCGAAGCATTGAGCAGGACCCAACCACTTCCGGCCGCCGAGACTCCACAGGATTTCGCGGGAAACCGCGACACGCCGCACCGACGCAGGTCACCACTCCACCAGTGCTTCATCGGCCACGATGGGGACCCGGCCGGCAAGCGCGCGTTCACTGCGGAGTGCTTTAGGCACAGCCATCCAAACTGATTGCCGAAACGCCGCGTCCGGATGAAGGACCGCCAGCGACCGCCTCTACTGCCACTGACTCATCGAGGAGCGCTCAGATACAGGAAGCCGTGCCCCAGACGTGCCCGATCCAACGGGGAACCTCGGGGAACAGCGGCCACCCACGGGCAGCGGTCAATGTGTCGGCCCCTGACCAAGTTCCCTGGTCAGGGGCCGTTCACCTGCGGTGGGTGTGGGATTTGAACCCACGGTGACTCGCGCCACGACGGTTTTCAAGACCGTGTACCGCTGGACTCGCCCATTGATCTGCTGGCCTGTCGGATCACCGCCACGCAGCGGGAATGTTCGCGAGCTGCTTGTCGAGGTCCCAACCGGTCGGCGTGCACTCGGGCGAGTGCCACTTGCCGCCACTAGCCAGCCAAAGCTTGCGCGCCTCCCGGGCCCCTGACAGCCTGCAACCCTCGACACCGGCCTCGCTGTGGCAGCACGGGCAAATGACGAATAGGGCGCAGCCGTACTTGTCATACAGAACGGTTCCGTCGTCGTATCCGCAGATCCGGCAGGCGGTCTCGGTCTTGCCTTCCATTGTCACCTCATTGGAGCCTGTCGGCCGGGAACCCGGGTTATTCGTAGAAGGTGCTCGTGCCACTCTCGTGCCAGAACGGACAGGGACTCACGGGGAACCCGGGTCCCCAGGGGTGAGTCTTCCTAGACTCTACCCACGATACGAATATGCAGGTCACGCACGTGATCGCCCAACCTCGCTCCTAAAGCGGGGCTTCCCGGAATCACCGTCCGCAGGCTGGCCGACAGGTCCACCCGCTCGCGCCGCGCCTCCGGGCTGGAGGAGTCGACGCGGCCAGCAGTGAGCCCTAGCCTCGCGCCATGAGCGACGCAGTCGAGGCGGAGGATGCCGTCAAGAACCGCTGCCTGAGAGCAGCCCGCATGCTCGCCCCCTGCGCGAGCTACTTCGTCGAACGGGTCTCGTTCGGGGCTGTGGACGACGGCGATTGTGTGGATGTCTTCCTCAGGGAGGGTCCGCACAAGCCAGACGTCGTGATCTCGCTTACCTATCTGCACCACGTTGAGACGGGAGATTCGATCGCGGCCCAGGGCTCCTTCATCGACGAGATCTTGGTGGATTGCCTCCCGCGGCTGCCACACCCATGGCCTGACGATGCCATCGGTCTCATCGACCGCTCTGCCGATCTCCCCGAGTTGGTGCGGCTCCGGATCGCAGGGCCTTCGGAGGTTGATGTCGTCGCATCCTGCCTCACCGTCTACACCGCGATGAGCGACGACGAAGCGAGCTTGCCGCTACATGGATGAGCAAGGCCCAGGCGGTTGCTGTACCGCAGCGAAGTACAGCAACCACCGCGACCAGCCCCGACCGCCAGCGGGCTTGAGCGACCGTCTGGCGTGCCTGGCAGACCTCAGCGACCACCATGCCCATGGTTCGCATCGAGGGGGTCCCGTGGGCGATCGGGGCTCGGTGTGGCAGGGTGCGCGCATGTCTGTCGACGTCGCCTATCCCATCTTCCGCACCAACGATCCTGCGTCAGCGCTCCGAGTAGCACGCCAACTACTCGCGGTGGGTATTCAGCAGTACTCACGGGTACATGTGGACGTCGAACTCCGCACTGTCGAGGACGTACTCCACGCCAGGAAGGCGCTGCCCGACGCCTGGCTCAGGAGGGAAGACCTTGCGGACTGGGCCCAAGACCCAAACGACCCAACCGGGCTGCACCACACAATCCAGGCGCCCCAGCTCTCCACCGATCCCGCTCTCTGGTCGGCGCATCTTCCGCTCTGGGCATCAATGCTGGATCAACCGGTCGGAAGCATCGAGGACAGGTTCACGGCCGTAGCAGCCGGGCACGTGGCGGAAATCCTCTGGGACTTTCTGGAATGGCCGGAGGTTCCTGAAGCCGGCCTGGACGCGGACTTCAAGCATGCCGAGGTATCCGTGCTTTTCAACGCCGCCACACGTGAGCTGGACGAGCGCATCGAGGGGCACACTGTCCTCGTGCACGTGCGCCGCAGAAACGGCACCGGATACGAGGAACGCCACGCGTCCTGGCTCGCCGAGCAGATTGGTCAGACCGTCATCGGTCCGCCACTCCATTGCTGAGCTACATGCCCAGACGCGGTATGCAGCAGAGCTCCAGAGCTCCAGAGCTCCAGAGCGTCCGAGGTGGCCCAACTCGACTGGCTCTGACATCACCAGTTGACATCAACGTCGTCAGACGACCACAGATCCGCGCGTCCAAAGCTGGATGCTGTTTCACTCGGCCAGCACGGACCCAAGCAGCCCACGTGCTCCATGAATCGAACTTACAAGGCAGATGTCGGCGGTTCGAAACCGTGCCCACCTACCCCGAATTGGCACCGTGCATCAATCCAGCGGCGTGCCCAGTCGTCGCGGCAAGGCGCTCGTCTTCACACCCTCGCAAGCAGGCTTCACCGGTTGAGTGCCTCATCCCAGACGTCTCTGCCATCCGCCCAGGTCCATAGCCAACTGCGCAATGAGGCCGATGCGTGTCTCAGGCCGTCGTGAGCGCCTTCGCCCCAGCCGGGAACCCAACCGTCAGCGTCGTAGAGCAGCACCGGGTTGCCGACCGCGGTGAGGGAGAGGTGCCACTCCATCGTGCAGCCACCAAAGGCGAGGTGCAGCCACGACGCCGGCACTCCACGCCCACGGTTGTGCTCATGGATGCTGACCGCGCTTGGCCAGTCGATCAGGTGCCCAGGAGCCCGGTTACCGTCGGTCATTGAGGCAAGACCGCTGTCGGGGCCGAAGCCTCCGTTAGCGACCTCGGTGTACACGCGCCGTAGAAGCTCGGGGAGGCGGCGTCCGATTCTGTGTTCTGCCTTGTCGAGATCCGCCATGGAGATCGGCGGGAACAGTGGGCCGCGGGGAGCGTCCGCGTAGTAGACAGCGACCTCCTCGACGTCAGACTTGAGTTGTACCGTCCCATCGCTGCAGTACGACCTGATGACGTCCCGGCGCTGCTCCAATCGCGCGCCGCCATAGCGCTCGGATATCCACAGAGCGGGAACGTCAGCCGTGTCGAATCGCCGGCCAGGATCGCACGCCCGAGCACGCAGCTTCTCGATCAGCGCATCGTCGTTCTCCTCCGTGGCGCTCGGCTCGTCGAGAGACTCCTGTCTGAGTTGTGCGGGACCAGAGGCTGAAGGGGAGGTCATGCGCGGGAGCCTAGTGCTGAACTCTGACACGCTTTGGTGAGCACCGCGCGGACACCAGATCGTGTAGGCGTGCCACAACCGTGCCACATCAAGCGGTCAGCCACGGTCAACAATGGGGCGCCGCGGTCGCGATGACTGGCCGAGCTGGGGACTCCGCAGAGCCGCTCTGACCTGCGCACCCTCAATAGCCCCGACCACCAGGTTTACAAGGCGGATGTCGGCGGTTCGAAACCGTCCGCGCCCACCAGGAAAATTCCCAGCCGTGGGGCAAGCCCATGAGGCACATCGAGGTCAGGAGCGAGAGAGCCGCCGACCCCAGCGCAGCGACGGCCAGAAAGACAGCCAGTCCCCTCCAATACGGCTTCGTAGTAACCCGATCCACGCCGCCCCCTCATCACCGTGCGGGCATTGTCGCTCACGACCGACCAGCTCGTACTTCAACTGTGCGCGGCCCGCGAACTGTTCATCACCTACCTGCCGAGAGTTCGCGTCGAGACAAGGGCAAGGCCCTCTGGTTGAGCAGGTGACCTCGTACGCGGCTGGGCATGCGCGTTCCTTCGCGGACGTCGTCCGGCCCCTCACGGTGTGGGCCGGTGGCAGGCGGGATGGCAGCTGGGGTGCGTGGTGGGTGAGGCAGGGGGCAGGTCCCTCGAGGGGGCTGAACCTTGTGGTGGGCGAGCAGCGCCTGTGGTTCTCACCTAGGGTTGAATAAAAGGGGCCAAATGGTGTGAATCTCCGCTGCAGGTAGCGGCGTAGTGCTAGAGGAGGCACTCATGGCGGGAAAAGCCGGCATCGTGCTGGCCCACGGGCTGTGGGCCGATGGCTCGTGCTTCGCGAAGCTCATCCCCGCACTCCAGGCCGAGGGTCGCGAGGTCTTCGCGTCGCAGCACGGGCTTGACTCGCTCGCGGGCGACGTCGACTGCGTGACCCGCGCGATCAACCACGTGCCCGGCCCGGTCGTGCTCGTGGGCCACTCCTACGGCGGCACGCTGATCACCAAGGCGGGTGTGCACGACCGCGTGGGCGCCCTGGTGTACATCTGCGCCCTTGCCCCGGACGACGACGAGACCTCGCAGCAGCACCTGGCCGCGTTCCCCAGTACGCCGGTTTTCGAGCACCTGGAAGTCGCCGACAATCGCATCTACCTCACGGAGGCGGGCATCGGCGACTTCTGCGGCGACCTGTCGCCGGAGGATCAAAAGGTCGTGCTGGCTACCGCCAGCGCGCCGGTCGCGGACCTCTTCGACCAGCAGGTACCCGGCAATGCCTGGCGGGCGAAGCCGAGCTGGTTCATCGTGGGCAACCAGGACCGCACGGTGAACCCGGACCGGGAGCGCGCTTCCGCCGAGCGGATGAAGGCCACGACCGTCAGCCTCGACAGCAGCCATGTCCCGATGCTCTCTCAGCCCGATGCTGTCCTTGATGTCATCCGCAATGCTGCGGCGACCCTGGAGTAGGGCTGCGAAGACCCTGGAGTAGGGCCGAGGTTGAGGGCCGAGGGGCGCGGGGCACGCCGCAATTAGGCATCCAGGGCTCCGTGCGTGGCGCCGCCTACCGAGATTCGACTCTGTCAGAAGGGGACCCTGACCGAACTGCCTGGTCAGGGTCCATTTCCTGTCGGCGGTGGGTGTGGGGGTTGAAGAGCGCCGGCAATCCGGGAACTCGCGTTCGTTGTGACAGGGGTAGGCCCGGTGTTCTGTGCACACGGGGGATCAGTTTGGACGTGCTGCGCTCGGATTCGGGCGCAGGGGTGGGGGCGTGGTTGTGAAGGGTCTTGCCGCCGGCGCGGGGGCGATGGCCGGGGACGACGATCCCGACGGCGACGAGACGGGCGAGGGTCGGCGGAAGGGGCGCTCCCTCTGGAAGGAGTTGCCCATCCTCGTCGGCATCGCGCTGGTGCTCGCGTTGGTCATCAAGACGTTCTTCGTGCAGGCGTTCTCGATCCCGTCGGACTCGATGCAGAACACGTTGCAGCCTGGCGACCGTGTGCTGGTCGACAAGTTGACGCCGTGGTTCGGGTCGAAGCCGCAGCGCGGGGAGGTCGTGGTCTTCCGTGACCCGGGTGGCTGGCTCCCTGAGAAGGCCAAGGAACCCAATGTGGTGCAGAAGGCATTGAGCTTCGTCGGCCTGATGCCGTCCACGGACGAGAAGGACCTGATCAAGCGGGTGATCGCGGTGGGTGGCGACACCGTGGAATGCTCCGGGGACGGCCCGGTGAAGGTCAACGGGAAGGCTCTGGACGATCCGTTCGTCTACCCCGGCAACACCCCTTGCGGTGACAGACCATTCGGGCCGATCAAGGTGCCCAAGGGGAGGATCTGGGTGATGGGTGATCACCGCCAGGATTCTTCGGACTCCCGTTACCACCAGGACCGGCCCGGCGGTGGCACCATCTCCGAGGACCAAGTCATCGGCCGTGCCTTCGTCGTCGTATGGCCGGTCACCCGCTGGGCGACGCTGCCGGTGTCGAAATAGCGAGCCACGCCAAGTCGGCCACTAATCCGGACGGCTTCCGTGTCGCTCACGTGGTCGGGTGGGAGTCGGTTCCGGGTACTTCTTCCTGGGTCGGTGTGCCCCTGCCTATGGTCACGGACCAGCGCACGCCGGACGGTGCCTGGACGGATACGACTCCGCTGTGGTCCGTGCCCTTGACCGCCAGCTGGTTGTACGTGGTGTTCACCTTGTCGGCGACGCAGTCCAGCGGGAAGGAAACGTGAACGGACTGCACCGCGACCTTGATCCTTCCCGTGCCCCGGCAATTGACCGCGACGATGAGCGCGTCGTTCTTCTTGCCCTCCCTGAACTCGAAACTGGCATTCCCGCTGGTCACGTTCTGGCGGCCCGCGAGGGTTTCGTCGGCGTCCAGAGCCGGTGGTTTCTGCGCGGGTAACCGGGTGGCGCCGGGCGGGGTGGTCGTCTTCGCCGAGCCGGGACCGGACGGGCGCGCGGGCCTGGTGGACCGCTCGGCATCGGTGTGCCCCGGCGTGCAGGCGGCGACGGGGAGGAGCGCGGCGACGCAGGCGATGCTCAGCCAGGCAAGGGCGCGGTGCGACATGTCGTGACTCCCGGAACGGTCGGCCGATGCGGCGTGCGGATGGTCATGCTCTTGTTGCCCCATCCGCGGTCGACCCATCCGCGGTCGACCTATCCGTGATCCGCCCGCCTCGAGAGGGAGGACCGCAACCGGTACCGCAACCGCGGCAACTCCCCACGACGTCCGCGTTCTTGAACGGTCCGGCATCTGAACGGCCCGTACACCTGTGGTTCTTGTGCGGCGTGTGGGGCCCGTCACTGGAGATCGCTACCATGCGCCCGGGACCGCGCCCCAGGCGGCGCGGAAACGTTTCCAAGGGGGATACCTGTGCTCGTGCTGTCCATTTTGCTGCTCATAACCGCGGTGGTGCTCTTTCTTGTCGGGCGCGGCCGCACTCCCTCGGGCGGCTGGATGCTCGGGGCCGCGCTCAGCGTCGTGGCGGGCCTGCTGGCGGGCGTCTTCGCCTGCGTCCATGTCGTGAGCGCTTCCGAGGTCGGGGTGCCAGTGACCTTCGGCAAGACCGGTACGCCGCTGAACTCGGGTATCCACTTCAAGTCGCCGTTCACCGACGTCACGTCGTTCTCCACCCGTCCGGTGGACCTCGACCTCAACGGCAAGGACGTGGTCGAGGTCCGTTCCTCGCAGGGCGGTGTGCTCTACGCGGACGTCACCATCAAGTGGGCCGTGGTGCCGGCCGAGGCGGTCGAGCTGTACCGGCTGGCGGGCAGCGAGGACGCCGTCGAGGAACGGCTGGTGCTGCCGGACAGCCGCGAGATCATCCGCAACGTCTTCGCGAAGCACACCAGCGAGGAGGGCTACGCGTCCGCCCGCGAGCAGATCAGCTCGGAGATCGCCGCCCTCGTCAAGGAGCGCCTGGCGCCGCGCGGCATCGACGTCACCTCCGTCAACCTGCGCAATGTGAAGCCCTCGGAGAAGCTGCAGGACCAGATCGACAAGAAGATCCAGCAGGAGCAGGCCACCGAGCGGGCCACCGAGGCGGCCCGTACGGCCAAGGCGGAGGCGGAGCGCAAGCGGATCGAGGCGGAGGGCATCGCCCGCGCCAACAAGATCATCGAACGGTCGCTGAACGACAAGGTGCTGTACAACCAGTGCCTCGAGGCCTACAAGGAAGCCGCGAAGGCCAACCCCGTGTACGCGGTGCCGTGCGGTACGGACTCGAACGGCACGCCGGTCATCGTGGACAACGGCAAGCACTGATCCCGCCGCGGGCGTTGACGAGGACAGGGGCGAGGACAAGGACGAGAACGGGCCCGGTTCCGGCTGTGCCGGGGCCGGGCCCCGCCCCGGCTGTGCCGGCTCTCCTTGGCAGGCCATGATCTGCCCATTAGGCGTCCACGTCGTAACCGAGATCGCGCCTCTCCATACCCACGCGGACATGGTCCACACTCCCGACGGGGAGCCGCTCGCCCGCGTCGCTCAGGACGGGGCGTCGCGCGTGTGTTTCAGGAGCATCCGGGCGTCGACCTTGTCCGGAGGGGCCACCTCCGACCAGTAGCGGTGGCCCGAGACGAACACGGTGAGCTCGCGCTCGCGGCGGCGGAGCTTCTCGACCTCGGCCTGTTCGTCGTCGGTCCAGCCGGGGGAGGCCGGGCGCTCCACCTTGCGCCAGCCGCCGGTGTCACTGAAGCCGTCCAGCGGCTCCACCGACCAGGGGAGTCGTTTCAGCAGGGCCAGCAGCTCGGCCCGGACCTGGTGCAGCTCCTCCTGACCGGCGAGGAGGTCACTTGGAAAGTCATAGGTCGCAGCCACACGGCAATGGTACGCCTGTTCGATTTTGTGGTGCGAGTTCCTTCCGGGACTTCACGCGAACGAGTGTTCCGAACGGGCGTACGGATAGGGGGGTGGGCCCCACCGCCCGGTGGGGCGGGGTGATGCGCCAGGGGTGACGCGCCGGGTGTGATATTCGTCAGGTAAGACTGCACAGTTTGAACTGGACAGTTTCGACTGGTCGATCTACGGTGACGGTATGGATCAGAGCGGCGACCGGCCCAACGACGTGGGCGTCTCGGATTCCGCGGCGCGTGCCGCGCAGGATCTGCGCGTCGCGTTCAGCCTGCTCAGGCGGCGGATCCGCGAGGTGTCCGAGACGCGGGATCCGGCACAGGATTCGGCACAGGAGCCGACGCAGGATGCGACGCGGGCCCCGGCCCAGGACCTCACGCCCTCCCAGATCTCCGCGCTCACCCTGGTGAGCAAGAGCGGGGCCGCCACGGCCAGTGCGCTGGCGGCGGTCGAGGGCGTGCGCCCGCAGTCGATGGCCGCCACGCTCGCGGCGCTCGACCAGTTCGGGCTCATCCAGCGCAACCCCGACCCCGGGGACGGCCGGCGTCAGCTCGTGACGCTCACGGACGCCGGGCGCGAGCGGGTCGAAGGCACCCGGCAGGCCCGTTCGGAATGGCTCGCCCGAGCCTTCGAGGAGCGCTGCACGGAGGAAGAGCGGCAGACCGTCATCGCGGCGATGGCGCTGCTGGAACGGCTCACCCGGTCGTGATACCCACGCTCCGCGACTGGCTCCGGCACCGGCTCACCCCCACCCGGCACCGCCCGCCCGACCGCTTCGACCGCCGACTGATCGCCCCGATGGTCCTCGGGTCGGTACTGAACCCCGTCAACTCCTCCATGATCGCCGTGGCGCTGGTGCCGATCGGCAGGGCGCTCGGCGCGTCCCCGGCGGAGACCGCGTGGCTGGTCTCCGGGCTCTATCTCGCCACCGCCGTGGGGCAGCCCGTCATCGGACGGCTCGTCGACCTGTACGGGCCCCGCCGCCTGTATCTCGTCGGTACGGCCCTGGTCGGCGTCGCCGGACTTCTCGGCGCCCTCTCCCCGAACCTCGGCGCGCTCGTCGCCGCCCGGGTGCTGCTCGGATTCGGCACCTCGGCCGCGTACCCCGCCGCGATGCACCTGACCCGCAGCGAGGCCGAACGCACCGGGCGGAGCAGCCCGGCCGGGGTGCTGACCGCGCTCGCCGTCTCCGCGCAGACCGTCGCCGTGGTCGGCCCCACTCTGGGTGGCCTGCTCATCGGCGCCGGCGGCTGGCGCACCATTTTCCTCGTCAACGTACCCCTGTCCCTGGCCTGTCTGGTCCTCGGAGCCCTGCGGCTGCCGAAGACCGCCAAGCCCGCGGCGACGGCCCACCCCGCTCACGCGAAGGCGACGACGACGGTGACGGCCACGGCGGCGACCGCGGCGACGGCCCACCCCGCCGGCACGGAGTCGTCCGAACCGTCGGCGTCCGGTGCGTCCGGCGCGTCCGGCGCGCGCGGTGTCGACCTCGTCGGCATGGCCCTGTTCACCGCCCTGCTCGTCTCGCTGATGCTGTTCCTGATGCGACCGCGGGCCGCCGACTGGTACCTGCCGGTGGTCGCCCTCGCCGCCGGGGCCGCGTTCGCTCGGTGGGAACTCCGCGTCCCGGCCCCGTTCATCGACCTGCGGGTGCTCGGCGGCAACGGGCCGATGCTGGCCACCTTCCTGCGCCAGTTCCTCAGCTACACCACCGCCTACGCCTTCCTCTACGGGTTCACGCAGTGGCTGGAGGAGGGGCGCGGCCTGCACGCGGCCGGCGCCGGACTGGTCCTGCTGCCCCTGTCGTTGAGCGGTCTCGTCGTCTCCGGTGCGACCGGACGGCGTGAGGCGGTCCGCGGCAAGCTCGTGGCCGGGAGTCTCGTCCAGATCGCCGGGTGCCTGGCGATGCTGACCCTGGGCGCGGGCAGCGCGATCTGGGTCCTGGCCGGCGTCGGCGCCGTCATGGGCGTTCCGCAGGGTCTCAATGGCCTGGCCAATCAAAATGCCCTGTACCGGCAGGCCGACCCCGCTCGGATCGCCTCCGCGGCCGGGCTGCTGCGCACCTTCATGTACCTCGGCGCGATGGCCGCCTCCGCCGCCGACGCCGCCTTCTTCCCGCACGGCGCCGACACCGGCGGCCTGCACCACCTGGCCCTCTTCATGCTCGCCGGAGCCGTACTGCTCCTGGCGGCGACCCTCACCGACCGATCCCTTCGCGAACTCACCCCCCGAAAGGCCTGACCATGGCAGTCACCACGCTCGACCCCCGCACCGCGCTCGTCATCATCGACCTTCAGAACGGCATCGTCGGCAACCCGGCCGTCGCCCCGAACACCGGCGCCGACGTCGTGGAGCGCGCCGTCCGGCTCGCCGACGCCTTCCGCGGCCACGACCTCCCGGTCGTCCTCGTCCGGGTCACCGCCGCCGCCGACGGTGCCGACGCCGTACGCGGCCGGATCGACGGCCCGAGCCGCGCCCGCAGCTTCCCCGAGGGCTGGGACGTCATCGTCGACGAACTGGCCGGGCACCCCGAGGACATCACCGTGACCAAGCGGAACTGGGGCGCCTTCTACGGAACCGACCTCGACCTGCACCTGCGCCGCCGTGGGATCACCCAGATCGTGCTGGCCGGCATCGCCACCAGTATCGGCGTCGAGTCCTCGGCACGCGCCGCCCACGAGCACGGCTACCACGTCACCCTCGCCACCGACGCCATGTCCGACCTCGACCCCGAGACGCACCGCAACAGCGTCGAGCGGATCTTCCCCCGCCTCGGCGAGACCGGCACGACCGAGGAGATCGTCGAGCTGCTCGACAAGACCCGGGTCTGACCGGTCAACTCATGCGGCCCGCCGGTACCTTGGGGCCGTGACCCTGGATGATCTTCGCGTGTTCGTCGCTGTCTGCCGGGCCGGAAGCCTGAGCGCCGTGGCCCGGGAACTGGGCTGCACCCAGTCGGCGGTGAGCCAGCACGTACGGCGGCTGGAACGCGAGGTCGGGCTCGGGCTCGTCGAGCGGCAGGCCCGGGGCGTGGTGCCCACCCGCGCCGGGCGGATCCTCGAACGTGCCGCCGCCGACGGCATCGCCGGGCTCGACCTCGCGCTGCGCGGGCTCGACGAACTGGCGCGCGGAGGCGGCGGTACGGTGCGGATCGCCACCGGCGGCACCACCGTGCGGCACTTCATGGCCGAGGCCGTGGTCGAGTTCCGGGGGCGGTATCCCAAGGTCAGCCTGGAGTTCCAGACCGAGAACTCCAGCCGGGGCTGCTTCGACGCGCTCGCCGACCACGGACTCGACCTCGCCTGGGTCACCCTCGGCCCTCCCGTGCGCGGGGTCGAGCAGCGGGCCGTCGCCGAACTCCCCTGGGTGCTCGCCGTGCACGCCGACGACGAACTGGCCGCGCGGGAAAGGATCGAGGCGGAGGAACTGGCCGGACTGCGGATCGTGGGACTTCCCGAGCGGTCCACCTCGCGTGCCCATCTCGACTCCGCCTACCGGGAGTTGGGCATACCGGCGGGCTTGTCCGACACCAGTGTCGCCGACTGGGACACCGCGATCCTGCTCGCCGAACTCGGCCTCGGCCACGCCGTCGTCCCCGCCCTGCCGGGCCTGCCCGGGCCCGGACATCCCCGCCTGCGCTTCCTCCCCGTACCGGCCCTGCCGCCCCTCGCGGTCGGCTGGGCCGTCCGCCGCTGGGACGCCCTGTCACCGGCGGCGCACGCCTTCGCCGACACGGTGGCCCGCCACTGCTCGGACACCGGGAGGCCAGCGGGGGACTGACGCCGGGACGACTGCGGAGGGACTGGCATCGGCGCGGTGCAGGGGGGACCGGCGCCGACACCGGTCCCGTAACACCCGTACACCGCTGGGCGGTTCGCCCCCGCTCCGGAAGGTCAGCCGTCAGCCGTCAGCCGTCAGCCGTCAGCCGTCGGCGTCCGTGTCGGCGTGCGGCGTCAGGCGTCCGACCAGTTCGCCCGCCACCGGGACCGGCACCCCGGTCCGCTCCGCCGCGCGCAGCAACGCGCCGCCGATCGCGTCGAGTTCGAGGGTGCGACCGGCCTCGGCGTCCCGCTGCATCGAGGACTTGGTGCCCGCGGGGAAGGCGTCGTAACGGGCGAGGGCGGCCGACGGATCGGTGGCGGCTCCGCACGCGCGGCCCACCGCGGCCGTCTCCTCGACGAGTGCGGTCAACTCCTCGCGGTGCAACGTGCGTACGTCGCCCACCGGCACCCCGTACCGCGTCGTCAGCAGGGCGAACGGTGCGAGGAACGCCATCTTCGCCCAGAGCGTCGCCGACTCGCCGTCCTGGACCCGGGCGCGCAGCCCGGCCCATTCCAGGGCCCCGGCGAACGCCTCCAGCCGCGCCCGGGGTGCCGTGTCGGCGGTCAGGTCGAGTTCGGCGAACGGGCTGCCGTGCTCGATCACCCCCGGGGCGATCCGCGTCGACTCCACGCGGATCACCGCGGGGGCCACCTGCTCGGAGCGGTAGCGCTCGCGCAGCAGCGCCGGGTGCTCCACACCGTTCAGAAGCGGGACGACCAGTCCCTCCTCGCCCAGGGCCTTCGCCGGAAGGCGCTCCAGGGCGGCGTCCAGGGCCGTCGCCTTGACCGCGATCAAGCACACGTCGGCCGGCTCGCGCAGTTCGGTGTCCGCCGCCACCCGCGCCGTGAAGTCGCCGAAGTGGGCGCTGCGCACCTCGATGCCGTCGGCGGCCAGCTTCCCCGCGGTCTCCTCCCCGGCGAGGCAGATGACCCGGTGACCGGCGCGGGACAGGAGTGCCGCGAGCAGTCCGCCGACCCCTCCCGGACCCAGCACGGCCACCGTCAGCGCGTCGTTCGCCATAGATCCTCGCTCCTCTCCACAGGACCCCGTACGGGCCCCGGAGATGGTCACAAGTCACGGCAATCCGAGTCAATCCTCGGAGAGGCTTGCCGAACTCCAAGCAATCACTGGGGTGTTGTGTACACGGGGTCGCGCGGGCCGTTACGGCACCCGTACCTGGGCCGCTATGGCACCCGCACCGAGGCCCCGGGCTCCAGCAGTCGCAGCCGGTCCGTGAGACCCGCCTGCGCGAACGCCTTCGTCAGGGTCGAACCGTCCTGCGTGAAGTGACCCCAGTGCTCGAAGTGCAGAGGGACCACCCGGACGGCGCCGAGGATCTCCGCGGCCCGCGCCGCGTCCTTACTGGTCAGGGTGAGCGGGGCGTCCGGCACCAGCGGGGTGCGCGCCGCGCCCGCGAACAGCACGGCCACCTCGAAGGGGCCCTCACGGTCCGCGATCTCCCGTACGACGTCCAGGGAGGCGTTGTCGCCGCTCACGTACACCTTGGGCAGCCCCTCCCCGGACAGCACGAAGCCGGTCACCTCGCCCACGAGGGGCAGCGAGCCGTCGGGCCCGTGCTGCGCCGGAACGGCCGTCACGCGCAGCGCTCCGCCGTCCGGGCGCGCCAGTTCGGCGGACTCCCAGGGGCCGAGGGCGCGTACGGGTGCGCCGATCCGTTCGTACGCCGATGCCGTCGACAGGGTCACTGGGGCGCTCCGGAGGTACTCGCGCCCGGACGCGTCCAGGTTGTCGGGGTGCTGGTCGTGCGAGAGCAGGACGGCGTCCACCGGGCCGATCTTCTCGGCCGGGAGGGCGGGGCCGGTGGTCTTCACCAGCTTCCGTGAGCCGAGGGGGTACTCGCCGGGAGCGTCGAAGGTCGGGTCGGTCAGGAGCCGCAGGCCGCCGATCGCGATGACGGCGGTGGGGCCGCCGACGTAGGTGATCTCCACTGAGGTCATGTTCTGCTCAATCCGGCGAACCGGCGGCACTATTCCCGGCCCGGACGGGCCGCGTTTCGCGAGCGGTGACCACGACGGCGCCGGACGCGCGAGACTGGACCCATGTGCCGCAGCATCAAGACACTCCGCCCGCCCGCGATCCCCGAGGAAGCGACCGAGGAGGAGATCCGCGCCGCCGCTCTGCAGTACGTCCGCAAGGTGTCCGGATTCCGCGCCCCGGCCGCCCACAACCGAGAGGTCTTCGACCGCGCCGTCGAGGCGGTCGCGGCGGCCACGGCCGAACTGCTGGACCACCTGGAGGTACGCGGGGCGGCGGCCCAGCGCGCCGGATGACCGACCGGACGGCCAGGCCCGGCGCGGGGTCCGTGGCGTGCCGGTACGTGGGGTGCCAGTAGGCCCGTACGTGAGAGTGCCCGTACGACGCCTGTACGTCCCTGTGCCCTGCGCCGGGTGCCCGCGTGCATGTCCCGTGCGCTCTTGGGCCGGCGGGGCTCAGGCGCCGGTCCGCTGCTCCCGTACCGCGGGACGGCGTACGACGTAGGCCGCGCCCGCACCGGCGATGAACAGGGCCCCGACCGAGACGGCCGCCGTGAGCCAGGTCGCGCCGAGCCACTGGCCGCCGAAGTAGCCGAGGGACACGCTGTAAACGGCCCACGCCAGGCCGGCGAGGACCGACCAGGGCAGGAACTCGCGGACCCGGCGGTGCGCGGCGCCCGCGCCGAGCGACACGACCGAGCGCCCGGCCGGCGCGAAGCGGGCGACGACCACGAGCACGCCGCGGGCGCCGCCGCCGCTCGCCAGAACCTGGCCGAGACGTTCCTGCGCCCGGGTCAGGCGGCGGGACCGGGCGACGACGCGTTCCAGCCAGTCGCCGCCCCGCCAGGCGAGGCGGTACGCCACCAGGTCGCCGAGGACCGAGGCCGTGGCCGCGCAGAGAGTGAGGACGAGGATGTCGGGCACGGCGTGCGGGACGTCGCCGGTCGCCGTGGCGGAGCCCGCCGCGGCCGTCGCGGCCGTGATGACCAGGACTCCACTCGGCAGGACGGGCAGGAACACGTCGAGAACGATGGACACGGCGATCACCGCGTAGATCCATGGGCTGCCTGTCAGCGACCCCACACTCTCCAGCACCGAAACTCTCCCCCGACCACCCCGTGAGCCCGACCCTGCCGCGCCTCGCGACGGAGCGGCGTGCGGTCTGTGACCGCCCCACAGCGTACGCCGCAGATGGGGCGGAAGATCCTCCGGGGACGTATGTGTCGGTCACATCACGTTCACATTCCCGCACGCTCCGGTACGCGCGACGGCGCCGGTGACCGCGGGGAATGAACCTATTCCGGGGTGATCCGGGACTCCGCGACCGTCGTCAGCCGGGCGCCTCCGGCCGCGTGGCCGATGCCGCCGCCGCGCGTCTGCCGCGCCTGTTCGAGGCGCAGCGTGGCCGAACGGCCGTGCAGGGTAAGGGTCATGAGCTGATTGCCGAACCAAGGGCCGCCGGTTTTGCGCCAGTCGACCGAGGGCCGGCCGCAACCGCCGTGCCGGGCGAGGAAGGTGCCGAGCATCCGGGCCGGGCGGCTCCAGCCGAAGCGGAAGCCGAGCCGCACGGTGAGCGGGATGGCGTTGTGGACGGGGGAGCAGGTCAGCTGGAGGACCCGGGCGGAGGGCTGCCGGGCGGGGTCGGTCCAGACGGGATCGGCGACATAGGCGTGGTGCACGTCCCCCGACAGCACGCACACGGTCGCCGGTGCCCGCTCGCCGGAGCCGGCCTCGGCGATCAGCTCCGACAGCTCCCCGAACGACTCGGGGAACGCCGCCCAGTGCTCCAGGTCGGCGGCTCGGCGCAGCCGTTCGCCGAACCGCGCCCAGCGCCTGCCCCGATCTCCCCGGCACAGGGCGGCGTCCCAGGTCTCCACCTGATGGATCAGCGGGGGCAGCAGCCAGGGCAGTGACGTGCCTATGAGCAGGTGGTCCCGGGATTCCGGCGCCTCCAGGGCCTGCTCGCGCAGCCAGGCCGCCTCCCCGGGATCGAGCATCGCGCGGTTCTTCTCGTCCAGGACGCGGGCCGCGCGGGTGTCGAGCATCAGGACACGGGTCCGGCCGAAGTCGCGGCGGTAGCTCCAGCGGACCGAGGCCGGGTCGGCGTCGGCCTGCGCGGCGAAGGCGCGCAGCACGTCCGTGCCGTCGGGCGTCTCGCATACGGCCGCGTACAGCAGGTCCGCGGAGAGCTCGGCGGGGGAGAGGTTGCCGAGGTGCTGGTGGACCCAGTAGGACATCAGTCCGCTGAGCACGCGCTCGCGCCACCAGGGCGTCGCCCGGATCTCCGCCAGCCAGGACGCGCTGGTGTTCCAGTCGTCGATGACGTCGTGGTCGTCGAAGATCATGCAGCTCGGCACGGTCGACAGGAGCCAGCGGATCTCGGGGTCGAGCCAGGATTCGTAGTAGAGGCGGGTGTACTCCTCGTAGTCCGCGACCTGGTGGCCCGGGGGGTCGGCGAGTCCCCGGCGCGCGGCGATCCACGCGCGGGTCGCCCGGGAGACCTCGTCCGCGTACACCTGGTCGCCCAACAGCAGGAGCACGTCCGGGCGTTCGGCGTCCGGGGCCGAGGCGATGCGGGCGGCGAGGGTGTCCAGCGCGTCCGGTCCCACCGGGTCCTTCTCGTCCGCGGGCGGCGACGCCCAGCGGCAGGAGCCGAAGGTGACGCGGACGGCGTCGTCGTCGCTGCCGGGGGTGCGGACGACCGAGGGGGGAAAGCGCGAGTCGGGCAGCGGCCACACGGTCGTGCCGTCCAGCAGGAGCTCGTACGAAGTGGTGGTGCCCGGTGTCAGGCCGTCCACCGGCACCAGCGCGTAGTGATGGCCCGCCACCTGGAAGGTGCGGGCCTGTCCGCGGGTGCCGTCCGCGCAGCGCACCTCGGCGGTGCACGGACGGCTCGCCTCGACCCAGAAGGTCGCCGACGAGCCGTCCACGTACCTCAGCAGCGGTCCCAGGCGCAGCTCGGCCATGGTGATCCCCCTCCTCCGTCGCCCCGTACGGTACGGAACGACGGAGGCCTGTGGGGAGGTTCCGGAGACCGTGGAAACACCGTGGGGGGACGGTGTCCGGAACCCTGGCGGCCTGCGGGCCGCCGGTCTGTGCCGGGAGTGCGGGTCAGCAGCCGGCGAGGACCGAGCTCAGCTTGGTCTTCTCAGCGGAGTCGACCTTGAGGTTGTAGTAGTACTTCACCTGGACCCAGGCGCGGACGTAGGTGCAGGCGTACGCGGTGCGCGAGGGCATCCACTCGGCCGGGTCCTTGTCGCCCTTGGACTGGTTGACGTTGTCCGTGACGGCGAGGAGCTGGGGACGGGTCACGTCGTTGGCGAAGGCCTGGCGCTGAGCGGTGGTCCAGGCGCTGGCCCCGGAGTCCCATGCCTCGGCGAGCGGGACGAGGTGGTCGATGTCGACGTCGGAGGCGGCGGTCCAGGTGGCGCCGTCGTAGACGGAGTACCAGCTGCCGCTGGTGGCCACACAGGCGGAGTCGGTGGTGACGCCCGAGCCGTCGCGCTTGAGGATGTACTCGCGGGTGTTGCAGGTCCCGCTGATCGTGATCCAGGTCGGGAACAGGTCGCGGGAGTAGCCGGTGCGGTTCTCGGTCGCGACGGTGAGGGACGCCAGGTAGGTGCGGGCGGTGGCCGCGCTGACCGGGGTGGGGAGGGCGGCGGAGGCGGTCGGGCCGTTGAAAACTCCGGCCATGGCTATCAGACCCGTGATGCCTGCGAGTATGCTCAGCCGTCGACGCGCGTAGACCTTGGGCATGCGAACTCCCTTGTGGTGTGGGGGTGTTGCGGTGCGGGCGAACGAATGCTCGCGGCGTCGTGTTGCCGTGAGGTAAGTGCGCGGTTAGAAAATAATGACGCGTTCATGACATGACAAGGTTCATGGCAGAACTTTCTCGGGCGCCCGGACGGCCGGGCCGGGGGACCTTCGGCCCTGGGGGCCGCCTCGCGGGTCGCGTACTATGGACGGCGCAGAAGGGGAGTAGCTCTTCGCCGGACCGTCGACATACTGCTCAGCTCGTCTGAGCCGGCGCCCGGAGGCAGGTCTCGATCGCGAGGCCGGCCAGCGAGACCTTCGGCAAGCAGTGCACTTGCCCTGCCGGGCCTTTCCGGTGTGGGTCCTTGTGCCCGCGCCGTCCGGCGCGGGTGTTGCTGTGTGCTGCCGTGCCGAGGTGTCGCGCAGTCACAGCACGCGCAATCGCAACACTCTCGGCGGGGCGGCCCGACCGATTGAGGGATTTTGATCAGCTTCAGCGTGATGGCGCTCGTCTTCGGTGTCGTCTTCCTTGCCGAGCTGCCGGACAAGACCGCGCTCGCCGGCCTCGTCCTCGGCACCCGCTACCGCGCCTCGTACGTCTTCGTCGGTGTCGCCGCCGCCTTCGCCGTGCATGTGACGCTCGCCGTCGCCGCGGGCAGTGTGCTGACGTTGCTGCCGCAGCAGATCGTGCACGCCGTCACCGGTGTGCTGTTCCTCGGCGGGGCCGCGGTGCTGCTGATGAAGAAGGGCGAGGACGAGGAAGAGGTCCGCAAGCCGGCGAACCAGACGTTCTGGAAGGTGTCCGGGGCGGGCTTCATGCTGATCCTCGTCGCCGAGTTCGGTGACCTGACGCAGATCATGACGGCGAACCTCGCTGCGCGGTACGACGATCCGCTGTCGGTGGGGCTCGGTGCGGTGCTGGGGCTGTGGGCTGTGGCGGGGCTGGGGATCGTGGGGGGCAAGGCGCTGATGAAGCGGGTGCCGTTGTCGTTGATCACGAAGGTGGCGGCTGTGCTGATGCTGGGGCTGGGGGTCTGGAGCATTTACGAGGCTGTGGCGGGCTGATCCCTTGCTGGTGCGCTGCGCTGGCTGTCGCGGGGGTGCTGTGCTGGCTCGCTGTGCTGGGCGTCACGGGCCGGGTTCCGCCGGTGGGTGGGTCGGGGCCGTGCCGGTGCATCATGCCGCCGCTGTCGGGCAGAGAAGTGACCGTTAGTGGCGACGGCCATCGATGTACCGGCACGTCCCCTCCGGTCGGATCCCGACCGCGGGTCCGCGATGGTGACCACTCCAGCCCCGGCCGGCAAAAGTTCAGCCCCTCCGGCGATTGAGGAGCGGGGTCTGGGGCGGAGCCCCAGGTACGGGACGGGTAGGGGCGGAGGGGGCGAAAAACCTCGAACCTCTGGCCGGTCCCGTTCCCCCGTTTCTGGGCTGGGTGGCGCTGGGCGGGGTTGTTTTGTATGTTGTAGGAACAAAGTGGTTCCCGTCCGCACCTCCCTGACCGGCGGGCGGGGCCGCCTTGTTTCCCGGGGGTGTATTGGTCCCCCCTACATGTGCTTTGGAGCATCGATGACGACGGCCACCACCGTTCTGACCGCACGCGCCCTTCTGCTCGACATGGACGGGACCCTCGTCAACTCGGATGTCGTCGTCGAGCGCTGCTGGCGCGGCTGGGCCGACCGGCACGGGCTGGACGGGGACGAGGTCATGAAGGTCGTCCACGGCCGGCAGGGGTACGCCTCGATGGCGGTGCTGCTGCCCGACCGTCCCATGGCGCAGAACTACGCGGACAACGCGCGGATGCTGGCCGAGGAGACCGCCGACATGAACGGCGTCGTCGCGATCCCGGGTGCGCCCGAGTTCCTCGCCTCCCTTGCCGGAGTGCCGCACGCTCTTGTCACCTCGGCGGATGTGGCGCTGTCCAGCGGGCGGATGGCTGCCGCCGGGCTCGGGCTTCCTGATGTCCGTGTCACCGCAGAGTCGGTCGGTGCGAGCAAGCCTGATCCGGAGGGCTTCCTGAAGGGGGCGGCCGAGTTGGGGATCGCGCCCGAGGACTGTGTCGTCTTCGAGGACTCCGGGGCGGGGATCGATGCGGGGCGGGCCGCTGGGATGCGGGTCGTGGGTGTTGGTCCTCGGGCCGGGTTCCATGGGCCGGATGTGCTTGTTCGTGATCTGACCGAGGTGCGGGTCGAGGTTGTCGGGGACGGGAGCGTCCGTCTTCACATCGGCTGACCCGCCGACGGAACGGGTCCCCTTGGGGGAGGTGTGAGGGGGGTGGGCCGGGCGAAGGGTTTTTCGCCCCCTCCGCCCCTACCCGTCCCGTACCTGGGGCTCCGCCCCAGACCCCGCTCCTCAAACGCCGGAGGGGCTGAAACTTTCCCGGCCGGGGCTGAAAACTTCACTGGCTGAAATGGTCAGCCACCACGACGCACCCGCAGTCGGGATCCGGCGCGGCCCCGACCCACCCACCGGCGGAACCCGGAGCCGGCCGCTGCGAACGCCTGCGGCGAGTTACGGCTGGGACGTCTCCGACTCCAGGCTCGCCCGTGTGGCCGGGCCGTACACGCCGGGGTCGTCGCCCGAGATGCCCCGTGCCCACTGGTACCAGCGCACGGCGTCCTCTAGGTGGCGGCCGAACTGGCCGTCGGCCTTCCGCATGTACATCCTGAGCTGGCTCAGCCGGAGCTGGAGCTCGGTCACCTCCGACCCGCTGTCACCGCGCCGCAGGGTGGGCCCGGCCAGCGTGTTCGAACCGCCGCCCCCCGGGGACTCCACGGCCTCCGTCGCGGTCGCCGTCGCGCTCGGTCCGGCCGAGGTCGGCGAGGCCGGGGCGGACGAGGACGGTGACGCCGACGCGTCCGGCTCGGACGCCGACGGGGACGGGCTCTCGCTGAGCGAGGTCGACGGGGACGCCGAGGCGGACGCCGTCGAGGACGCGCTCGCCGACGGCACCGCGGAGACCGTGTCCGACAGGACGTCCGGCACGCTCGCCCTGACGTCCTTCGGCTGGGCCCCGTCCCGCGAGGGAGGGTCGTAGGAGAGCAGTCCGCTCGCCACCCCCGCCGCGGCCACCACGGTCACCACGACTCCGGTGACGGCGAGGACGCCGGTACGCCGGCGGCGCCTGGGCCGGCCCGAGGGCGAGACCCCCTGTCCGGGCTCCTGCGGGCGCGCGGTGTCGTGGAAGAGGCGGACGTCGGTGGCGCGCGCCTCCGAGGGGAGCGCCTTCAGCCGCATGGTCGCGTCGGCCGGCATCGGCGCCGGCGGCGTGCTCACCTCCGGCGGCAGCGGTGCCGAGCGCGGGGCCGCGTCCGCCGGCACCGGGGCCAGTCGCATCGTCGCGTCCGCCGGGACGGCGGAGAGCTGCATGGTCGCGTCGGCCGCGACCGGAGCCGGTCCCGCGGCCGCGTCGGCCGGGATCGTGGCGAGCTGCATGGTCGAAGCGGCCGCGTCCTGTCCGTTCGCGGGCGGCGGCATCGGCACCCCGCCGACCGGCGGGACGCCGGTCATGGAACCCGCGCCGGCCGGCTCGACACCGCCGGTCGGCGCGACGCCGTGGACGCCATGGATGCCCGGGGCGTCGCCGTACGCCGGCACGGCGCCCACCGCCCCGGCGTCGCCGCCCGGCGCCCAGGAGCCCTCGGCCACCCAGACGCCCTCCGGTGTCCAGGCACCCGCCTCCGCGGCGGCCCAGGGCTCTCCGGCCGTCGGGGCGGCCTGCCAGTGGCCCGTTGCGGCCTGGCCCGGGGCTCCGGTGCCCTCGGCCGGTCCGAGGCCCCCTCCGGTGTGCCCGGCGTTCTCCGGGCCCAGCTCCACGTAGGGCCGTATGCGCAGCGGGTTGAAGTCCTCCGCCGCAGCGGCCTCGGCCGAGCGCTCGTCGCGCAGGGCGTCGGACGCCCTGCTGGTGCAGGCGCAGGACGGGGTGCCGTCCTGCGCCCGGTGTGCGGCGCACTCGGGGCAGACATGCCCGGTCGGTTCAGTCACGAGTGGGTCCCTCCCCCCTGAAAACTCCAGTGATTATGCGGACGACCTTCATACAACCTTCAAGCAGCCCCCCTGAATAGCAGATTCCGGTTGGCTCGACAGGCCATAACCGGACACACCGATCAGGATGGAGGGTGACCGGGACCCTCGGGGCTCAGGGAGGCCGTATGACCGGGGACGCGCACGGTTCCGACGCACCGTCCGGCCGGAGGCCGGAAGGGGCGGAGGCGCCGACCGGCGGCGGTGCGGGCGAGCCGCCCGGACTGCACGACTCGGTCGAGGTGAGCGAGTCGGCGGTGCGCCGCCGCAGCGCAGCGGCGACCGACGCCCGGGACACGGTGCACGGCAGCGTCTTCGTGTCCATCGGCGCCCTGCTGCTCGGCATGCTGCTCGCCGCGCTGGACCAGACCATCGTGTCCACCGCCCTGCCGACCATCGTGAGCGACCTCGGCGGCCTGGAGCACCTGTCCTGGGTGGTCACGGCGTATCTGCTCGCGTCGACGGCGGCGACCCCGCTGTGGGGCAAGCTCGGCGACCAGTACGGCCGCAAGAGGCTCTTCCAGACGGCGATCGTGATCTTCCTGATCGGGTCGGCGCTGTGCGGCATGTCGCAGAACATGGGCGAGCTGATCGCCTTCAGGGCGCTGCAGGGACTCGGCGGCGGCGGACTGATGGTGCTGTCGATGGCGATCGTCGGCGACCTGGTCCCGCCGCGTGAACGGGGCAAGTACCAGGGACTGTTCGGTGCGGTGTTCGGCGCGACGAGTGTGCTGGGGCCCCTGCTCGGCGGGCTGTTCACGGAGCACCTGAGCTGGCGCTGGGTCTTCTACATCAACCTGCCCGTGGGTGTCGTGGCCCTCGTGGTGATCGCCGCGGTGCTGCACATCCCGAGGAAGTCGGCACGGCACGTCATCGACTACGCCGGTACGTTCCTGATCGCCGCGGTGGCCACCTGCCTGGTCCTGGTGGCCTCGCTGGGCGGCACCACCTGGGACTGGGACTCGCCGCAGGTCATCGGGCTCGTGGTGCTCGGCGTCGTCCTCGGTGCCGCCTTCGTCGCGGTGGAGCGGCGCGCGGCCGAACCCGTGCTGCCGCTCAAGCTGTTCCGGGTCCACACCTTCACGCTGTCCGCGATCATCAGCTTCATCGTGGGCTTCGCGATGTTCGGCGCGATGACCTATCTGCCGACGTTCCTCCAGGTCGTGCAGGGAATCTCGCCCACGCTGTCCGGCGTGCACATGCTGCCGATGGTGTTCGGGCTGCTGCTGTCGTCCACGGTCTCCGGGCAGATCGTCAGCCGCACGGGCCGCTGGAAGGTGTTCCCGGTCGCGGGCACCGGGATCACCGCCCTCGGTCTGCTCCTGCTGCACCAGCTGGACGAGAACAGCGGCACCTGGATCATGAGCACGTACTTCTTCGTGTTCGGCCTGGGCCTGGGCCTCGTGATGCAGGTGCTCGTCCTGATCGTGCAGAACGCGGTGTCGTACGAGGATCTGGGCGTCGCCACCTCGGGGGCGACGTTCTTCCGGTCCATCGGCGCCTCGTTCGGCGTCGCGATCTTCGGCACGGTCTTCGCGGGCCGCCTCGGCGACAACCTGACGGACGCGCTGGGCGGACAGCAGCTGCCACCCGGCATCACGACGGACTCCCTGAAGGCGGACCCGAAGGGGATCGGCCAGTTGCCGGCCGATCTGCAACAGCCGGTCCTGCACGCGTTCGCGACATCGATCACCGACGTCTTCCTGTACGCGGCCCCGGTCGCGCTGCTCGGCTTCGTCCTGGCCTGGTTCCTGCGCGAGGACAGACTGCGCGGCTCCGTCACGGCACCCGACGTGACGGAGACCCTGGCGAGCAACCCGGTCGAGCGGTCGTCGTACGACGAGGTGTGCCGGGCGCTGTCCGTGCTCGGCACCCGGGAGGGCCGCCGCGAGATCTACGAGAAGATCACCGCGCGCGCCGGCTACGACCTGCTGCCGGCGGCGAGCTGGATGCTGCTGCGGATCAAGAAGTACGGGTGGGTGGAGCCCGCCCTCCTGGCCGAGCGCAGCGCGGTTCCCCTGGACGTCGTCCTGGCCGCCGCCCGTCAGATCGAGGAACGCCGGCTGGCCCGCCGCGAGGGCCTGGACCTGGTCCTCACCGACGAGGGCCGTCTCGCCGCCCGGAACCTGTCCATGGCCCGCGAGGAGTCCCTCGCCGAACTCCTCGGCGACTGGTGGACACCGGACCGTCCGACCGACCTCACGAAGCTGGTGACGGAGCTGAACGAGGAGATGTGCGGTTCCGACGCGGAGCGCCCGCACGGGAGCGCCCCGGCCGTCCGCCCGCAGGGGGAACCGGCGTGATCCGTCCTCAGCCGGTCAGGTCCTTCCGGAACCAGTGCTCGGCGAAGGCCACGTCGTTGTGCGCGGCGGTCTCCTCGTAGCCGTGCCGGGCGTACAGGGCCCGCGCCTCGACGAGGTCGGAGCGGGTGTCGAGGAGGAGCCGCCGGGCGCCCAGGCCGCGCGCCGCCGCCTCGGCGGCGGCCAGCAGGAGCGGGGCCGCGCCCGTGCCGCGCAGGTCCGCGCGGACGAAGACGCGGCTCAGCTCGCCCGTCGTGGCGTCGAGCATCCGCACGCCCGCCGTGCCGCCGGGCTCACCGTCGTGGCGCGCGAGGAGCAGCACCCCCGCGGGCGGCGCGAACTCGGCGCCGCTCTGCGCGGCGATCTCCCGCTCCAGCTCGTCGGGATCCGTCGTACGTCCTTCGTGCACCCGGTACCACCGGTCGCTGACCTCGGTGTAGTACGCCCGCCACAGGGCCGCGGCGGCGGGGGAGTCGAAGGGTTCGGGAGCCACGCTCCAGGAGTCGCGCGCGGCGGACGGCGTTCGGGTCATGCGGGCCATTGTCGGCGGGTGCCGCCCCGGGAGCGCAAGCGGATAAGGGGCGACGGCCGAACGGCACGGCGCGGGAGGGGCGTTGACGTCCGTGCCGTCGCCGGGGCCGTTTGAGGGCCGGGTTCCGGGCAACCCGGTGCGGGAACCGGCCCGTTGGGTCGAGAACCCGGGAAGGCATTCATGTCCACAGGCGTGATCATCGCTCTGATCATCGTGGCGGCCGTGGCCGTTGTCGCGGCCGCCCTGACCCTCCGAGCCCGAAGGCCGCCGGGCGGACGCGCGCTCAGGCGGCGCTTCGGACCGGAGTACGACCGGACCGTAGCCCGGCACGACGGTGACACCCAGGCCGCCGAACGCGACCTCAACGAGCGGGTGAAGCAGCACGGCGCACTGCGCGAGCTGCCGCTCGAACCCGCGGCCAGGGAACGGTACGCGGCCGGCTGGACGGCCGCCCAGGAACGCTTCGTCGACTCGCCCCGGGAGGCGGTGGCCGAGGCCGACCGGCTGCTCGGCGAGCTGGCCGGAGCACGCGGATTCCCCGGCGACCGTTACGAGGAGCAGGTGTCCGCGCTCTCCGTCCACCACGGGCACCACGTCCACGGGTACCGCCGCGTGCACCGGGCCGCGCTGGCCCGCACCGGCGGCGGCGAGAACGGCGGCGTCGACACCGAGAAGCTGCGCGAGGCCATGCTGGAGGCCCGCGACCTCTTCGACGACCTGCTGACCCCCACCCGTGAGGACGGCTCGGCCGGCCGGACGCGCGACGCGGACGACGTGAGCGGGACCCCGGCCGCCCGGCCGGAGCGCAGCAGGCGGTTCGCCCTGACCAAGGACACCCGGCAGGCCGAGCCGGCGCGGACGACGGGGAGCGACGGGCGTACCGAACCGGCGTAGACGGCGGAGAGTGCCGCCGAGAACGCCGAGAACGCCGAGAACAGCAACAGGAATTCCACCCCCGAGACTCGCTCCCACCGTCCCTGGTCCTTCACCGGGCTTCAGGCGAAGGGGAGTTGAAGAAGGTGAGCACCATGAAGCCAGAGCAGGATCCCGAGCGGACCCCGTCCCGTGAGACCGCCGCCGCGAAGGGGCGTGGGGGCCCCGGCCCCGACGAACCCCGCGAGGCGCCCGTGAAGGGCCGCGTGACCCCCGTACCCGCCGAGCGTTCCCCGGACGACCGGGTGGGCGGCGAGCGCGGTGAGGCCGAGGAGGTGTCGCGCCGCGAGGCCCTGAAGGGCCGGGTGGACCACGTCTCCACCGAGCCCGCCCCGGGCGGTGGCGACACGGACAGGAACGGCGACCGTGCCAAGGACGGCGCGGGTTCGACGGCCCGTTCGGCCGGGAGCGGGACGGCGGACGACGCCGGTGTCCGTCCGGCCGGGACCGGCGGGACGGCCCGGACGACGACGGGCGCGGGCTCGGAGGAGCGGGGCGGCGCCCCCGGCGACGACCGCGCGGAACGTACGGGCGTCGGCTCGGCGTCCCCCGCATCTCCTGCCTCCCCCACATCCCCTGTGTCCCCCGCGTCCCCCGCGTCCCGCCCGTCCGGCGCCTCTGACCGTCCCGGGCCGGGGTCCGTATCCCGTGACGCCGCCGAAGCGGACCACCGGGGCGGCCCGGCGGACACCGAGGACCGTGCGGGGGACTCCGCCGGGCGGGACGGGCGGATGCTGCCGCTGGACGAGCACGACAAGTTCAAGCTGCGGATGCGGCACGCGGTCGGCGGGTTCATCGACGGCCCGCAGGCCTCCGTGGAGGAGGCCGACCACGTGCTGGAGGAGCTCGCGGGCCGGTTCACGGAAGCCGTGACCCGGCGTCGGCGCGACCTGCGCACGTCCTGGCAGGCCGGCGACGAGGACAAGGCGGCCGGCCCGGACACCGAGCGGCTCCGGCTCGCCCTGAAGGACTACCGCGAGATGACCGAGCGCCTGCTCAGGCTCTGAGCCCGGCTCAAGACCTCCCGGTGACGTGAGGCCGTGCCCCGGAGTACTTCCCGGGGCGCGGCCTCACGCCGGTCCTGTCTCTTCCCGGCCCTCGGGCCGCGCGCCGCCCGGGGCCGGGCTCTCGCGGGCCGCGTGCCACTCCTGGACGATCCTCTCCACGTCGTACGGCTTGAGGCCGAGCGGAGGTCCGGGCGGCGGCTTGAACATCATGTCGCGGATCTTGGCGTTGACGTCCTCGACGGCCCGCCGCACCGCCCGCTCCGAAGGAAGCGCGGGAACGGCCGCGAGCACGTCCTCCGCCTCCTTGCGCAGGGCCAGTGTGGGCGGCAGCACGGACAGGCCCTCGCGGGCCATCTTCCGCTTGATCCACCAGAGTTCGTCGTACGGGGTGTCGGTGACCTCCGGCAGCGGCTTGCCCGCGCCGGGGAGTTCCGTGAATTCGCCGCGGTCCTCCGCCTGGCGGATCTGCCGGTCGACCCACGACTCGAAGGTGACACCGGGTGGCTTGCGCTCGGTCATGAGTCCATTGTGCCGGAGGTCACACGGCGACGGTAAAGGTCGAATTATCATGCGGCGGCGACGGGGCAACCACGTTCCCCGGCGGGACAATTGGACCAGCACCTCACTAAGGAGCGCGCGTTGCTCGAACTCACCATGGCCTCGGTGACCGGAGGGGACGCCGGAGCGACGGCCGGGATGCAGATGGCCGACGCGCCGAGCGACCCCGGAGCCATGCTGCGGGTGGGCCGGGACCGGGCCGTGTGCCGTCTCGCGACCCCGGACGACTGGCTGTTCGTCTCCCGGGTCCACCTGGAGTTCCAGTGCGGCCCGGACGGCTCCTGGCAGGTCACCTGGCTCAGGGGTTCCCACGCGGAGCCGTCCTCCGAGGTCAGACTCATCCTCACAGGACTGCAGCCTCAGCCGCTTCCGTACGGCGGGACGGCCAGACTCCCGGCGGGCGGCTCCGGCGAACTCGTCATCCAGGACCGCACCGGGCCCCACACCGTGAACGTGGGCTTCTACCACGAGGTCTAGGACCGGTCGGGCGGCACACGGGGCCGGGCGGCGGGGGTCAGCCGGCGGGGGCGGGCGGTCAGGCCCGTACGCGGGCCAGCGCGAAGCCGTCGTACCCCTTGCTGCCCACCGTCTGCACCGCCGTGCCGTCCAGCTTCGGGTGGGAGGCGATCAGTTCGAGCGCGGCCCGGGTGCCCCGCACGCTCGGGTCGCCGCTCGTCGCGTCGGTCACCGCTCCGCCGCGGACCACGTTGTCCAGGACGATCACGCTGCCGGGCCGGGTGAGCCGGACCGCCCACTCGATGTAGTGGGCGTTGTTCACCTTGTCCGCGTCGATGAAGACGAGGTCGAACGGCTCCGGGTTCTCGTCCGCCAGCTTCGGCAGGGATTCCAGGGCGGGGCCCACCCGCACCTCGGCGACGCCGTCGAGGCCGGCCCGCGCGAGGTTGGCGCGGGCGACCTCGGCGTGCCGGGGGTCGTACTCGAGGGTGATCAGCGTCCCGTCGGCGGGCAGGGCGCGGCCCAGCCAGATGGTGCTGTAGCCGCCGAGCGTGCCGATCTCCAGGATGCGGCGGGCACCCTGGATCTCGGCGAGCAGCTGGAGCAGCTTGCCCTGGTTCGGCGCGACGTTGATGGGGGGCAGTCCGGCCGCGTCGCTGTCGTGCAGCGCGGCGGTGAGGATCTCGTCGGCGGGGGCCAGGAGGGTGGTGAAGTGGTCGTCGACGTCGTTCCAGAGCTGCGACTCGCTCATGCACCGGGCCTTTCATAGCCTAGTTAGATGCGCTAAGGACTTTTGCCTCGAACCTAGCCCCCGGCGCCCCCGCGTGCCAGCGGGATTCGGGCCCCGCGCGCCGGCGGGACCCGGGTCCGCGGACGTCAGCCGCGCGCGGGTTCCACGGCGGGCGCGGGCTCCACGGCGGGCGCCGAGCCCGGCAGGGGCCGGCCGGCCGACTCCGCCATGAACCAGACGGCGGCACCGCCGATGACGGCCGCGGCCATCATGTAGTACGCGGGCATCATCATGTTCCCGGTCGCCCCGATGAGGGCGGTGACGACCAGCGGGGTCGTGCCGCCGAAGAGCGAGACGGAGACGTTGAAGCCGATCGAGAGCGAGCCGTAGCGGACCCGGGTCGGGAAGAGCGCCGGGAGCGCGGCGGGCATCGCGGCGGTGAAGCACACCAGCAGCAGGCCGAGGGCGCCCATGCCGAGCGCGACGGCGAGCAGGCTGCCCTGGCGGATCAGCAGCAGCGCCGGGACGGACAGGGCGAGGAAGCCGGCGCAGCCCGCGGCGATCACCGGGCGGCGGCCGATGCGGTCGGTCAGCGCGCCCGCGAAGGGCTGGACGACCATCATCAGCGCCATCACGCCGAGGACCACGAGCAGACCGTGCGTCTCGTCGTACTTGAGCTCGCTGGTCAGGTAGCTCGGCATGTAGGACAGCAGCATGTAGTCGGTGACGTTGAAGACCAGCACCAGGCCCATGCACAGCAGCAGGGTGCGCCACTGGCCGGCGATCATCTCGCGCAGCGGCACCTTGGGGCGGGCCGCCTCGGACTTCTCCAGCTCGGCCGCGAACGCCGGGGTCTCCTCCAGGCGCATCCGCAGATAGAGGCCGATGATGCCCATCGGGCCCGCGATCAGGAACGGGATCCGCCAGCCCCAGGACAGCAGGTCGTCGGTGGACAGCAGGGCGGTCATGAGGGTCACCAGACCCGCGCCGCCGATGTATCCGGCCAGCGTGCCGAACTCCAGCCAGCTTCCGAGGAAGCCGCGCTTCTTGTCCGGCGCGTACTCGGCGATGAAGGTCGTGGCACCCGCGTACTCGCCGCCGGTGGAGAAGCCCTGCACCAGACGGGCCACGAGCAGCAGGACCGGAGCGCCGACGCCGATCGTCGCGTACGACGGGATCAGACCGATCGCGAAGGTGCCCGCCGCCATCATGATCATGGTCAGCGCGAGGACCTTCTGGCGGCCGATCCGGTCGCCGAGCGGGCCGAAGACCATGCCGCCGAGCGGGCGGACGAGGAAGGCCGCGGCGAAGGCGCCGAAGGTCGACAGGAGCTGGGCGGTCGGGTTGCCCGAGGGGAAGAAGACCTTGCCCAGCGTCACCGCGATGTAGCTGTAGACACCGAAGTCGAACCACTCCATCGCGTTGCCGAGCGCCGCGGCCTTCACGGCGCGCCTGACCAGCGCGGGGTCGGTGACGGTGACCTCGGGGGAGACGGGACGGGCGGGAGCGGGGGCACGTACGGCGGGGGCCGTCGGGGTCGCGGTCGGCAAGGGCCTTCCTTTCGCCGGGGACAGGGACGGGTCCGCCCGGAAGCGGGCCGAGGGCTCGCACAGGTGACCCGGGGGTGACCCGGGGCGGACCGACGGCCCGTCCGGAGACGGGCCGAAAAGCGACCTTAGGGCGGTTCGTCCCGATCACGTGGTGTACGCGACCCGCGGCACAGTGCACATAAAGGCGGCGTACGCAGGGGCGACGAGGTGACCGGAGCCGTCCTCGCGGCGGTCCGTCTGTGATCCATCTCGCGGGCCCGGCCGGGAACCGGCCTCGTCGCGGATCGTCGATATTCGGACAAAGGCGGAGGAGGCTGTCAGGTCGATCCGGGCTTTCCGCGTCTTTTAGTGACGGTGGCCGTGACCTACTAGGTACTGATATGGGTTGAGATAAGGGACCTGTGAGGCGCAGGCCGGTCAATGGGGCGGGAGGGTCGACAGGGCGTGGCGAACGTGGAGCACGGCGGACGACCGGGCGAAGGTGTCGTGGGAGCGCCGGAGACGGTGCGGGCGCGGCTGCGCGCGCTCCGCCTCGGGCTCTGGGTCGTCGCCGCGCTGCTGGCCGTACGACAGCTCGCCGCCGTCCTCAGCACCCCCAAGGCGGACCGGCTGACGGATCTGGAGACCTGGGTCGGCCCGCACGGCGTGCTCCACGTGAAGGGCTCGCTGTACGACTCGACGCGGTTCACCGGCACCCCGTTCGGCGGCCTCGTCCTCAAACCCCTCACCCGGTCGGCCGAACAGGCCCTCGGCTGGGGCTGGACCTTCGGCACCCTCCTGCTCGTCGTCGCGCTCGGCCTCGTCGCCGCCCGCGCCCTGCCGCCCCCCGTGAGCCGGCGGACCTCGCTGCTCGCCGCGCCCGTGGCCGTCAGCCTGCTCATGCTGTCGCTGCCCGTGCGCAACGCCCTCTACCTCGGCCAGACCAGCATCATCCCGGTGCTGCTCGTCCTGCTCGGCTGCTTCGTCGTCCGCGGCGAACGCGCCTGCGGGCTCCTCATCGGCCTCGCGGCGGCCCTCCAGCCGACCGTGCTGCTCTTCACGCCCCTGCTCTGGTTCACCGGCCGCCGCCGCGCCGCCGTCTCCACCGGCGCCACGTTCGCCGCCCTCACCGCGCTCGCCTGGGCCGCGATGCCGCGCGACTCGAACACGTACTGGGTGCACCACCTGGCGGGCGTCGGCCTCGGCAAGTCCGCCGACGACCTCGCCAACCAGTCCCTGCACGGCGCCCTGCTGCGGCTCGGCCTCACCGGACCGCTGGAGGTCGGCCTCTTCCTGGCGCTCGGCGCGACCGTCGCCGTCCTCGGGCTCCGCCGCGCCGTCCGCTACGCGCGGGACGGGCAGCTGCTGCTCGCCGTCGCCCTCACCGGCTGTGTCGCCGTCGCCGTCTCGCCCACCACCTGGCAGCACCAGGTGCTGTGGGTCCTGCTCGCGCTCGTCGGCAGGGCCGGCCGGAAGACCTCGGACCGCTACGTGTGGCCCGTCACGGTCGTCCTCGTCATGACGCTGCCCGCCCGGATGATGCTGCCGGACATGCCGGCGCTGAGGCCGCTGCGCGACAACGTGGTGCTGATCGCCGCGCTGGCCGCCGCCGTCGCCGTGCCGTTCCTGTCCCGTACGTCCGCGTACTACCGGGCCCCGGTCCCCACCGAGCGCGCGGCGCCCGCCGACACCCGGTGGAGGCGGATCCCGCTGCTGCCGGGCGGCCGGGTCCTCACCCGTACGAACCTGCTCCTCGAACTGCTCCTGATCCGCGTCGGGTACTCCGCCTACCAGCAGATCAGGCTCGCCGCGACGGGCGGCACCAACTCCGGGGGCCGGGCCACCGCCGAGCACCACGGCGGGCAGATCCTCGCCGTCGAGCGCTTCCTGGGCCTGGACATCGAGCACGGGGTCAACCACGCGGTGGTGGGGGTCCCCTTCCTGAGGGATTTCTTCGACTTCTACTACCAGTCGTTCCACTTCGGCGTCCCGCTCACGATCCTCGCCGTGCTGTACGTCCGCCGCCCCGCCGACCACCGCTGGGCCCGCTCCGCCCTCGGCTTCGCCACCCTGCTCGCCCTCGTCGGCTTCTGGCTCTATCCGCTCGCCCCGCCGCGCCTGATGCCGGGCCTCGGCGTGATCGACACCGTGCACGGCGCGCAGGACTTCTCCAAGCCCGACTACGGCACGCTGACCGAGCTGACCAATCAGTACGCGGCGATGCCCTCGCTGCACTTCGGCTGGTCCCTGTGGTGCGGGATCGTCATCGTGGTGCTGGCGCCGAGATGGTGGATGAAGGCGCTGGGCCTGCTGCACCCGCTTCTGACGGTCTCCTCGATCGTGGCGACGGGGAATCACTGGGTCCTGGACGCCGTCGGAGGCGCGGCGGTCGTCGCCGCGGGCTTCGGACTGACCTGGCTGTTCAGCGGTCCGCGGGTCAGGGCGGCCGTGGAACCGGTCCGGGCCGGGGTGGGACCACCGGTCCGTACGCCGGGCCGCACACCGAGGTGATCACCGGGCTGATCACCTCGGGGGAGACAGAGGCGGGCGCGGGGGTGCCCCTGCCTCCCTCGGACGGGCCGGCGGTGCCGGGAGGCCGCCGGCCCGGGTGCGAGGTGCCCGCTAGGCGTGACGGACCTGGAGTTCCTTGACGCCGTTCAGCCAGGCCGAGCGCAGGCGGCGGGGGTCGCCCGCCAGCCGCAGATCCGGCAGCGCGTCGGCGATCGCGTTGAAGATCAGGTCGATCTCCAGCGTGGCCAGGGACTTGCCGAGGCAGAAGTGCGGGCCGCCGCCGCCGAAGCCGAGGTGCGGGTTGGGGTCCCGTGTGATGTCGAAGACCTCGGGGTTCTCGAACACCTCGGGGTCGTTGTTGGCGGAGGAGTAGAAGATGCCGACGCGGTCGCCCTTCCTGATCCGCTGCCCGCCCAGCTCGGTGTCCTGGGTCGCCGTGCGCTGGAAGGCGACGACGGGGGTCGCCCAGCGGACGATCTCCTCGGCGGTGGTCTTCGGCCGCTCCCGCTTGTAGAGGTCCCACTGGTCGGGGTGGGTGAGCAGCGCGTGCATCCCGTGGGTGATGGCGTTGCGGGTCGTCTCGTTGCCGGCGACCGCCAGCAGCAGGACGAAGAAGCCGAACTCGTCGGAGGCGAGGTTCCCCTGGTCCTCCGCCGCCACCAGGGTGCTGACGATGTCCTTGGCGGGGCACTGCTTGCGGTCCGCCGCCATGTTCATCGCGTACGAGATGAGTTCGGTGGCCGACTCGGCGCCGATCTCCTCGGTGATCGCGTACTCGGGATCGTCGTACGCCACCATCTTGTTGGACCAGTCGAAGATCTTGACCCGGTCCTCCTGGGGGACGCCGATGAGCTCGGCGATCGCCTGCAGCGGGAGTTCGCAGGCGACCTGCGTGACGAAGTCGAAGGAGCCGTCGGGGGCCGCCTGCGCGAGCGCGTTCGCGACGATCGAACCCGCCCGGGCGCGCAGGGCGTCCTCCAGGGAGCGGATGGCGCGCGGGGTGAAGCCGCGCTGCACGATCTGGCGGACCCGGGTGTGTTCGGGCGGGTCCATGTTCAGCATGATGAGCCGCTGGACCTCGATCTGCTCGCGCTGGATGTGCTCGTTGAAGCGGATGACCGCGGTGTTGAGGAACGAGGAGAACAACTCGGGGTGCGTCGAGACGTACTTGACGTCCGAATGCCGGGTGACGGCCCAGTAGCCGTCGTCCTCGAAGCCGGCGACACCGGGCTGCTGTGGGATCCAGTGGACCGGCTCGGCCCGGCGCAGCTCGGCGAACTCCGGCAGGGGCACGCGGTGGTGCAGCACGTCGGGGTCGGTGAAATCGAACCCCTCGGGCAGCGCTGGACAGGACATCGGCAACTCCAGGGGCGCTTCTGACGGTCCATCAGGAAGAGGGAATCGCCGTGAAGGTAGTAACGGGTTCTACAAGTGGCAAGAGGTGCGGGCCTCCCAATTCCGTGCGGGATTGGTACAGATCACGACTTCGGGAGCTGCACGACCCTTGCGGCGCGGGGGGTTCGCTCAGCAAACTGCACGCAGAACTGGTACGCGTTCTAGTTCTGCGCGGTGGGTGGGCCGGGACGCCCCGCGCTGCGCGGGTCAGCTGGGCCTGGCCGCAGGACAGGCCTGAGGAGAGGACGAGCCCCCATGGCCGCGGAACCCGTGATCGTCGAAGCCGTACGGACCCCCATCGGCAAGCGCGGTGGCGCGCTCGCCAATCTGCACCCCGCCTATCTCCTGGGCGAGACCTACCGTGAACTCCTCGGCCGCACCGGCATTCCCGCCGACTGCGTCGAGCAGATCGTCGGCGGCACGGTGACCCACGCCGGCGAGCAGTCCATGAACCCCGCGCGCACCGCCTGGCTGACCGTGGGGCTGCCCTACGAGACGGCCGCGACGACGGTCGACTGTCAGTGCGGCTCCTCGCAGCAGGCCTCCCACATGGTCGCCAACATGATCGCCGCGGGAGTCATCGACGTCGGGATCAGCTGCGGTGTCGAGGCGATGTCGCGGGTGCCGCTGGGCTCGGGGTCCAAGCACGGGCCCGGCAAGCCGTTCCCCGACGAGTGGAACGTCGATCTGCCGAACCAGTTCGAGGCGGCCGAACGGATCGCCCGTCACCGCGGACTGACCCGCGAGAACGTCGACTCCCTCGGGCTCATCTCGCAGGAGAGGGCCGCCGTCGCCTGGGCGGAGGAGCGGTTCAAGCGCGAGACGTTCGCCGTGCAGGTGCCCACCACCGAGGAGGAACAGCGGGCCGGGCAGGGCATGTGGCGGCTCGTCGACCGGGACGAGGGGCTGCGCGACACGTCCATGGAGGCGTTGGCGAAGCTGAAGCCCGTGATGCCGACGGCCGTTCACACGGCCGGCAACTCCTCCCAGATCTCGGACGGTTCGGCGGCCATCCTGTGGGCCTCCAAGCGGATGGCGCGGGCGCTGAAACTGCGGCCGCGGGCACGGATCGTGGCCCAGGCGCTGGTGGGTTCGGACCCGCACTTCCACCTGGACGGGCCGATCGACGCCACCCGGGCCGTGCTCGGTAAGGCCGGGATGTCGCTGAAGGACATCGACCTCGTCGAGATCAACGAGGCGTTCGCGTCCGTGGTGCTGAGCTGGGCGCAGGTCTTCGGGCAGGATCTGGAGAAGGTGAACGTGAACGGGGGCGGGATCGCGCTCGGGCATCCGGTGGGGGCCACGGGGGCGCGGCTGATCACCACGGCGCTGCATGAATTGGAGCGGGCCGATAAGGAGTTCGCGCTGATCACGATGTGTGCGGGTGGGGGGCTGGCGACGGGGACGATCATTCAGCGCGTCTGAGGGGGCGGGGGAGGTGGGGGTGGTTCCGGGGCGGGGTCACTCCCGGCCGGAGACCGTTGCCGCCAGGGTCGCCGGGATCAGGGCCGCGATCAGCAGGGGGAGGGCGAGGCCGTGGTGCAGGACCAGCCACGCGCCGAGCAGGGCGCCGGCCGCCATCGCCACGACCGAGGCGGTCCGGCGCGGGGAGTGGTGGCCCGCGCCGCCGCCGGCGCGCGAGTCGGCCGCCAGGCCCGTCAGGGTCATCGTCAGGACGGTCGTCGTCAGGTCGGCGACGCCGAGCCTGCGTACCGTCGCGTTGCGCAGGCCCATCGCGAAGGCCGTGACGGCGATCACGGTGTACGTGGTGGCGGTGGCGTGCGGGGCGGCGAAGGCCACCGCGGCGCAGGCGGCCGTCAGGACGGCCTCGGCGGCGAACGTGACGCGGGCCCAGGTGCGGCGGGGGCCGTCGCCCAGGCGGACGGCTGTCCGTCCGCCGGTCGCGGCGCCGGCGACGAAGCAGCACAGCGAGGTGAGGGTGTGCGGGACGGAGAAGCCGGGGGCGCCGGCGGCGGCGAAGCCGAGCACCACCACGTTGCCGGTCATGTTGGCCGTGAAGACGTGGCCGAGACCCAGGTAGCTCACCGCGTCGATGAGTCCGCTGACGACGGTCAGCGACAGCAGCGCGGGCACGAGGCGGAGGCCTCTTGACTCGGGGTCGGGGTCGAGGTCGGGCGGCGTGTCCATGGGGCCCAGTCCACCACGGGCCGGGTTCCGCCGGTGGGTGGGTCGGGGCCGCGCCGGTGCATCAGGCCGCCGCTGTCGGGCAGAGAAGTGACGGTTAGTGGCGACGGCCATCGATGTACCGGCACGTCCCCTCCCGCCGCATTCCGACTGCGGATACGTCGTGGTGACCGCCGCGCAGGACAAATCCACTCCCGGCCCAGGGGCAGACCCGTTCCCGGTCCGGGGGCAGATCCACTCCCGGCCCGGGGGCAGATCCACTCCCGGCCCAGGAACAGATCCACTCTCGGCCCAGGCAATTCCAGCCCCGGCCGACGAAAGTCTCAGCCTCCGGCCCAGGCAATCCCAGTCCCGGCCGACGAAAGTCCCAGCCCCCGGCCGACGAAAGTCCCAGCCCCAGCCGGCGAATGTCTCAGCCCCGGCCGGGGAAAAATTCAGCCCCTCCGGCGTTTGAGGAGCGGGGTCTGGGGCGGAGCCCCAGGGGCCACCTCTCGGGTGCGGGGCAACGATCCAGCCCCTCCGGCGATTGAGGAGCGGGGGTCTGGGGCGGAGCCCCGGGGTGGGACGGGTAGGGGCGGAGGGGGCGAGAGACGATTTCGGCGGTGGCCTGGGGGATGCGGGGGTACGACGAAGGCGGCCGCCCCGGAACGGGGTGCCGCCTTGTGTGTGATGGGCTGATCAGTACCAGCCGTTGGCCTGCCAGAAGCTCCACGCACCGGCCGGGCTGCCATAGCGGGAGTTCATGTAGTCCAGACCCCACTTGATCTGGGTCTTGGGGTTGGTCTTCCAGTCGGCACCGGCAGAAGCCATCTTCGAACCGGGCAGAGCCTGGACCAGACCGTACGCACCGGAGGACGAGTTGGTGGCGCTGACGTTCCAGCCGCTCTCGTGCTCGACGATCTTGCTGAAGGCGTTGAACTGCGAGGCGTCCGGAATCATCGTGTGAGCGATCGACTTCGCGGCGGAGGCGCTGGTCGGCGTGGCGGCCTGGGCGGGCGCCGCGGCCAGGACCATGCCGGCGGTGGCGGCGGCCACGGCGGTACCGGCGAGGGCCTTCTTCGGGGAGGAGACGATGCGACGGATGACGGAGACGGACACGGAGAACCTGTTTCCTCGGGGACATGGAGTCGCTCGCAGGCCGTGACCACGTGGTGTGTGGAAGGAGCGGCGTACGTCGGCGCCGCGGCCCGTGAGGGCTCGTGGCGCCTGGCGACGTCCTCAAGACAAACAGGATCCGGGACTGTCCGCAATGACCCTTTTTACTAGTTGTGGTCGCATTGGGGGTGGGGGTGTTGGGTGTGACGTGGCTCTCAAAGTGCAGGTCAGAGGGGTAATGGCGGGGCCATGTCAGGGGATTTGGTCTACTAGTCGGCTTCGTATGTGACCTGCGCCCTGTGGGCCGGTTCACCCCGCCCCTGACGGACGGTGCGGGGGAGGCCACGCGGTGCTGACGGGCGATGTGACGTGGGTCCCGGATCAGTGGGGGTCGAACGTGACCGGGCTCTCGAAGGCGGCCCGGCGCGTGGCCCGGCGCAGCGCCTTCAGGAGGGTCGTGCCGAGCGTCAGCGTCAGGACGACGGTCACGACCGCCCGCCCCAGGTCCCAGCCGAGGGAGGTGGCCAGGCAGTACGTGACGAAGCGGGCGAGGTTGGCGGGTAGGGCGGCGTGCGGGTCGAAGGCGATGTTCGAGGCCAGCGCGTCCATGAAGGGCCAGCCGGCCAGGTTCATGACGGTGCCGTACGCGAAGGCGGCGAGGAAGCCGTACGCGGCGAGCATCAGGAGTTCCGCGCGGCCGCGCAGCCGGTCCGGGCCCGGCAGGAGCCCGGCTCCCATGGTGAACCAGCCCATGGCCAGCATCTGGAACGGCATCCAGGGCCCCACCCCGCCGGTCAGCAGCGCCGACGCGAACATGGTCACGGACCCGAGGACGTAGCCGAAGCCGGGTCCCAGCACCCGGCCGCTCAGCACCATCAGGAAGAACATCGGCTCGATGCCGGCCGTCCCGGCCCCGATCGGGCGCAGCGCGGCGCCCGTCGCGGCCAGCACGCCGAGCATGGCGACCGCCTTCGGGCCGAGGCCCGACTCGGAGATCGTCGCCGCGACCACCGCGACCAGCAGGACGAGGAGCCCCGCGAACAGCCAGGGGGCGTCCTGGGCGTGGGCGCTGACCTGCGAGCCGGGACCCGCGAAGAGCGGCCAGGCGAATCCGGCGGCCCCGGTCGCGCTGACCAGGACCAGGGCGGTGACGGAACGCGGGCCGAGCCGGACGGCCCGGGCCTGGGGCTGGGGCTGGGGCTGGGGCTGTGGTCGGGGCCGGGGGTGGGTGGCGGAGGTGTCGGCGGTGGTCATGAGAGGGCCCTTCCGACCTGGGCGACGGTGAGCCACGGCCCGGGGGCCAGGATCTTGGCGACCTGAGGGGCGAAGGACGGGGACGCGACGACCACCTCGGCGGTCGGACCGTCGGCGACGACCTCACCGTCCGCGAGGATCACCACACGGTCGGCGAGCTCGGCGGCGAGTTCCACGTCGTGGGTGGCCAGCACGATGGCGTGGCCCTCGGCGGCCAGCCCGCGCAGCACGGTGACCAGCCGGGCCTTGGCCGCGTAGTCGAGGCCGCGGGTCGGCTCGTCGAGCAGCAGCAGCGGAGGGCGGGCCGTGAGGACGACCGCCAGCGCCAGCGCCAGCCGCTGTCCCTCCGACAGGTCACGGGGATGCGTGTCGTCCGCGATGTCCGGCAGCAGCTCGGACACCAGCGCCCGGCAGGTTCCGGCGGCGGCCCCGGCGTCCTCGTCGGCCGCCGCGCACTCGCCGGCCACCGTGTCCGCGTACAGCAGGTCCCGCGGTTCCTGCGGTACGAGTCCCACGCGGCGTACGAGGTCACGGGGCGCCGTGCGGTGCGGTGCGGCCCCGCCGACCCGGACGGATCCGGCGGCCGGCTCGACGAGCCCGACCAGCGCTCCGAGCAGCGTCGACTTCCCGGCGCCGTTGCGGCCCATCAGCGCGATGGTCTCGCCCGGCCCGGCGGCCAGATCGACCCGCCGCAGCGCCTCGACGCGCCCGCGCCGCACGGCCAGCGACTCGACGACCGCCACCTCCGGCGAGGGGGGAGGTGGCGGGGTGGTTCCGGGGGCGCTTCGGCCGTGACCGAAGCGCCCCCGGAGGAGACGGGAGAGGAGGGGGGTGGTCGGGCGCGCCGGTGCCTGGGAGGGGGAGAGGGAAGGTGAGGGGGCGAGGTGTGGGTGGTCGGGGGTGGTGGGTTCGGCTGGGGCCGGGGTGCTCAGGCGCTCGCGCAGTGGTCCGGCCCTGCGCCGTGCGTCGCGCACGGTCAGGGGGAGCGGGGACCAGCCGACCAGGCGGCCGAGGTCCACCACCGGCGGGCGGACGGGGGAGACGGCCATGATCTCGGCGGGGGTGCCGAGCGTCAGCGGTGCCCCCGGCGCGGGCAGCAGGGCGAGCCGGTCGGCGTACTGGACGACGCGCTCCAGGCGGTGCTCGGCCATCAGGACCGTGGTGCCGAGGTCGTGGACCAGACGCTGCAGGACGGCGAGGACCTCCTCGGCGGCCCCGGGGTCCAGCGCCGAGGTGGGCTCGTCGAGGACCAGGACCCGCGGGTGCGGGGTCAGCACCGAACCGATCGCGACCCGCTGCTGCTGGCCGCCGGACAGGGTGGCGATCGGGCGGTCGCGCAGCTCGGCCAGCGACAGGAGGTCGAGGGTCTCCTCGACCCGGCGGCGCATCACGGCGGGTGCCAGACCCAGCGACTCCATGCCGTAGGCGAGTTCGTCCTCCACCGTGTCCGTCACGAAGTGGGACAGCGGATCCTGGCCCACCGTGCCGACCACGTCCGCCAGTTCGCGCGGCTTGTGGGTACGGGTGTCCCGCCCCGCGACGGTGACCCGGCCGCGCAGCGTTCCGCCGGTGAAGTGCGGGACCAGTCCGCTCACCGCGCCCAGCACCGTCGACTTGCCGACCCCGGACGGGCCGACCAGCAGGACCAGTTCGCCCTCCGGCACCTCGAAGTCCACGCCGCGGACGGAGGGTTCGGCCGCCCCGTCGTACGTCACGGAGACATCCTCGAAGCGGATCACGATGACTCCTCGGAGGCAGGGGTTCGCCGGACGGCCGGGGCCGTGAAGGCGGGGAGCAGGCCGAGCAGGATCGCCGCCGCCGGCCAGAGGGGAAGAGTGGGGGCGACCAGAGGGACGACGCCGGGGCGCAGCGCGGCGGTGTCCTGGGAGGCGGCCGCGATCATCAGGGCCGCGACCGCCACGCCCGACCCGGCGACCAGCCAGGCCCGGACGCCCCAGAGATCGGGCCGGTACCGGGTCCGCGGTGAGCGGCGGCCGCCCAGCCACAGGCCGCCGAGCGCGGCGGCGAGCCCGGCCAGCAGGACCGGCAGGCCGTAGCTGTCGCCCGCCGCGGTCAGCAGTCCGTAGGTCCCGGCGCAGACACCGAGCAGGCCGCCCAGGGTGAGGGCTCCGGTGGTGCGCCGCACCGAGGCCGGGACCTGTGCGGTGCGCCCGTACCCGCGTGCGTCCATCGCGGCCGCCAGTGCGACCGAACGCTCCAACGCCCCCTCCAGGACGGGGAGTCCGACGTGCAGCAGGCCGCGCAGCCCCCGGTCGGGGCGGCCGCGGAGCCGGCGTGCGGCGCGCAGCCGCTGGACGTCGGCGATCAGATGCGGCGCGAAGGTCAGCGCGACGACCACCGCGACGCCCGCCTCGTACAGCGCTCCCGGCAGCGACTTGAGCAGCCGTGCCGGGTTCGCCAGGGCGTTGGCCGCGCCGACGCAGACGAGGAGGGCGGCCAGCTTCAGGCCGTCGTAGAGCGAGAAGAGCAGGCCCTCGGCGGTGACCCGGCCGCCGATGCGTACCCCCTGTGCCCAGTGCGGGAGGGGGATCTCGGGCAGCGTGACGATCACGTGCGTGCCGGGGATCGGTGAGCCGAGGAAGACGGCGAAGCCCAGACGGATGACGAGGACGGCCGCCGCCAGCTTCACGAACGCGGTGTAGGAACGGGCCCAGGGGGCGTCGGTGCGGTGGGTGGCCACCACGTAGCCCGCCACCGCCATGAGCAGCGCGAGCAGGAGCGGGTTGGTGGTGCGGGAGGCGGCCGTGCCGAGGCCGAGGGCCCAGATCCACCAGGCCCCGGGATGCAGGGCGTTGGCGCGCGCCGCCACCGGGGGGAGGGTACGGGCGGCACGGCTGGTACCGCCCGCGCCGACGCGGAGGCGGGGGCGGGGGCGGGGCACGGTGCGGGCATCCGGCGACGGCACGGTCATGAGCTGTGCCTAGCCCTTGCGCCGACGGGCCTGCCAGACACCCGCCGCGCCCAGCGCCGCGACCGCGGCCGCTCCCGCCAACAGGCCCACCGACGGGCCCTGGTGGGCCGGCTCGGAGGCGTGCGGGCGGGCGGACGCGGTCGGCCCGCCGGCCGCGACCGGGTCGCCGCAGCCCGTACGGGGGTAGCCGGTTATGGCGCACAGCAGGGCGTTGGTGTCGTAGCGCAGCGGCCTCGCGACCTCGGCCAGGGCCTCGGCCGTGCTCGCGTCGGGGGCGACCACGGCACAGGCGGTGCGCGCGGACGGCGGACGTTCGCCGGACGGTGCGTCGGCCTCCGTGCCCGGGTCGATGACCAGGGCCACCCGCTTCTTGCCGTGCTGGGCGGGCGTCTTGGCGCATATCGCGGCGAACTCCCTTTCCCCGCGCGGCTGCACGGCGTGCTGGGAGTCCTCGCTCACCGCGAAGCGGAAGCCCTGGACGTCACCGTCGGACGGCCGCGCGGTCGACGGACCCTGAGTGGCGTACGTCCACTTTCCGCCGGTCAGGTCCCAGAAGGACCAGTAGCGGTAGCCGGTCGCCCGGGCCTGCCCCGCGCCACCGAGGACGAGGAGCAGGAGGGCCAGCGCCAGGGCCAGAGCGGGCGCGGTCGTCCGACGGCCGGTCACAGCTGCTGCTGCTTCTTGCGGCCGCTGATCAGGAAGCCGACACCGATGCCCGCGACCAGGCCGACGCCGACGATCCACCAGACGCCGAGCCCGTTGCCGTCGTCCTTCTTCTCCTCGTCCTTCTTCCCGCTCGGGCTCGCCGAGGCACCGGCCGCGGCCGGCGCCGGGCCCGTGGCGTTGAGCTGCGCGACGAGGTCCTTGCCGCCGAAGGCGCGCGGGTCGGTGCCGGTGGCGTGCGCGGCGAAGATGAGCTGCGCGTACGCGGCCGGGCCGGACTTGGCCGCCCAGTCCGCGGAGTTCTTCTCCAGCCAGGCGAGCGGCTTCTGTGCGTCCTTCGTCGCACCGATGGCGGCCAGGGCCACGACCGCGTCGGCCGTGTTGCCGTAGTCGGGCTGGTCGTCCGCGCCGGGGAGCGCGGACTTCAGGTACGAGGTCTTCGCCATCGCCTTGGCGAGATAGTTGGCGCCGTTGCCGGCGGCGTCCGCCAGGTTGGGGGTGTCGCCGATGTGGCAGCCCGTGAGGTCGAAGGCGTTGCCGGTCGCCGCCACGAAGCCCTGGCCCATGCCGGCCGTCACGCCCGCCGCGGTCGCGTCCGCGTTCGCGGCCAGCTTGCCCTTCTTGTCGGGCTGGTAGGCGAAGGCGCCGTCGCCCTCGTCCTCGCACGACGTCGACAGCTTCACCAGGGCGTCGGAGGGGGACTTGCCGTCCTTGGTGACGCTCGCGGGCTTCGTGCCGACCGCCTTCAGCGCGCCGATCACGACGGACGTCGAGTTGGTGTCGCTGGGGCCGCCGGCCATGTAGCCCCAGCCGCCGTCCTTGTTCTGCGCGGACTTGAGCCAGGTGATGGCCTTGCCGGTGGCGTCGTCGTGGCCGCCGAGGGCGCCGAGCGCCTGGACGGCGGCCGCGGTGCTGTTGGTGTCGACCTGGGTCTTCGCGTCGCACGCGGCACTCGCGTCGGCGCGGTAGGCGGCGAAGGCGCCGTTCGCGCACTGCTGGCCGGTCAGCCAGTCCACGGCCTTGACCGCGGGCTTCACGCCGACGGTGTGCTGGGCGAGCAGCGCGAGCGACTGGCGCCACACGCCGTCGTAGGTCGGATCGGCGGAGCCGAACAGACCCGAGGGGAGTGCCACCGAGGGTGACGGAGACGGGGACGAGTCGGCGGCGGATGCTGCCGGGGCGATCACCGCCCCGATGACGGCGGTGGCGGCCAGTACCGCTGCGGTGCGGCGAACAGACATGACTCTCCCTGCGGGGAGCCGGGCAGCACCGGGCACGCTGAGGCATCCGGGCGGCTCCGGCTCCGTATCCCTCGACGGTGCCGGCCGTCGGCGGGCTGCCGAGGGCACGAGCCGGTCACGTCCCGTGCGAGGCGATCCGGCTCACCACCGAAGTGGCTCACGGTTGCGGGTCAGCGCCGGATTTGCACCGGCTTCTCCTCGTAAGGGTGTGATGACGACGCGCACACTCTACCGGCCGGTCCGAAGCCCCCGGTTGTCGCGTGCGGCACTGGCCCGGGGTGACCTGGACGACATCCGCTAGGTTCGGGCCATGCGAACGGGGAGACTGCTCGGCTCGGGGCGTTCGGCGGACGTCTACGAGATCGACGAGGCGTGGGTGCTGCGGCGGGACCGCGCGGGCTGGGGCGACGCGGCGGCCGAGGCGGCGGTGATGCAGCACGTGCGCTCGCACGGCTATCCGGTGCCGGGCGGGCGGGCCGCGACCCGCGGGGACCTGGTGATGGAGCGGCTGTCGGGGCCGACCATGCTGGAGGCCTTCGGCCAGGGCCTGCTGTCCGCGCAGGAGGCGGGTCTCACTCTGGCCAGGCTGCTGCGCAAGCTGCACGCCGTGCCCGCCCGGCTCTCGGACGACCCGGCCGTGCGGGTCCTTCATCTGGACCTGCACCCCGACAACGTGATGCTCACCCCGGACGGGCCGAAGGTCATCGACTGGTCCAACGCCGAGGAGGGGGCGCCCGGTCTGGACTGGGCGATGTCCGCCGTGATCCTCGCTCAGGTCGCCGTCGGCGGCGAGAGCATCGGGGACGTGGCCGGGGAGACGCTGGAGGCGCTGCTCGACGGGAACGAGGACCAGGTGACGGAGGCGGGCCTCGTGGAGGCGGGCCGGCGCCGTGCGGCCAACCCGACGATGAGCACGCGGGAGGTCGAACTCCTCGGCGAGGCTGATGAGTTGATACGGGAGCTGTTGGGCTGAGGGGGCGCCGTAGGGGGCGGGAGCGGTCGGCTGAAGGGGCGGTGGGTCGGGGGAGTTGTCGGGCAGGGGGCGGCGGGCTGAAGGGAGCGGTCGGCTGCGGGAGTTGTCGGGCCGAGAGGTCGGCGGGGTGGTGCGGGAGCCGGCGGGCCGGGTGAATCCTTGTGCGGGCGCCGACCCGGCGCCGACTGGCCGCCGGCCGCTGACCACCGGCCGGCCGCCGACCGCCGACCACCGGCCGACAGCCGACCGTCGGCCGGGCCCGTCCGCGCAGCCGACCGGCGGGGTCCCGCGGTCTCAGACCGCCGTGTACGTCACCGGGTCGCTGCCCGGTACCGCCTCCGCCCGGCCCAGTTTCACCAGGCGGCGGATGTGGGCCTCGGCCTCGGAGACCGCGATGTTCCGTGATCCGTAGGGGATGTCCGCCCAGGGGCGGTTCCACTCCATGCGGGTGGCGAGCTGCCAGGGCGTGAGCGGTTCGGCGAGCAGGGCGAGCAGGCCGGTGAGCCGCTCCTCGTGGTGCGCGAGCAGCTCGGCGACCCGGGAGGGGGCGTCGGTGAACACGTGCTGGTGGGCCGGGAGCACCTCGGCGGGACCGAGGCGGCCGACGCGCTCCAGGGAGTCGAGGTAGTCGCCGAGCGGGTCGGCGATCTCCGCCAGGCCCTCGATGCCGCCCGCGTAGGGAGGGCGTCCATGGGTGTCCGGGTCCTCGTAGAGGCCGATGTGCGGGGTGATCCTCGGCAGCAGGTGGTCGCCGGAGAACAGGCGTCCGTTGCCGGGCAGCCGGTCCGGGTGGGTCTCCTCCAGGTGGAGGCAGACGTGTCCGGGGGTGTGGCCGGGGGTCCAGACGGCGCGCAGCCGGCGGCCGGGCAGGGGCAGGAGTTCGCCGGGGACGATCTCGCGGTCGGGCAGCGCGGGGGAGAAGCCGGGCAGCGTGCTGGGGCGGCGGAGCGAGCGGGGTGCCTCGCGGAGCGGGGCGACGTGGTCGTCCGGGGCGCCGGAGGCGGTCAGCTTGGCGGCCATGTAGGCGAACCAGCCCTCGGGCCGGGTCTCGCGGGTGCGCCGGACGATCGCCGCGTCGGCGGCGTGCATCGCGATCCAGGCGCCGGAAGCCTCCCGGACCCGGCCCGACAGGCCGTGGTGGTCGGGGTGGTGGTGGGTGATGACCACGCCGTGGATCTCCGTGACCGAGGTCCCGCAGCCGGTGATCCCCTCGGCGAGGGTGTCCCAGGAGGCCGGGTCGTCCCAGCCGGTGTCGACGAGGACGGGGCCCGCGTCGGTGTCCACCAGATACACCAGCGTGTGGCCGAGCGGGTTGTCCGGGATGGGGACCCTGATCGACCGTACGCCCCCGCCGTGATCGGTCACCTGCGTCATGCGTTCCCACCCATCGCCGATTCCCGCCACTATAACTAGAACGGGTTCCAATGGGAGCCCAAGTCGACCGTCTCGTCCGCGGGAACGGCGTTCCGCCGTCGTGTCCGTGCCGTGGACTCATCCGACGGGAACTGGTATCAGTTCTCGTATCTGATGAAGCGTCAGAACAGGGTGCAGAGGGCGTCCTTGGGAGGCAGTCGGCCATGACCGAGCTCGTGGAACACGGACAGCTGTTCATCGGCGGGGAGTTGACCGACCCGCTCGGCAAGGACGTCATCGAGGTGATCTCGCCGCACACCGAGGAGGTCATCGGCCGGGTGCCGCACGCCTCGGCCGCGGACGTCGACCGCGCCGTGGCCGCCGCGCGCCGGGCGTTCGACGAGGGGCCCTGGCCGAGGATGAGCCTCGACGAGCGGATCGCGGTCGTGAGCCGGATCAAGGACGCCATCGCCGTCCGGCACGAGGAGATCGCCCGTGTCATCTCCTCGGAGAACGGCTCCCCGTACTCCTGGAGCGTCCTCGCGCAGGCCCTCGGCGCGATGATGGTGTGGGACGCGGCGATCACGGTCGCGCGCGGCTACACCTACGAGGAGACCCGCGACGGGGTCCTCGGCAGGATCCTCGTCCGCCGCGAGCCGGTGGGCGTGGTGGCGGCCGTGGTGCCGTGGAACGTCCCGCAGTTCGTCGCGGCGGCCAAGCTCGCGCCCGCGCTGCTGACCGGCTGCACCGTCGTACTGAAGCCGTCGCCCGAATCGCCCCTGGACGCCTATCTGCTCGGGGAGATCGCGCAGGAGGCCGGGCTGCCCGAAGGCGTGCTGTCGATCCTTCCCGCCGACCGTGAGGTCAGCGAGTACCTGGTCGGACACCCCGGCGTCGACAAGGTCTCCTTCACCGGCTCGGTCGCGGCCGGCAAGCGGGTCATGGAGGTCGCCTCCCGTCATCTCACCCGCGTGACCCTGGAGTTGGGCGGCAAGTCGGCGGCCGTGGTGCTGCCCGACGCGGACCTCGACAGCGCGGTCCCCGGGATCGTCTCGGCGGCCTGGATGAACAACGGCCAGGCCTGCGTGGCCCAGACCCGCATCCTCGTGCCCCGCTCGCGCTACGACGAGTTCGCGGACGCCTTCGCCACGGCGGCGAACGCGCTGGTCGTCGGTGATCCGCTCGACCCGGCCACCCAGGTCGGCCCGCTCGTCGCCGAGCGGCAGCAGCGGCGCAACCTCGACTACATCCGCATCGGCCAGGAGGAGGGGGCCAAGATCCTGGCCGGCGGCGGGCGCCCGGAGGGTCTCGACCGCGGCTGGTACGTCGAGCCGACCCTGTTCGGGGACGTCGACAACACGATGCGCATCGCCCGGGAGGAGATCTTCGGCCCGGTGATCTGTCTGCTTCCCTACGGCGACGAGGCCGAGGCCGTGAAGATCGCCAACGACTCCGACTACGGGCTGAGCGGCAGCGTCTGGACCGCGGACGTCGCCCACGGCATCGACATCGCCCGCCAGGTCCGTACCGGCACCTACTCGGTGAACACCTTCAGCCTCGACATGCTGGGCCCCTTCGGCGGCTACAAGAACTCGGGCCTGGGGCGGGAGTTCGGGCCCGAGGGGTACGGGGAGTTCCTGGAGCACAAGATGATCCACCTCCCGGCCGGCTGGGAGGCCTGAGGATGGGTGACCGCTGGCAGGTCGAGGTCGACCGGTCCCTCTGCATCGGCTCGGCCCAGTGCGTCCACCTCGCCCCGGACGCCTTCCGTCTCGACTCCGCCATGCAGTCGCACCCCGTCGAGCCGGAGACCGACGCCAACGAGAGGATCCTCGAAGCGGCCGAGGGCTGTCCGGTGGAGGCCGTCATGATCTCGCTGCTGACCGGCGGCGAGCCGGTGTTCCCGCCGGAGGAGTGAGCGGCCGGGCCTGCCGCGGGGACGGTCCGAGTCCCCGGATATCCTCCGGTTTTCGACGGATCGACCGGGGCGGGAAGCGTGCAGAAGTCCGAGGCCAGGAAGCTGATCGAGGAAGCGGCGGCGGCGTGGGACGCCGAGGAGTGGCAGCGCTCCGCCGACCTCTACGAGCGGGTGCTGGACCGGTTCCCCGACGAGGGGCCGAGCGCGGTGTGGTGGTACGACGCCGCGCTCGCCCACAAGTTCCTGCGCAACTGGGACAAGGCACTCGTCCTCGGACGGGAGGCGGCGGCCCGGTCCCCGCGCGGCGAGGGCGATCCCGCGTACTGGAACCTCGGCATCGCCGCCACGATCCTGCGGGACTGGGCGACGGCCCGCGACGCCTGGGCCGGCTTCGGCATCGAGATCCCCGAGGGGGAGGGCGAGATCACGGGCCGCTTCGGCGCCGCCTGCGTACGGCTGGACACCGACGGGGAGCGGGAGGTCGTGTGGATCGAGCGGTTGTGCCCGACCCGGGGGCGCGTCGTGAACGTGCCCGTCACGGGCGGGCGGCGGTACGGCGAGATCGTCGTGCACGACGGCGAACCGAAGGGCGAACGGGTCTACGAGGGCACGACGTTTCCCGTGTTCGACGAGCTGACGCTCTTCGAGCCCTCCCCGCTGCCGACCCTGGAGGTCACGGTCGCCGCCGGCGAGCGGGAGGACCTGGATGCCCTGCTCGCCCTGTTCACCGAGCACGGCTTCGGCGCCGAGCCCGCCAGTTCCGTACGCGTCCTGTGCGCCTGCTGCAGCGAGGGCACCCATCAGCAGGAACGCGATGTCCGGGCGGGCGCCCAGCCGGTGTCGCTCGCGGCCCCGGAGCCGGAGGCGCGCCGGCTCCTGGAGCGCTGGGCGGCGCAGACGGCGATCGGCCGCAGCTGGAGCGGACTGGAGCGGGTGGGCTAGAAGCGGGTGGGCCGGGAGCGGGTGGGACTGGAGCGGTGCGTCCGGTCGTACCGGTTCACCCGTTCGTACGGGCGCATCCGCTCGTGCCGCAGCTACCGGGCGTCCGGGCCCGTCAGGTCGATCAGGCGGCAGACCGTCTCGATGTCTATCTTGACCTGGGCGATGGAGGCGCGCCCGGACAGCCAGGTGATCAGGGCCGAGTGCCAGGTGTGCTCGATGACGCGGACGGCGGAGAGCTGGTCGGGCGTCGGGTCGTCGAGGCCCATCGCGTCCAGGATGATCACCGTGGTCTGCCGCGAGACCTGGTCGACCTCGGGGCTGACACTGCGGTCCGCGAAAGTGAGCGCCCGGACCATCGCGTCGGCCAGGTGCGGCTCGCGCTGGAGGGCGCGGAACGCCCGCATCAGGGTCTCCGCCACCCGCTCCGCGGCCGTGTCCCCGGACGGCGGCTTCTTGCGCAGCGTGCCGTGCATGTGCTCGAGCTGGTCCTGCATCGTGGCGACCAGGAGATGCACCTTCGAGGGGAAATAGCGGTACAGGGTGCCGAGGGCGACCTGCGACGACTCCGCGACCTCGCGCATCTGCACGGCGTCGAAACCGCCCCGGCTGGCGAGCTGCGCGCTCGCGTGCAGGATCCGGCGACGGCGCGCCTCCTGGCGCTCGGTGAGCGGCGGAGAGGCGGGATGCGCGATGGAGTGCGGCCGGTCGTGCGCGCCGCCGGAGGACGCGGCGGGCGTGCTGGCCCCCGGCGCCGGTCGCGCGTTCTTCGAGTCCGCCTTGGCTTCCGCAGGCATGGGTCCGTTCCGTGACATCAGCGAGAGAGAGCGACGAGCCGGCCCGGCAGGGCGTGACACCACCGAGTGAACCAGACGATTCAGCCGCCCGGTCGTGGCGTGAATCACCTGATCCACCGCTCACAGCGGCGCTACCTGCCGGTAGATTCAGTGCTCCGTGAACGATCAAGTCTGAAACTTGTTCTAGATTAGCGTCCCGGCGTAATCTCGCGGGAAAGTGCAGGGAGAAGGGGACCGGAAGTGACCGCTGAGGCCATGGAGGCGGACCCCGGGAAGGGCTCGGCAGCCGACGGGGACCGACCCCTGCGCATCGCGCTTCTCACCTACAAGGGAAACCCGTTCTGCGGCGGCCAGGGTGTCTACGTACGGCACCTCTCGCGCGAACTCGCCCGCCTCGGCCACCGCGTCGAGGTCATCGGCTCCCAGCCCTACCCCGTGCTCGACGAGGGCCTCGAGGACCTGAGCCTCACCGAGCTGCCCAGCCTGGACCTGTACCGCCAGCCCGACCCCTTCCGCACCCCCGCGCGGGGCGAGTACCGCGACTGGATCGACGCCCTCGAGGTCGGCACGATGTGGACCGGCGGCTTCCCCGAGCCGCTGACCTTCTCGCTGCGCGCCCGCCGCCATCTGCGGGCCCGGCGCGGCGAGTTCGACGTCGTCCACGACAACCAGACCCTCGGCTACGGCCTCCTCGGGGACGTCGGCGCCCCGCTGGTGACCACGATCCACCACCCCATCACCGTCGACCGGCAGTTGGAGCTGGACGCCGCCGAGGGCTGGCAGCGCCGTGCCTCCGTCCGCCGCTGGTACGCCTTCACCCGCATGCAGAAGCGCGTCGCGCGCCGCCTGCCGTCCGTGCTCACCGTCTCCGGCACCTCCCGCCAGGAGATCGTCGACCACCTGCGGGTCGAGCAGGACCGCATCCACGTCGTCCACATCGGCGCGGACACCGACCTCTTCTCGCCGGACCCGTCCGTGCCCCAGGTGCCGGGCCGCATCGTCACCACCTCCAGCGCGGACGTGCCCCTCAAGGGGCTGGTGTTCCTCGTCGAGGCGCTCGCGAAGGTGCGGACCGAACACCCCGGCGCGCACCTCGTCGTCGTCGGCAAGCGCGCCGAGGACGGTCCGGTCGCCCAGGCCATCGAGCGCTACGGCCTCGACGGCGCCGTCGAGTTCGTCAAGGGCATCTCCGACGCGGAACTCGTCGATCTGGTCCGCTCGGCCGAAGTCGCCTGCGTGCCCTCCCTGTACGAGGGCTTCTCGCTGCCCGCCGCCGAGGCGATGGCCACCGGGACGCCCCTGGTGGCCACCACCGGCGGAGCGATCCCGGAGGTCGCGGGTCCGGACGGCGAGACCTGCCTCGCGGTTCCGCCGGGCGACCCCGGAGCCCTGGCGGCGGCCCTCGGCCGGCTCCTCGGCGACCCCGCGCTGCGGGCACGGCTCGGCTCCGCCGGGCGCGAGCGCGTGCTCTCGCGCTTCACCTGGGCCAGGGCGGCCGAGGGCACGGTGGCCCACTACCGTGCGGCGATGGCCCTCCCCGCGTCCCGGCCCCGCTCGCGCGCGGCCGTCGCCGCGGGCACGACCGGGCGCGGCGGCGCGCCGGGCGCCGGCTCCCCGGCGATCCCCGGGACCGCCCGCGCCGAGGCCGCGGAACCCGCTCCCGCCGCCGAAGAACTAGTTGCAGCCAACCGCGAAAGCAGGGCCACGTGCTGACCGTCGACTTCTCCCGGTTCCCGCTCGCCCCCGGCGACCGCGTCCTGGACCTCGGATGCGGTGCCGGCCGGCACGCGTTCGAGTGCTACCGACGGGGAGCCCAGGTCGTAGCCCTTGACCAGAACGGCGAGGAGATCCGCGAGGTCGCGAAGTGGTTCGCGGCGATGAAGGAGGCCGGGGAGGCGCCCGCCGGGGCCACCGCGACGGCCATGGAGGGCGACGCGCTCGCGCTGCCCTTCCCCGACGAGTCCTTCGACGTCGTGATCATCTCCGAGGTCATGGAGCACATCCCGGACGACAAGGGCGTCCTCGCCGAGATGGTCCGCGTGCTCAAGCCGGGCGGCCGCATCGCCATCACCGTGCCCCGCTACGGCCCGGAGAAGGTCTGCTGGGCGCTGTCCGACGCCTACCACGAGGTCGAGGGCGGCCACATCCGCATCTACAAGGCGGACGAACTGCTCGCGAAGATCCGCGAGGCCGGCCTGCGGCCCTACGGCTCGCACCACGCGCACGCGCTGCACTCGCCGTACTGGTGGCTGAAGTGCGCGTTCGGCGTCGACAACGACAAGGCGCTGCCCGTGCGGGCGTACCACAAGCTGCTGGTCTGGGACATCATGAAGAAGCCGCTGGCCACCCGGGTCGTCGAGCAGGCGCTGAACCCGCTGATCGGCAAGAGCTTCGTGGCCTACGCGACCAAGCCGCACCTGCCGGAGCTCGCCGCCGCGGCCGGCTTCGCGAAGTCCGGTTCCACGAAGTCCGGTTCCGAGGCGGACGCCACGTGACCACTCCCCGGCGGACCGAACACCTCGTCCTGCCCGGGGTCCTCACCGCGGAGGAAGCCGCCGCCACGGTGCGCGGAATCCTCGCGGTGCAGCGCCCCGACGGAGCCATCCCGTGGTTCCGCGGCCACCACCTCGACCCGTGGGACCACACCGAGGCCGCCATGGCGCTCGACGCGGCCGGCGAGCACGAGGCCGCCGAGCGGGCCTACGAGTGGCTCGCGCGGCACCAGAACGAGGACGGTTCCTGGTACGCGGCCTACGCCGACGGCGACTTCGTGGACGTCACCGACCGCGGCCGCGAGACCAACTTCTGCGCGTACATCGCGGTGGGCGTCTGGCACCACTACCTGGCGACCGGCGACGACGTGTTCCTGGACCGCATGTGGCCCGCGGTCTACGCGGCCATGGAGTTCGTGCTGCGGCTCCAGCAGAGCGGCGGACAGATCGGCTGGAAGCGCGAGGACGACGGAACGCCGGTCGGCGACGCGCTGCTGACCGGGAGTTCGTCGGTCCACCACGCGCTGCGCTGCGCCCTCGCCATCGCCGAGCAGCGCGAAGAGCCGCAGCCGGACTGGGAGCTGGCCGTCGGCGCGCTGCGGCACGCCATCCGGCGGCACCCGGAGCGGTTCCTCGACAAGGACCGCTACTCCATGGACTGGTACTACCCGGTGCTCGGGGGCGCGTTGACGGGCGCCGAGGCCAAGTCCCGCATAGAGGAGAGCTGGGACCGCTTCGTGGTGCCGGGTCTCGGGGTGCGCTGCGTGGATCCCAACCCGTGGGTGACCGGCGGCGAGTCGGCCGAACTCGCCCTGGCGCTCTGGGCGATGGGCGAGTCGGACCGGGCGCTGGAGATCCTCCAGTCCATCCAGCACCTGCGCGATCCGAAGTCCGGTCTGTACTGGACGGGTTACGTCTTCGAGGACCGGGCCGTCTGGCCCGAGGAGCTCACCACCTGGACGGCCGGCTCCCTGCTCCTCGCGGTCGCCGCGCTGGGCGGCGACGAGCCCACCTGCGCCGTCTTCGGCGGCGAACGTCTGCCGGCCGGCCTGGACCCGGACTGCTGCGCGCCGGCCCACTGAAGCTCCGGACACGAAGCTCCGGACGGTCCCCGCTTCCCGGACCGTCCGGACGCTCCGGACACGTGGAACTCTTCGAACTCTCAGACCTCTTCGAGGTCTTCGGACTTTTCGAGGTCCTCGGCCGCTCCCGGCCGTCGGTGCCGGTCAGTGGCGGTGGATGCGGTTGGCCACCGCATGGCCGATGAAGAGGTAGACGACGGCGGCGAGACCGTAGCCCGCGACGACCCGCGCCCACTCCTTGTCGAAGGTGAACAGGTCGCGCGACCAGCCGGCCAGCCAGGCCGCGGTGCTGTGGATGAACTGCACGAGGTCGTTGCCACGATTGGCGTCGAGCAGATACATCAGGATCCAGAGACCGAGAATGACGGCCATGACATCGGCGACGATCGCGATGATCGTCCCCGCCTGGTTCGAGCCGTTGCGATATCTAGGGGACATGTCGAGCGGATTGCCCGTCGGCCCCGGATGAAACCCGAACGGTCCCGTCGGGTGGCGCCGCCGCCGGGGCCGGGTGAGGCTGCGGGGGAGAGCCGTGTCCGGCCCGCGCGCGGTGAGCACCGGCCGACCGGGGAGAAGCCGTGTCCGCCCGTGTGGGGCGAGTACCGGCGGACCGGGGAGAACCGTCCCCTCATCCGGAGGATCCCGTGCCCGTACCGATACGGCGCCTGATCGTGGCGCTGACCCTCTCCTGCGTCCTGATCGGCGGCGCCACGGCCTGTGGTGGCGACGACTCGGACCAGGACACCGCCGCCGCGACGGGGTTGGCCGCGACTCCGACGCCCAGCACGTCCGCCGAGAAGCAGAAGTTCGCCAAGACCCGCTTCGTGGCGAACGCGGGGCTCGCGGCCGGCGCCACCTACCAGTGGATCGTCAAACCCTGGAGGGCGGGCACGTTCAAGAAGGGCGCGGAGGGCCGCAGGCTCGCCCTGGTCAAGGCCGGGCTGGCCGGCACCTTCGCCTACAACCGGCTCAAGGCCGCCTCGAAGAACGCCGAGGGCGACCCCGCGCTGTCCAGGGCCGTGGCCCCGCTCGCCGCGGGCATCGCCGCACTCAAGGGCCTGCCCGCGAAACTGCGCGACGGCGACTCCACGGACTCCGTCGTCAACTCCTTCGACGACGTCATCAACCAGGTGAAGTCGGCCGGCAGGAGCGCGGGCGCCGAGGTCAAGGACAAGGTGCCCTCGGCCTCCCAGCTCAGCGGCGGTTAGCGGGACGTGGGCCCAGGCTGCGGGAACGGCCCCGTACGCCCTAGGAGTTCAGCTCGGCGAGCACGCGCAGGGTGCGGCGGTCCGGGGACAGGACCAGCAGGTCGGTCACCGGACCCTTGCGCCACGACTCCAGCCGTTCGGCGATGCGTTCACGCGGTCCGACGAGCGAGATCTCGTCCGCGAAGGCGTCGGGGACGGCCAGTACGGCCTCCTCCCGGCGTCCTTCCAGGAACAGCCGCTGGATCCTGCGGGCCTCCTCCTCGAAGCCCATCCGGGCCATCAGGTCGGCGTGGAAGTTGCGGGCCGCGTGCCCCATCCCGCCGATGTAGAAGCCGAGCATCGCCTTGACCGGCAGCAGTCCCTCGGCGATGTCGTCACAGACGTGCGCCCGGGCCATCGGCGCCACGAGGAAGTCCTCGGGCAGATCGGTGAGCGAGGCCTCGTACGCCTGGGGGCGGGTCGGCGACCAGTACAGCGGCAGCCAGCCGTCGGCGATCCGGGTCGTCTGCGCGATGTTCTTCGGCCCCTCGGCACCGAGCAGGAGCGGCAGTTCCGCGCGCAGCGGGTGCGTGATCGGCTTCAGCGCCCTGCCGAGCCCCGTGCCGTCGGCCCCCCGGTACGGGTGGGAGTGGAAGCGTCCGTCCAGCTCGACCGGGCCCTCGCGCCGCAGCACCTGGCGTACGACGTCGACGTACTCCCGGGTCGCGGTCAGCGGCGACTTCGGGAACGGCCGCCCGTACCAGCCCTCGACGACCTGCGGCCCCGACAGGCCGAGGCCGAGCATCATGCGCCCGCCGGAGAGATGGTCGAGCGTGAGCGCGTGCATCGCGGTGGTGGTGGGCGAGCGGGCGGCCATCTGCGCGACGGCCGTGCCGAGCCGGATGCGCGTGGTCCGCGCGGCGATCCAGGTGAGCGGGGTGAACGCGTCCGAGCCCCAGGACTCCGCGGTCCACACCGAGTGATAGCCGAGCCGCTCCGCCTCCTGGGCGAGCGGCACATGGTCCGCCGAGGGGCCGCGCCCCCAGTAGCCGAGCGCGAGACCGAGCCGCATGACGCCTCCCGGGACTAAGTTCTGACGATCCGTCAGTTCCTGGCGTGCTGCGACTGTACGACAACGGCCCCCCGCCCGAAAGGGCGAGGGGCCGTCGGGAGAACGAGGAGCGGATCAGCCGCGCTGGATCCCCGAGGTGTCCTGGAGCACACCACGACGACCGTCCTGCGTCTGCGCCACCAGGGTCGCGCCACGCTGCTCGACGGCCAGGTACCAGGTGCCGGGAGCCAGTTCGGCGATCGGCGCCTGTCCGCCGTCCTCCGAGAAGAGCGGCCGGGCGACCGGGACGGCGAACCAGAACGGCGAGAAGTCCTGGGCCGGCGACTGCGTCTGCGGAGCCGACGGCTGGCTCGGCTGTCCGCCGAACGGCTGCGTGGGCTGCGAGGGCTGCGCGCCGTAGGGCTGCTGGCCGGGCTGCGAGGCACCCGGGTAGCCGTAACCACCCTGCGGCTGACCGCCGTAGGGCGCCGGGGCGATCGGGGTCGCGGCGCCCATGAGGGCGGCCTGGAGGGCGGGAACGAGCGGGGTCGCGACGGCCGCGCCGGCCAGCACGAGCGCCGCGATGAAGCCGAGGATCAGGCCCGCGGCGGCGCTGGCGCCGTTCCCGACGTCGACGAGCGACCAGAACAGGGTCCACGCGACGAGGACCGTGAAGGCCACGCCGATCGCGCCCAGGTCGAGCCCGAGCACCTTGCGGGGCTGCGGCAGGCAGCGGTTGACGACGATCAGGGCGGCGCCGATGACCCCACCCATGTAGATGCCGAGGCCGTAGCCGAGGTTGTCCCAGGCGTTCGCGTCAACGCTGTACCCGGAATACGAGTAGAGGTGCAGGAACGACGCGATGAACAGCAACACCGCTGCTCCGATCACCACGCCGTCGCCTCGAGTGAGGGAGCGGATATTCACTTCAGGTCCTTCGTCAGTCGTCTCGTCGTCATTGAGGCATCGCTGTACGCCGTGTCGCCGACATGGTGCAGCCGTCGGGACGCGGTGTGAAGCTCGGGGGTGGCCCTTTATCGTACGGACGACACTATCGCCCGGACGATCAGGGTGTCGCCGGGTTGGATCCGTAGATCACTACCCGTGCAGGAAACCAACGATTCCTTCAGAGATCCCCCGTGCCGCCTTTTCCCGCCAGGCGCTGCTGGTGAGCTGCGCCGCGTCCTTCGTATCGCGCATGTTGCCGCACTCGATGAACACCTTGGGAACCGTTGACAGATTGAGACCGCCGAGGTCGTCACGGACCACCAGTCCGGTGCCGTCACCGACGTAGTTGGAGGGCGCGCTGCCCGTCTCGCGGACGAACAGACCCGCGATGTGCTCGCCGAGGTCGCGGGAGGCGGAGACGATCGGGCGGGTGTCGGCGGCCCCCGCGTGCACGGACGCCGGAAGGATCACATGGAAGCCGCGGTTGCCGGCCGCCGATCCGTCGGCGTGCAGGGAGACGACCGCGTCCGCGTGCGCCGCGTTGCCGATGCGGGCGCGCTCGTCGACGCAGGGACCGAAGGAACGGTCGCCGTCCTGGGTCAACTTCACCGTGGCGCCCTGCTTTTCGAGGAGGGTCCGCATCCGGTGCGCGACGTCGAGGGTGAACCGGGCTTCCGTGTAACCCGCGTTGGTCGACGTGCCGGTGGTGTCGCACTCCTTCCAGTTCGTGCCGATGTTCACCTTGCGGTTGATCTCGGACGCGTGCTGGAAGTTGTCGGGGTTGTGCCCCGGGTCGATGACGACGACCTTGCCCTTGAGGGAGCCGGACGCGGCGGGCTTCGAGGACGAGGAGGACGAGGACCGGGACGGGGAGGAAGAGGGCGCCGGTGACTTGCTCGGTCTGCCGTCGTCCGCCGTGGACGCGGACGACGGCGAGGAGGCGGAGCCGGAGCCGGGTTCGGAGGACGACGTCGCGGGAACGGCCCGGTCGGAGCCGCCCCCCGAGTCGTCTCCCACGGCCTGCCACACCAGCCAGCCGGCCAGTGCGCCGGGCACGAGCGCGGCGAGCGCGACGGTGAGCGGACCCCGCCGGAAACGGCGCGGGCGGGGCGGATCGAAGTCTGGGCCTACGTACGACACGTCAGCGACTCTAACCGGGTGCTCAGATCCCTGCTCCGGTTCGCCGCAGGACGCGCAGCGAGCCGGTCACCGCGATCTCGGTGAAGGCGCCCGATTCCAGGGCCCGGAGATAGACGCGGTAGGGGGCCTGGCCGGTGAACTCGTCCACCGGGTCGGGGAACACGTCGTGGATGACGAGGAGGCCGCCCTCGGCGACGTGCGGCGCCCAGCCCTCGTAGTCCCCGCTCGCGTGTTCGTCCGTGTGGCCGCCGTCGATGAAGACGAGACCGAGGGGGGTGCCCCAGAAGGCGGCGATCTGCGGCGAGCGGCCGACCAGCGCGACCACGTGGTCCTCCAGGCCCGCCCGGTGCAGGGTGCGGCGGAAGGTGGGGAGCGTGTCCATCAGGCCGATCTCCTGGTCCACCGTGGACGGGTCGTGGTACTCCCAGCCCGGCTGCTGCTCCTCGCTGCCCCGGTGGTGGTCGACGGTGACGGCGGTCACCCCGGCCTCGCGGGCCGCGTCGGCGAGCAGGATCGTGGAACGGCCGCAGTACGTGCCGACCTCCAGGAGCGGCAGCCCGAGCTGTCCGGCCTCGACCGCGGCCTCGTGGAGCGCGAGTCCCTCACCGCGCGGCATGAACCCCTTCGCGGCCTCGAAGGCGGCGAGGATCTCGGGCTTGGGTGCCGAGGACATGGGGTTTCCTCCATCGGTGTGAACAACGGGTACGCGCAGCATCGTGCACCACACCCCCGCCGTACGGGCGGCGGGGGTGTCGATGATCACTTCGGGGGATGCGGCCGGTCGCCGGGGCGATGAGGCCGCATCGCGCGTGTCAGGCCGTGACGCCGGCGTCCTCCTCGGGGAGCGACAGGTCGTGGGCGACCGGACGGTCGTCGCCCGTGTGCGTGGCCGACGAGGCGAGCGGACCGTGGCCGGCGGCCCGCGCGGCGAGCACGTAGGCGCCCTGGGCCGGGACGGCGAGCGCGTAGCGGCCGTCCTCGGCGGAGAGGGTGGCGCCCGCCTGGCGGCCGCGCCGGTCGATCAGAGTGACCTTGGCGCGGGCGACCGGGCCGCCCTCGGCGTCCAGCACCCGGCCGTGGAAGCCGCCGAGCACCTCGTGCGCCCGCTCCAGTGCCATGTCCTCCTCGCTGCTCGCCATCAGCGAGGGCTTGGTCGCCGGGCGCCGGCCGGGCAGGAACAGCGCCATCAGCAGGCCGACCGCGACGGCGCCCGTCGCGATCAGGAAGGACACGCGGAAGCCGTGCATGGTGGGGATCGCGACCCCGCCGGCGTGGTGCGCCGTGTTGGCGAGCACCATGCCGATGACGGCGCTCGACACCGACGTGCCGATGGAACGCATCAGGGTGTTCAGACCGTTGGCGGCGCCCGTCTCCGAGGCCGGGACGGAACCGATGATCAGGGCGGGCAGCGAGGAGTAGGCGAGGCCGATGCCCGCGCCGAGGATCACCGCGATGACCAGGGACTGCCAGGCGGCGCTCATCAGGCCGAGGCCGGCGCCGTAGCCGATTCCGATGATCACCATGCCGATGATCAGGGTGACCTTCGGGCCGTACTTCGCCGACAGGCGGGCGTACACGGGCGCCGTGACCATCATCGTCAGGCCGAGCGGCATGACGAGCAGACCCGCGCTCACCATCGACTGGCCGAGGCCGTAGCCGGTGGACTTCGGGAGCTGGAGCAGTTGCGGCAGGACCAGCGAGACGACGTAGAACGAGACGCCGACCATGATCGAGGCGAGGTTGGTGAAGAGGACGGCGGGGCGGGCCGTGGTGCGCAGGTCGACCAGCGGGGCCTTCACGCGCAGCTCCATCACGCCCCAGAGCAGCAGGACGGCGAGGGACGCGCCGAACAGGCCGAGCGTGATGGGCGCGGTCCAGCCCCAGTCGCTGCCCTTGGTGATCGGCAGCAGGAAGAGCACGAGCCCGGCGGACAGGCCGATCGCGCCCAGTACGTCGAAGGTGCCCTTGGCCCGCATGGGGGACTCCGGCACGACGAGGAGGGTGAGGACGATCGAGACGACGCCGAGGCCGGCGGCGCCGTAGAAGAGGGCGTGCCAGTCGGCGTGCTGGGCGACGAGGGCCGCGGCGGGCAGCGCGAGCCCGCCGCCGACGCCGATCGAGGAGCTCATCAGGGCCATCGCGGAGCCGAGCTTCTCGCGGGGCAGCATGTCGCGCATCAGGCCGATGCCCAGCGGGATCGCGCCCATCGCGAAGCCCTGGAGGGTACGGCCGACGATCATCGGCAGCAGGGTGACGCTCAGCGCGCTGACCAGGGCGCCGGCCACCATCACGGCCAGGCTGGTGAGCAGCATGCGCCGCTTGCCGTAGAGGTCGCCGAGGCGGCCCATGATCGGCGTGGCCACCGCGCCCGAGAGCAGGGTCGAGGTCAGGACCCAGGTGGCGTTGCTGGGCGTGGTGTCCAGCAGGGTCGGCAGGTCCTTGATGACCGGGACGAGCAGGGTCTGCATGACCGCGACAACGATGCCCGCGAAGGCGAGCACCGGAACGGTCGCGCCGCCCGGCCTCCGCGCGGGCCGGTCGGTCGTCGTGTGCGTCATTGCGGGGGGCCTCCAGGCCATAGCGAAGGGAGCTCTCGGGAGCGGAGCGAGGGGGTTTTCCGTGCGGATGTCCGGGGACGGTCGGCCGGGTGATCCATGGGGATGCGGGGGCGTCGGTCGGGTGATCCACGCGAAGTACGTGCAGGGGGAACCCGGTGTGCCCGGGCAACTATTCCGATGCTTCGGCGTACTAACGAATTCTTGACCGATCCATGGGTATCTGACCTACCGTCAGAATGAAACGTGTTCTAGTCTGGCGCGGATCCACGCACCTTGGGCCTTTGGGGAGGCACGCATGGGCATCGCGGTCACGCCGGAGCAGGGGGAGCTGGCCGAGGCCGTGCGCGGCTGGATCGCCCGCGCCGTGCCGCCCGAGGAGGTCCGCAAACTCCTGGAGGCCCCGGGTGGCGGCAGACCGGCCTTCTGGGACGCGCTCGCCGCGCAGGGGCTGCTCGCCGTGCACCTGCCGGAGGCGTACGGGGGTGGCGGCGGCGACCTGGTCGACCTCGCCGTCGTCGTCGAGGAGGCCGCGCGGGCGGCGCTGCCCGGGCCCTTCGTGGCGAACGTCCTGGCGTCGGCGGTGCTCATGGCGGAGCTGGCGGCGGAACCCGGGGCGACGGGTGACGCGGGGCAGGGGGCGGGGAGGGCCGGTCTCGTACGGGATCCAGGGAGCGCTGGTCTCGTACGGGATCCAGGGCGCGCCGGTCTCGTACGGGCCCTGGGGTGCGGGGAGCGCATCGGTGCCGTCGCGTTCGGCGCCGGCTCCCTGACGGCGCTGGCGGTGGACGGCGGCTACGTACTGGACGGGACGGCACCACCCGTGCTGTCCGGCGCCGACGCGGACGTCCTCGTCCTGGCGGCGACGCCCGCGGGGCCTGAGCGCACTCCAGGCGCCGGTGCTGTTCCTGGCGCGGGCGCCTCTCCCGGCGTCGGCTCCACTCCCGGCAGGGGCACCGCTCCTGATGCCGGTGTCGCTGTCGGCGAGGGTGCTGCTCCCGGTGCGGGCGCCTCTCCTGCGGCCACCTCTCCCGGCGTCGGCTCCACTCCCGGCAGGGGCACCGCTGCCGGCGAGGGTGTTCTCTGGTTCGTGGTGGATGCTGCCGAGCTGGGTGTCCGGGCGCACGAGAGTGCCGATCCGACGCGGGGGACCGCCGAGGTCCGGGCCCACGGGGTACGGGTCCCCGTGGACCGCGTCCTGGCGGTCGACGCCTCACTGGTCACGGACCTCGCCGCCGTCGTCCTCGCCGCCGACGCCTGCGGCACCGCGGCCTGGTCGCTGGAGACGGCCGCCGCGCACGCCAGGGTCCGCGAGCAGTTCGGCCGCCCCATCGGACACTTCCAGGGCGTCAAGCACCTGTGCGCCGACATGCTGCTGCGGCTGGAGCAGGCGAGAGCGCTCACCTGGGACGCCGCACGCGCCGCGCAGGAGCCGCCCGGTGTACGGGAGTTGGCGGCCGCCCTCGCCGCGGGCGCCGCCCTCGACGCGGCCTGCTCCTGCGCCAAGGACTGCGTCCAGATCCTCGGCGGCATCGGGTTCACCTGGGAGCACGACGCCCATCTCCATCTGCGCCGGGCCCTGGTGGCACGGCAGCTGCTCGGCGCCGGAAGCGGACACCTGCGGCGGGCGGTACGGCTCGCGCGCGGCGGTGTGCGGCGGGAACTGCGCCTGGAACTGCCGCCGGAGGCGTCCGCGTACCGGACCGAGGCCCGCGCGGTGATCGACCGGGTGCGCGGACTCGCCCCGGCGGAGGTCCGCCGGTCCCTGGCGCCCACCGGCTACGCCGCCCCGCATCTGCCCCCGCCGTACGGCCTCGGCGCGGGCCCGGTCCAGCAGCTCGCCGTGCAGCAGGAGCTGACCGCGGCCGGAGTGCGCGTCAGCGACCTGGGGATCGCGACCTGGGTCGTGCCGTCCCTCATCGCGCACGGGACCCGGCAGCAGCAGGAGCGGTATCTCCTGCCCACCCTGCGCGGCGACCTCCTGTGGTGCCAGCTCTTCTCGGAGCCCGGCGCCGGATCCGACCTCGCCTCGCTGCGCACCCGCGCCGAGCGCACCGCCGACGGACGCTGGCGGATCAACGGACAGAAGGTGTGGACGAGCGCGGCACAGTGGGCCGACCACGGGATCCTCCTCGCCCGGACGAACCCGGACGCGCCCAAGCACAAGGGGCTCACCTACTTCGTCGTCGACATGAAGAACACGGACGGCATCGACATCCGCCCCCTGAAGGAGATCACCGGGGACTCCCTGTTCAACGAGGTCTGGTTCGACGACGTGCTGCTGCCCGCGGACGCGGTCGTCGGCGAGGTCGACGACGGCTGGCGGGTCGCCCGCAACACGCTCGGCAACGAACGCGTCCACATGGCCGACCAGTTGACCTTCGACACCGGCCTGGAGGCACTGATACCGGCCGACGTCGACGGCCCCCGGCTGGGGGCGCTGCTGGCCGAGGCGCACGCCCTGGCCTGCGTCACCCTGCGCACCACCCTCAGCCAGGTCTCCGGCGCCGAACCGGGCGCCGGCGCCTCCGTCCGCAAACTCGTGCAGACCGCGCACCAGCAGAAGGTCGCCGAACTCGCCCTCGAACTCCTCGGCCCCGAGGGCGCGTTGAACGAGGGCCCCGGCAGGCGGGCCGTGCACGGATTCCTGCTCTCCCGGTGCCTGACCATCGCGGGCGGTACCACCCAGGTCCAGCTCAACGTCGTCGCCGAGCGTCTGCTCGGCCTGCCACGGGACTAGGAGCGCCCATGAGGACGTACGTCGTCGGTGTCGGCATGACCAGGTTCGAGAAGCCGGAGACCCGGGAGTGGCAGTACTGGGACATGGTCCGCGAGGCCGGTACCGACGCCCTGGCCGACGCCGGGATCTCGTACACCGACGTGGAACAGGTCCCCGTCGGGTACTGCTTCCAGCCGTCCACCGCCGGTCAGCGCGCGGCCTACGAACTCGGCCTGACCGGCGTGCCCGTCTACAACGTGAACAACAACTGTGCCACCGGAGCAAGCGCGTTGATGCTGGCCCGGCAGTTCGTGGAGGGCGGCATCAGCGACTGCGTCCTCGCGCTGGGCTTCGAGAAGATGAAGCGGGGATCGCTCGGATCGGGCGCCGACGGCGGGGACTTCGCCACGTCACCCGTCGCCCGGCACTACGGGATCATGTCCGCACGGCACGGCTTCGAGATGTCCCCGCCCACCGCGCAGATCTTCGGCGACGCGGCCCGCGAGCACATGGAGCGATACGGCACGACCGAGGCCCAGCTCGCCGCCGTCGGCGCCAAGAACCACCGCCACTCGGCGCACAATCCCTACGCCCAGTTCCAGGACGTGTACTCCGTCGACGAGATCCTCGCCGCCAAGGCCGTGCACCGCCCGCTGACCCGGCTCCAGTGCTCGCCCACCTCGGACGGAGCCGCCGCGGCCGTCGTCGTGTCCGAACGGTTCGCCGAGCGGCACGCGTTGGAGGAAAAGGCGGTCGAGATCGTCGCGCAGGCGATGGCCACCGACACCGAGGAGTCCTTCGCCTCCGGCTCCTGCATCGACGTCGTCGGCCGGCCGATGTCACGGGAGGCCGCGCGCCGGGTGTACGAGCGCTCCGGGCTCGGCATCGAGGACGTGGACGTCGTGGAACTCCACGACTGCTTCTCCGTCAACGAACTGCTGACCTACGAGGCGCTCGGCATGTGCGCGGAGGGGGAGTCGGGCGAACTCGTCGAGTCGGGGGCGACGACGTACGGCGGACGCTGGGTGGTGAACCCCTCCGGCGGACTGATCTCCAAGGGGCACCCCCTGGGGGCCACCGGGATCGCGCAGGTGGCCGAGCTGGTCTGGCAGCTCAGAGGGCAGGCCGGGGCACGCCAGGTCCAGGGGGCACGGGTCGGCCTCGCGCACAACATCGGCCTGGGCGGCGCGGCGGTGGTCACGCTGCTGCGCAGGCCCTAGCGAGTGCAGGGTGCCGAAGGACGGGCGGGGCTGCGGGGACACGTCCTAGGTCCGGTGCCCTACGTCCGGGTGCGCCGAAATACCGATGCAAGGAGCGTCCGTGGGTTGAGAGCATGACAGCCATGCTCCGAGCCGCCGAAGACACCCGGACGACCGCCCGTACCGCCCCGCCCGCCTGGGTGGTGATCGCGCTCGCGTGCGCCGGACAGTTCCTGGTCGTCCTGGACGTGTCCGTCGTCAACGTCGCCCTGCCCTCCATGCGGACCGACCTCGGGCTGAGCGCCCCCGGACTGCAGTGGGTGGTGAACGCCTACTCCATCGCGTTCGCCGGATTCATGCTCCTCGGCGGGCGGGCCGGAGACCTGTACGGGCGCAAGCGGATGTTCCTGGTGGGTCTCGCGCTCTTCACGCTCGCCTCGGCCGCCGGAGGCCTCGCCCAGGAGGGCACCCAACTGCTCCTCGCGCGCGCCGCGCAGGGCCTGGGGGCCGCGGTGCTCGCGCCCTCGACCCTGACGATCCTGACCTCGGCCGTCCCCGAGGGCCCCGCCCGCGCGCGGGCCATCGCGACCTGGACCGCGGTGGGCGCCGGCGGCGGCGCGGCGGGCGGACTCGTCGGCGGACTGCTGGTCGACGGCCTGTCGTGGCGCTGGGTGCTCCTCATCAACGTGCCCGTCGGGGCGATCGTGCTGGCCGGGGCCGCGTACCGGCTGGTCGAGAGCCGGGCCGGGGACGGGCGGCGGCTCGACCTGCCGGGCGCGCTCCTGGTGACGGCGGGACTCGCGACCCTGGCGTACGGGATCGTGCAGACGGAGGCCGGGGGCTGGACCGCGTCCTCGACCCTCGTACCGCTGGGCGCGGGACTGGCCCTCATCTGTGCCTTCCTGGCCGTCGAGGCCCGGACCAGGGCTCCGTTGATGCCGCTGAAGCTGCTGCGGCTGCGCTCGGTGTCCTCGGCGAACGCGGCCGTGTTCGTCTCCGGCTCGGCGATGTTCTGCATGTGGTTCTTCATGACGCTGTACGCGCAGAACGTGCTCGGCTACTCGCCGCTCGGCGCGGGCCTGGCCCTGGTGCCGAGTTCGCTCGCCGTGGTCATCGGCTCGAAGTCGGCGCCCCGCCTCATGCCGGTCGTCGGCGCGCGCAACGTTGCCGTCCTCGGCACGCTCCTGGCCGCGGCCGGCTTCGGCTGGCAGTCGGCCATGACGGCCGACGGCCCGTACCTCACGGCGATCATGCTCCCCGGCATCCTGATGATGGCCGGCGCCGGTCTGGCCGCGACACCGCTGGCCGCGATCGCGACCTCGGGCGCGGTGCCGGAGGACGCCGGGGTGGTCTCGGGACTGGTCAACACCTCACGGGTGATGGGCGGTTCACTGGGACTCGCGGTCATGTCCACGATCGCGGCGGCCCGTACGGGGGGACGTGTCTCCGGGGAGGCGCTGACCGCCGGGTACGCACTGGCGTTCCGCGTCAGCGGCGTGATGCTGCTCGCCGGTGCCGTCCTGATGTTCGCGTGGCTGCCGCGGACGACTTCACGGCGGTGAGGCAACGAAATCCGGTGCCCGTGGACTCCTTCAGTCATCTAGGAGGTGCTCATGGGGGATCGGAAGCAGGCTCGGGACACGGAGTTCCAGAGCTTCGTCGTCGGCCGCTGGCCACGGCTGATGCGTACGGCGTTTCTCCTGACGGGGGAGCAGCACGCCGCCGAGGACCTGGTCCAGACGACGCTGGAGCAGGTGTACGTGGCATGGCGCAGGGTCGGCTCGGCCGACGATCCGGAGGCGTACGTGCGGCGCGTGATGATCAACGCGCACGCCCGCAGACACCGGAGAAAACTCAAGGAGTTCCTCGCGCCGAGGGACGATTCGGGGCTGCACCGCGAGGTCCCCGACAGCAGTGACCCGATCGGCCGCGCCGACGACCGCGGCGCCCTGATCACGGCCCTGGCCGGGCTGCCCCCGCGCCAGCGCCAAGCGGTGGTCCTGCGCTACTGGGAGGACCTGAGCGAGAGCCAGGCCGCCGAGGCGATGGGCTGCTCGGTGGGCGCGGTGAAGAGCAACGCGGCCAAGGGGATCGCGAAACTCCGTGTCGTTCCGGGCCTGGCGAACACGGTGACGGACGGAGGGCGGACCCGATGAGCACGGACCGGGAGACGAATCACGACATGGCGGCGACGGGCGCGGACATCGCCTTCCTGCTGGCCCGGGCGGCGGACGAGGTCGAGATCGGCACGGCCCCCTACCAGGCGGTGCTGCGCGGCGGACGCCGTCGCAGGGCGCGCCGCTGGGCCGTGACGGCGGCGGCCGCCCTGGTGGTCGCGGGGACCACGGGAACGCTGGCGCTTGCGGAGGGAATGGGCGGGGACGACGGGGGCCGGCGGGCCGTTCCGGCCGTGACCGTGCCGTCGACGCCCGAGCAGCGGCACGTGTACGACCCGCAGGAGACCAGCATCGGGCGCGGGCTGGTGCACGGGAAGGAGTGGAGCGTCAAGGTCGTCGTGTGGGGGGCGCCGAAGAACGAGCGGGAGGCGCAGTACCAGCGGTCCAGGATGAGCGAGTACGCCCTCACGCCGACGGGCACCGAGGTCGCGTCCGACCTCGTCGGCAAGGGCTGGGTGTTCGTCCGTCTCAGCCTGGAGGACCAGGGGACGACGACCGTGGTGGACGGGGCCGTCGAGAAGGGCGACTCGCTCGCGGGCCGGGACATCGAGTCCTTCTCGGGCCCGCTGAACCTCGGCGGCGGCGCTTCGGCGAGGACCTCCCAGCGGCTCGTGATCGGCAAGGTCGCCCCGACCGCCAAGGAGGTCACCTGCACCTGGGACGACGGCACCACGATCATCGCCGGGAAGGCGTCGCCGGGGACCGGCATCGGCCAGGAGATGGAGGACCTGATCCGTCCGGTGGACGGCTCCCAGCCGGACTGGTTCACCTGCGTGGCACCCGAGGGCAAGCACTACGCGTCGGGGACGGCGAAGGTGACGAAGTAGCGAGGGCGGACGAGGAGTGACGTGGCCGTGGCCGCCGCCGGACCCCGGTGGCGGCCACCGTCACGATGGAGACGAACCGGCCCTACAGCCAGCCCTGTTGGCGGGCCTCCCGCATCGCCTCCATGCGGTTGCGGGTGCCCGTCTTGCCGATGGCGGACGAGAGGTAGTTGCGGACGGTCGATTCGGACAGGTGCAGCTTGCCGGCGATGTCGGCGACGGTGGCGCCGTCCGCCGAGGCCTTCAGGACGTCGCACTCGCGGGCCGTGAGCGGATTGGGGCCGGCGCTCAGCGCGGCGGCGGCGAGCGCCGGATCGATGACGGTCTCCCCGGTCAGCACCCGCCGGATCGCCTCGGCCAGTTCCTCCACGGGTCCGTCCTTGACGAGGAACCCGGCGGCACCCGCCTCCATGGCCCGCCGCAGATAGCCGGGGCGGCCGAAGGTGGTGAGGATCAGCACCCGGCAGTCGGGGGCCTGGTCGCGCAGTGCGGCGGCGGCGTCCAGCCCGCTCATCCCCGGCAACTCGATGTCGAGCAGGGCCACATCGGGCCGGCTCACCAGCACCGCGTCCACGATCTCGTCGCCGGTGGAGACCTGCGCGACCACCTCGATGTCCGGCTCCATCCCGAGCAGCAGGGCGAGTGCCCCGCGCATCATCTTCTGGTCCTCGGCGAGCAGGACACGGACGGACTTGGCGGGCCGGTGGTCCCGGGGCATCTCGTTCACGCGGCCCAGCGTAAGGCGGGAGGGGGCTTCCGCGACCCGGCCCGCACGTTCCGGCGGACTCCGGAAATCGGCCTCGTCCCCGTCCGCGCGTCTTGACGGCCCCGGGCCGCGGGCAAATAATCGCCTCGGAATTCAGCGCTCCCCTTTGTCATTCCTGAGCCGGGCCGCTTTCCGTAAACGTTCGGAATATCGACCGGGAATTGGTTCGGTATATCGATCGAACGATGTCCGGTATTTCGACCGGGCACCCGCACTGTCCTACCAGGAACGGAAGAGGTGCACCGTGTTGTCATCCTTCGTGCGCTTACAGCGCCTCAGAAACACAGTCCTGGCCGTGCTGTCGGTGATGGCGGCCGTCGCCGCGTTCGCCGTCGGCGCGCCGCAGGCCACCGCCGCCGGGTCGCTGCCCTGCGACGTCTACGCCGCCGCGGGCACGCCCTGTGTCGCCGCGCACAGCCTCGTCAGGGCGCTCTACTCGTCGTACGGCGGCGCGCTCTACCAGGTGCGGCGCGCCTCCGACGGCGCCACCGCGAACATCGGTCTCCTCGCGGCCGGCGGCTACGCGAACGCGGCGGCCCAGGACTCCTTCTGCGGCGGCACCACCTGCATCATCACGGAGATCTACGACCAGTCCCCGCGCCACAACGACCTCACGATCGAGGGTGCGGGCGGGGCGGGAGCCGCCGACGTCGGGGCGCCGGCGGACGCGCTGCCGGTGACCGCCGGCGGCCACCAGGTCTACGGTCTGGAGATCTCCGCCGGCATGGGCTACCGGGACAACACCACCTCGGGTGTCGCCACGGACGGAGCCGCCGAGGGGATGTACATGGTGACCTCCGGCACCCATGTCAACGGAAGCTGCTGTTTCGACTACGGCAACGCCGAGACCAACAACCTCGACACCGGCAACGGCCACATGGACGCGATCAACTTCGGCACCGAGTGCTGGTTCCCGCCCTGCTACGGCCAGGGCCCGTGGGTGCAGGCGGACCTGGAGAACGGGCTCTTCCAGTCGGACGCCGGATACAGCAAGAACACGTCGAACACCGGCACCGGACCGATGCCGTTCGTGACCGCTCTGCTGAAGAACAACGGTCAGGACCATTTCGCGCTGAAATACGGCAATGCCCAATCGGGCGGCCTCACGACCACCTATTCCGGCGGTGAACCCACGGCCGGAGGCTACTCGCCCATGCACCAGGAGGGCGCGATCGTCCTCGGCACCGGCGGCGACAACAGCAACGGCTCCATCGGGTCCTTCTTCGAGGGCGTCATGACCTCGGGCATCCCCACGGACGCCGCGGACAGCCAGGTGCAGTCGAACATCGTCTCCGTCGGCTACGGCGGCCCGACCGGCACCACGGGCTCGCTGACGGCCGGGTCCGAGATCTCCCTGCGGGCGACGACCGCGTGCTGCACGACCGGCTACATCCGCCACCAGAACGACGCGGCGGTCGTCTCGACGGTCACGTCGAGCAGTCCGGCCCTCGACAAGAGCGACGCCACCTGGATCGTCCGCCGGGGGCTCGCCGACGGCTCCTGCTACTCCTTCGAGTCGCGGAACTACCCGGGCGACTTCCTGCGGCACTTCAACTACCAGATCTACCGGCAGCCCATGACCGGCACCGCGCAGTTCAGACAGGACGCCACGTTCTGCGCCCAGACCGGCAAGAGCGGCACGGGGACCTCGTTCGCGTCGTACAACTACCCGACGCGCTACCTCCGGCACTACAACCACACCGTCTACATCGCGAGCAACGGCGGCTCGAACGCCTACGACAGCGCCACCTCGTGGACGGACGACGTGACCTGGTCCGTGACGGCTCCCTGGGCGCCGTAGCCCCGCCCGCGCGGCGGCGGGCCGGCCCGTCCGGGCCCGCCCGCCGCAGCACGGTGTTCCGCCCCTCAGACCGACGCCTCCGTCAAGTCCACCGCCTCCAACGGAAGTTCGGCGCGCACCTCGAAACCGCCGCGCGCGGTCCGGCCCGCCGTGAGTGAGCCGCCGGCCGTCGCGAGGCGTTCGGTGAGGCCCTTGAGACCGGTGCCGCCGATCCCCGGTTCGGGGTCCGCCACGGAGGCGCCCGTGCCGTTGTCCGAGACGGTCAGCCGCACGAGGTCCGCGGTGCCGTCGACGGTGATCTCGCAGCGCGTCGCGTCGCTGTGCCGTACGACGTTGGTGACGGCCTCGCGCAGCACCCAGCCGAGCAGGGCCTCGGTCTGCGGCACCAGCGGCGGCCCCGACTGCCGGACGACCGGCTCCACCCGCGCCGCGGACAGGGCCGAGCGGGCCCGGTCCAGCTCCGTGGCGAGGCTGCCCTCGCGATAGCCGGTGACCGCCTCCCGGATCTCCGTCAGCGCCTGCCGGCCGACCGACTCGATGTCCGTGACCTGCACGAGCGCCGCGTCCAGATCGCGGGGAGCCAGCCTGCGGGCCGCCTCCGACTTCACCACGATGACGGAGAGCGTGTGCCCCAGCAGGTCGTGCAGGTCGCGGGAGAAGCGCATCCGCTCCTTCTCCACCGCCCGGCGCGCCAGCTCCTCGCGGGCCGCCCGCAGCTCCCGTACCGCCTCGGCGAGGGAGAGGATCGCGGCCGTCACCATCGTGGACAGGAAGGTGCCGTAGGCGACGTTCACCGCGTCCCAGCCCGCCCGGTACACCGACACCGACGCGGCGAGCACCGTCAGACCGAGGCCGGTCTTCCCGAGCCAGGGGCCGCGCACCACCGCCCCGGTGGCCAGCCCGAGCAGCGGGAAGAAGTACAGCCAGCTGCCGCCGTACCCGATCGCCAGCGCGCAGGTGACCGCGGCCATCAGGACGAGCGCCACCCGGGTCGAGCGGGCCTCCCTCGTCGCCTTCGTGAACGCCCGGAACGTCACGTAGATGTACAGGGAGTTGAAGGCCAGCAGGCCAAGACCGCCGACCCAGGGCTGCGGGGTCCTGCCCTGGAAGAGGTTGGAGAAGGCGCCCATCCCCAGCAGCAGCCACGGCAGCAGAGCGAAGCCGGTCGGCGGCGGCCCCGGGTTCTCCGGCATCGGGCCACCGCTCCTGCGCGCGGCCCGCTGCTCCTCCTTGTACCGCTCCATGTCGGCCTTCCAGCGGTTCCGCTCGGCCCGCAGCGCGCGGACCTGGCAGCCGATGCCTTTCATCCAGGACATGTCCCGCTCCCCGTTCAGACGGTACGTGCGGATCGACGGTACGAGACCACGGCGTACGAACCGAACGCCAGCAGCCAGGCGACCAGCACCGCCACCGCGGTGAGGCCGGGTGCCCGGCCCTCGGTCACCGACACGCCGAGCTGCGCGAACCGGTTCGTGGGCGTGTACGCCGAGACCGAGCGCAGCCAGCCGGGGAAGAGGGCGAGCGGGAACCACAGGCCGCCCACCACCGCCAGCCCCAGATTGCACACCATGTTCGCGACACCCGTCGTCTGCGCGGTCATCCGGTAGCCGTTGCCGAGCCCCAGCAGGGTGAACGGGACGGAGCCCAGCCACAGCACCAGGGCCGTCGCGGCCCACTGCCAGGCGTCCAGCCGTACGCCGTTGACGAGGCCGCCGGCCGCGAGCACCGCGACGATCGCGGGCAGCACGGTCACCGAACCGGTCAGCGCCCGCCCGAGCACCACCTGGCGCGAGGTCATCGGGGTCACCCGGAGCTGCCGCAGCCAGCCGGTCACCTTGTCCTCGGCGACCCCGCCGCCGGTGTTCAGCGCCGAGCCGACCGCCCCGTAGGCGGCCATGCCGACCATCGACGCGGTCCTCCACGCGCGGTCGTCGCCACCGCCGAGGTTGGTGAACAGCAGATACATCATCACCGGCATCGCGACGCCGCCGATCACGAAGCCGGTGTCACGCAGTGTCCGGCGCACTTCGAGCCGCAGATAGTCGAACATCACACCGTCTCCCGTTCGCGCGAGGTGAGGGCCAGGAAAGCGTCGTCCAGGGACGCGGGGACGACCTCCAGGCCGCGGATCGCCCCCCGTTCGGCCAGCGCGACCACCGTCGCGTCCGAGTCGTCCGTGCGCAGCCGGGCCCGGCCCCCGCGCACCTCCACGGCCACCACCCCGGGCAGCAGGGCCAGGCTCTCCGCGGCGAGGCCCGCCAGGTCGAAGGAGACGAGGTTGCCGCCCGCCGACCGCCGAAGCTCCTCCCCGGTCCCGTCCGCGACGATCCGCCCCCGGTCGACCACGACGATCCGGTCGGCGTGCGCGTCGGCCTCCTCCAGATAGTGCGTGGAGAACAGCACGGTGTGGCCACGCCGGGCGTAGGCCCGCATGGACTCCCAGAACGCGTGCCGTGCCTCCACGTCGAGCGCCGCGGTGGGCTCGTCGAGCACGATCAGCGCGGGGTTCCCGGCGAGCGCCACCGCGAACCGCACGCGCTGCGCCTGCCCTCCGGACAGCCGGTCCACGCGCCGCCCGGCCAGTTCCGTGACGCCCGCGAGACGCAGGGCCTCGGCCACCGGCAGCGGCGCCGGATAGCGTCCGGCCACGAAGGAGACCAGCTCCTGGACGGTGACCCGGGGCACCGGACGGGCGTCCTGGAGCATCGCGCCGACGCGTCCGGCGCGCACCGAGTCCTCCGGGCGGCCGCCGAAGAGCTCCACCGAGCCCTCGTCCGGCTCGTTCAGGCCGAGCAGCAGCGAGATCGCCGTCGACTTCCCCGCGCCGTTGCGGCCCAGCAGCGCCACCGTCTCGCCGCCCGCCACGTCGAGGTCGAGACCGTCCACGGCGCGCACGGTGCCGAAGGTCTTGACCGCGCCCCTGAAGCGCACCGCCGGCGCCGCCCCCGTCACCGCAGGCGCGCACGCCCGCGGCTCTCCCGCCGTCGTCCCCGTCGTCCTTGTCATGAGAACGACGCTAGGGGCCCGGGGCGGTGCTCCGGCAGATGCACTTGTCGGCGATCGGCCGGGACAAATGTCACGGCCGCGGCCGCGACGCGACCGGCGCCGGGCCAAGTGACGACTCGATCTGACATGGCGTCAGTAGTCTTCACAAGTACTGGGCGCTCGGCTATACAAGGGTTCGCCGTACTGGAACGCGTTCTAGAACGAGCGGGTTCCGCGGCCCAGTGTCGACCTCGGTGCGGCCGACGGTGCGGACGGCCGCACCGAGGTCTTTCGCGCAGTCGAGTCAGGAGCCCCATGCCCATTGACGCCGCCAAGGCCGTCGCAGCGGAACCCCGGACCGGCGAGATCGCCTGGAGTCACAAGGACGTCCAGCTCTACCACCTGGGCCTCGGTGCGGGCGTCCCCGCGACCGACCCCGACGAACTGCGCTACACCCTCGAATCCAGGCTGCACGTCCTGCCGAGCTTCGCCACCGTCGCGGGCGCGGGCTCACCGGGCGTGATCGGCGGACTGTCCATGCCCGGCGTCGACGTCGACCTCGCCCGCGTCCTGCACGGCGGCCAGAGCGTCCGGCTGCACCGCCCGATCCCCGCCGAGGGCACGGCCACCGCCACCAGCCGCATCGCCGCCGTCTACGACAAGGGAACCGCGGCCGTCCTCGTCATGCGCACCGAAGTGGCCGACGCCGAGGGCCCGTTGTGGACCAACGACGCCCAGATCTTCGTACGCGGCGAAGGCGGCTGGGGCGGCGACCGCGGACCGAGCGCCCGTCTCGAAGCCCCGGCAGGCCCACCGGACCGGACTGTCGAACGCCCGATCCGCGAGGAACAGGCCCTGCTCTACCGGCTCTCCGGCGACTGGAACCCGCTGCACGCCGACCCCGAGTTCGCCAAGCTCGCCGGCTTCGACCGGCCGATCCTGCACGGGCTGTGCACGTACGGCATGACGCTCAAGGCCGTCGTCGACACCCTGCTCGGCGGCGACGTGACCCGCGTCCGCGCCTGCGCCACCCGCTTCGCCGGAGTCGTCTTCCCCGGCGAGACCCTGCGCATCCGGATGTGGCGGGGCGACAGCGGGATCCGGGTGGCGGTGAGCGCGGTCGAGCGGGACGACGCGCCGGTCCTCGCCGACACCCTCGTCGAACACGTCTGACACCCGTACGAACCGTCCTGAGGGGAGCCGCACCATGCGCGCAGCCGTACTGCACGAGATAGGCCAGGACAAACTCGAGGTCCTCGACGACGTCGAGGCGGTGGGCTTCGGGCCCGGCAAGGTGCGCATCCGGGTGCGGGCCACGGGGCTGTGCCACTCGGACCTGTCCGCGATGAACGGCGTCCTGCCGCAGCCCGCGCCGTTCGTCCCCGGACACGAGGGCGCCGGCGAGATCACCGAGGTCGGCGAGGGCGTCACCCATCTGAAGCCCGGCGACCGCGTCGTCATCTGCTGGCTGCCCGCCTGCGGCGCCTGTCCGGCCTGCAAGAGGGGCCAGACCGAACTGTGCCTGGCCGGGTTCATGAACGCGGGCACCCCCAACTTCAAGCGCCCCGGCGGCGACGTGTTCGGCTTCGCCGGCACCGGCACCTTCACCGAGGAGGTCGTCGTCGCCGCCGGCTGCGCGGTCCCCATCCCCGACGACGTGCCCTTCGACATCGCCGCCCTGATCGGCTGCGGCGTCACCACCGGACTCGGCGCGGCCCTCAACACCGCCGACGTGGAAGCCGGTTCGTCGGTCGCCGTCATAGGCTGCGGAGGCGTCGGCATCTCCGCGATCCAGGGCGCCCGGCTCAAGGGGGCCGCGGAGATCGTCGCCGTCGACCCGGTCGCCTCCCGCCGCGAGGCCGCGCTCCGCTTCGGCGCCACCAAGGCCGTCTCACCCGACGAACTCGCCGACGCCAAGCAGTCGGTCACCGCGGGCGAGGGCTTCGACTACGTCTTCGAGGTCGTCGGCAAGTCCGCCACCGCCCGCACCGCCTACGACCACACCCGCCGCGGCGGCACCCTCGTCGTCGTCGGTGCCGGGGCCATGGACGACTTCCTCCAGCTCAACATGTTCGAGCTGTTCTTCGACGAGAAGCGCATCCTGCCCTCCATGTACGGCGGCGGGGACGTCCTCCGTTCCTACGAGCGCACGATCGCCCTGTGGCGCGCCGGCCGCATCGACCTCGAAGGCCTGATCACCCACCGGGTCCCGCTGGCCGGGATCAACGAGGCGCTCGACCAGATGCGTTCGGGCACCGCCCTGCGGACGTGCATCGAGATCTGACCCGGGCGACCGCCGGTACGGACCTCCACCCCAACCGCTAAGGACCCTGATGTCACTGCCACTTGAAGGGCTCACCGCGATCGTCACCGGCGCGGGCCGCGGGCTCGGCCGGGCCGAGGCGCTGGAACTCGGCCGGCTGGGCGCCGCCGTCGTCGTCAACGACTACGGACAGCCCGGACGGGACGGCTCGGGCGAGGCCTCGGCCACCCCGGCCGAGGAGGTCGCCGCCGAGATCCGGGCGGCCGGCGGCCGGGCCACCGCCCACACCGGGGACGTCGCCGACCACGAACAGGCCCGCGAACTGGTCGAGTCGGCCGTCGCCGCGTACGGAAAGCTGGACATCCTCGTCAACAACGCGGGCATCCTCCGCGACCGCATGGTCTTCTCGATGACCGAGGACGAGTGGGACTCGGTCGTCAGGGTCCACCTCAAGGGCCACTTCAACACCACCCGCTTCGCCTCCGCGCACTGGCGGGCCCGCTCCAAGGCGGCCGACGGGCCCGTCTACGGGCGGATCGTGAACACCTCGTCGGAGGCGTTCCTCGCCGGCTCCGCCGGACAGCCCAACTACGCGGCCGCGAAGGGCGGGATCGTCGGCCTGACCACCTCGACGGCGCAGGCACTCGCCAAGTACGGCGTCACGGCCAACGTCATCTGCCCGCGCGCCCGCACCCGGATGACGGAGGACGTCTTCGCCGGATTCGGGCAGCCCGACGAGGGCCTGGACCCGCTGGCCCCCGAGCATGTCGCCCCGCTCGTCGGCTACTTGGCCTCGCCCGCCGCCGCGCACGTCAACGGACAGCTCCTCGTCGTGCACGGCGGAATGGTCGCCGTCGTCGAACGGCCGCGGGTGGCGGCGAAGTTCGACAGCAAGCAGGACACCTTCAGCCACGACGAACTCGACGCGCTGCTCACCCCGTACTACGCGGACCGGCCGGGCGGCGAGACCTTCGCGGCGGTGGAGGTGCTGGGGCTCAGGCGGGAGGGCTCTTCTCACTGAGCGGACGGCCTTCGGTGGGCCGGGGCCGCCGGCCTGGAGAACTCCCCATGGAAACGGCCCCGCTCGCCATGGTGCGAGCGGGGCCGTACGCCGGTTTCGGCTGCCGTGGGTCCGTCAGGCCGTCGTGCCCTGCTGGCCGGACGGCTTGCGGTGGCGGCCCTGAGGGGTCGCCTCGTCGTCGTGGCCGGAGACCGGGCCGCGGTGTCTGCCGTGGCCTTCGGACCGGGCGGCCGACGTCTCGTGGACGTCCGTGCCCGGTGCTTCCATGGTGCTCGAGTCGTTCATTGAAGTGTTCACCCCGTATGCAAGATCCTTCTTTACAGCCGGGGGAGTCTAACGTGCGGTCATCGCCCGGGAGTCGGAGGGTGACGTTTCTTCGCCCGTGCTGCCCCTTTTCTCCTCGTCCGTGTGGGCCAACACACTCGGAACCCCGGATTCCGCGGGCATCCGCGGCACGGCGGTGAGCGGCCTCAGGGCGACCTGGCCCCTGAACTCTCCGGCGGCCGGCAGGGCGTCGACGCTCCCCGCCCCGAGCACGGTGCCGCCCGCGGGTGTCGCGCCGGTGCCGGCGCCGAGGCTCATGCCGGGCGGAGGCGTCTCGGCGACCTTGGTCCAGAGACCGGGCTCGATGGGGGTGGGTTCGGTACGGGCGGGTTCCGTGCGGGCGGGTTCCGTGGCGGCACCGGCTTCGGTGGGGGCCTCGGTGCCGGGGGCGGCGGGGGCGATGGCGATGATGACGGTCCCCTGATCGGTGCCGGCCGCCGTGGCCGGGGGAAGCGGCTCGGCCGGTTCGACGGCGACGGTCATGCCACCCGGGAGTGTCCCGTCGGTCCGGGTCCTGAGCCCCATGCCGGGCGGGGGCGTCTCGGCGACCTTGGTCCACAGGTCCGCCTCGGTCGTGGCCGCCCCGGCGGACTCGGCTCGGCGTCGCCGCTCCGGCGCCGGTGCCGCGACCGGTTCGGGCCGGTGTCTCTGTTCCGGGGCGGGTGCTCCGACCGGTTCGGACCGGCGCCTCGGCTCCGGTGCGGGTGCTGCGGCGGGTTCGGACCAGCCGTTCCGTTCCTGCGTGGGTGCCCCGGTGGGTTGGGCCCAGCGGTCCTGCTCCCGCGTGGGTGTCCCGGCCGGTTCGATCCAGCGGTCCTGGTTCTGCGCGGGTGCCTCGGTGGGCTGGGCCCAGCGGTCCCGTTCCCGCGTGGGTGTCCCGGTGGGTTCGATCCAGCGGTCCTGTTCCTGCGCGGGTGCCCCGGTGGCTTGGGCCCAGTCGTCCTGTTCCTGCGTGGGTGTTCCGGTGGGTTGGGCCCAGTTGTCCTGTTCCGGTGCTGGTGTTGCGGTGGGCTCGATCCAGATGCCCGCCTCGGTCGCGGGTGTCCCGGGGGGTTCGGCCCGGCGGCTCTGCTCCGGCGTCAGGGGCAGAGGAACCCTGGTCCAGCGGCTCGGCTGGGGCCGGCCCGGCCGGCCCGGCTCGGGGGTGCGTCGTGCGACCGGCCGGACCGGTTCGCCCCTCTCGTCGGGCAGCCGCACGACGGGTGGGAGCGCCCCGCCCGGCGCGAGGCCGGGGTTCGTGTCCCGCCGCTGCGCTTCGCCGGGCGAGGTCCTGGAGGTGAGGCTCGTCACCGTCGACAGCGGCTCCTGGCCCTCGGCCACGGAGCCCGTACCGGCGGACGGCACCCCGGGTCCGTCGACCGCGCGGACCCTCTCGTCCCTCGGGGCGCGGGCCGTGCCGCTGCTCGGCGTCAGGTGGACCGGCAGTGCCCGGCGCGGCTCGCCTCCCGGCGCCGGGTGCGGCGAACCGGCCGGCGGGCCGCCGCGAAGGGGCGCCTGCTGGAGGGGGACCGGCCGCGGCGCGGGGAGACCGGGGAGAGCCGGATCCCCTGTGTCCGGCTCTCCCGTCCCCTCGGGGGCCCCCAGCCGCGCGACACCGCACGGGACGGCCCCCGTGACGTACGGCAGGCGGAGCACCCCCTCAGCGGTCCACAGGCCGGTGCCGGGCAACCAGCCCTCCGGCGCCGGGCGGTGGTGGATCCGGCGCTCGGCCGGACGCCACACGCCCACCCAGGTCCCGCCCGGTCCGTCCATGCGCAGGGCGACCGCGCAGGACTCCGGGGTCAGCACCTGGCCCGGCTGGATCGCGAACGGGCTGATCGAACAGCCCGTCGCGTTCAGACAGTCGGGGAAGCGGACGGGCAGAGTGCTGCCGAGCACGCCCCAGCCGAGCCGGTCCCGGCCGGGCGACGGCGCGTCGGACCGGATGAGCAGGAGTCCGCTGTCCGCGTCGGCGAGGAGCAGCCGGTCGTTGCTGTGCTCGGCGATCTGGAGGAGCGGCGACACCTCGCCGCCGCGTTCGAGGTCGACCACCACGGACTTCGTGCGCCCGTCCTGGAAGCGGTCCAGCGCGAGCAGGCGTCCCGTGCCGTCCAGCCACACCCCTCCCGAGCAGTGGCCCGGCACCTCGGCCAGATGCGCCGGACCGAACGCGCCGCCCGCCACCAGCCACACGGCCGTCGACCCCCGGCCCACCGCGAGGGCGTACGCGCGCTCCCCGTCCGGCGCGGGCGGCAGCAGCCGCAGCACGGTGCCCGCGTCGGGGCACTCCACCGCGCCCAGCGGGAGCTCGCCGGTGCCCGGCCCGGTCGGGTACAGGAGGGAGAAGGCGTGGCGCCCGTCGTCCACCCGGTGGATCAGCACCCGCCCGTCGGTCAGCGGCAGCACCTCGGCACCGGGCTGCTCCGGCTGCGGACCGGGCAGCGGTACGGCGTACGGCTCGGGGCCGTCCAGGGTCCAGCGCTCCGGATACCAGGACTCGCCGTCGCGGGCGAGCCGCGCCCCGTAGGTGCCGTCGGCGGTGATCACACAGCCGGGAGGAGCGGCCCATCGCCTCGCGGCGTCACCGTACTCGGCGCCGTTCGCGCGCTCGCTCCGCACCACGGGTTCTCTCGCACCGGCCGTCATCGTTCGGTCACCTCCGGCGACGAAGGTAGTTTTCGCACGCACAGGCGGGGGCGCGACGGGCTGTTGCTTCACACATAAGGGTGGCCGAGTCGGGATTCGCCTGAGGGAGCCGGGCGGATGTGCTGAACGATGGCGGGAAGACGTGCGCCGGGAGACGGGGTGACCCTGTCCGGCCGGTGCCGCGGCACGGGCCCCGCGCGCCCGCCCGCCCCGGCAGGGGCCGGTCGCCCACGACCGGTCGGACAGGGACGCGAGGCAGGTAGCCTTTCCCCGTGCCCCGTCTGTCTGAAGTCATCGCCGCGCTCGACGCCCTGTGGCCCCCGGAGCGGGCCGAGGGGTGGGACGCGGTCGGCACCGTCTGCGGCGACCCCGACCAGGAGGTCACGCGCGTCCTGTTCGCCGTCGACCCGGTCCAGGACATCGTCGACGAGGCGGTGAAGCTGGACGCCGACCTGCTCGTCACCCACCACCCGCTCTACCTGCGCGGTACGACGACCGTGGCGGCCGGCACCTTCAAGGGCCGGGTCGTCCACACGCTGATCAAGAACGACATCGCGCTGCACGTCGCCCACACCAACGCCGACCGTGCCGACCCGGGAGTCAGCGACGCGCTGGCCGGGGCGCTGGACCTCCGGGTCGTGGGGCCCCTCGTGCCGGACACCACCGACCCCGCGGGACGCCGTGGCCTCGGCCGCGTCTGCGAGCTCGACCATCCGCTGACCGTGCGCGAACTCGCCGCCCGGGCCGCCGAGCGGCTGCCCGCCACCGCGCAGGGCATCCGTGTCGCGGGCGACCCCGACGCCCTGGTGCGGACCGTCGCGGTCAGCGGCGGCTCCGGGGACAGCCTCTTCGACGACGTGCGCGCCGCGAGCGTTGACGCGTTCCTCACCGCGGACCTGCGGCACCACCCGGTGTCCGAGGCCCGCGCCCACAGTCCTCTCGCGCTGCTCGACGCGGCGCACTGGGCCACCGAGTGGCCCTGGTGCGAGCTGGCCGCCGCCCAGCTCGACGAGATCTCCGACCGGAAGGGATGGGGACTGCGCGTCCACGTCTCCCGGACGGTCACCGACCCCTGGACCGCCCACGCGGCCTCACACAACGACACATCAGGAGCCCCCAACTGAACGCCGCGCCCGCCGACCAGATCCGACTTCTCGACGTCCAGTCCCTCGACTCGCGTCTGCAGCAGCTCGCCCACAAGCGGAAGTCGCTGCCCGAGCACGCCGAGATCGAGTCGCTGAACAAGGACCTCACCCAGCTCCGCGACCTGCTCGTCGCCGCGCAGACCGAGGAGAGCGACTGCGCCCGCGAGCAGACCAAGGCCGAGCAGGACGTCGACCAGGTGCGTCAGCGTGCCGTCCGCGACCAGCAGCGCCTCGACTCGGGTGCCGTCACCTCGCCGAAGGACCTGGAGAACCTCCAGCGCGAGATCGTCTCCCTCGCCAAGCGCCAGGGCGACCTGGAGGACGTCGTCCTCGAGGTCATGGAGCGCCGTGAGTCCGCCCAGGAGCGGGTCACGGAGCTGACCGGGCGGGTCTCCTCCGTCCAGGCGAAGATCGACGACGCGACCGCGCGCCGGGACGCCGCCTTCGAGCAGTTCGACGGCGAGTCGGCCTCGGTCACCAAGGAGCGCGAGGTCGTCTCCGCCTCCGTGCCCGCCGATCTCCTCAAGCTCTACGACAAGCTGCGCCTCCAGCAGGGTGGCGTCGGCGCCGCCCGGCTCTACCAGCGCCGCTGCGAGGGCTGCCGCCTGGAGCTCAACATCACCGAGGTCAACGAGGTGAAGGCGGCCGCTCCCGACGCCGTGCTGCGCTGCGAGAACTGCCAGCGCATCCTGGTGCGCACGTCCGAGTCCGGCCTGTAGGGAGCTCGTCCGTGCGGGAGTTCATCGTCGAGGCCGACGGAGGTTCCCGGGGCAACCCGGGGCCCGCGGGCTACGGTTCCGTGGTCATCGACGCGGCCACCGGGGAGACGCTGGCGGAGCGCGCCGAGTACATCGGCGTCGCCACCAACAACGTCGCCGAGTACCGGGGTCTGATCGCCGGTCTGGAGGCGGCCCGTGAGCTCGACGCGACCGCGCCGATCCGGGTCCGGATGGACTCCAAGCTCGTCGTGGAGCAGATGTCCGGGCGCTGGAAGATCAAGCACCCGGACATGAAGCCGCTGGCGGCACGGGCGGCCGGGGTCCTGCCGGGCTCCCAGGTCACGTACGAGTGGATCCCGCGCGAGCGCAACAAGCACGCGGACCGGCTGGCCAACGAGGCGATGGACGCCGGCAAGCGCGGCGAGTCCTGGTCCCCGTCGGCGTCGACCGCCGAACTGAACGCCCGCGCGACCCGCGCCGCGACACCGGAACCGACGGCCCCACCCGGCGACGCGACAGCGGGCGCCGCAAGGGCCCGAGCCGCCCTGAAGGAATCCCGAGGCGAGTCGCCCCGCAAGGGGCGCGAGGAACGGCGCGCCCAGCCCACGTCGGGCGACAGCCGGTCGACGGCGCAGGGCGGCACGGACGTGCCCCGTGAGGGGCGCGAGGAACGGCGCGCCCGGCCCGCGTCGGGCGACAGCCGGTCGACGGCGCAGGGCGGCACGGACGTGCCCCGTGAGGGGCGCGAGGAACGG